>JAKARW010000003.1:32828-76221 GCA_021819125.1 Pseudomonadota bacterium | reverse complement strand
GAACTGAGGAAGCATTCGCCGGTGCGTCTTGCTCGCCCGTTACAAACGTCTGCACGGTACTACTCGTGCCCCCTGGTCAACCCAGCTTGGTTTCCCAAGCTCCACCCTTTAGGGTGGGGTAGTTGACGGCGTTAGCGGAAGCGACCGAGCACGATCGTCCCGTTCGTACCACCAAATCCAAAGGAGTTCGAGAGGGCGTGGGTGATCGGCATCTCGCGCGCTGTGTGCGGGATATAGTCGAGGTCGCAGTCCTCGCTTGGCTGATCGAGGTTGATGGTGGGGGGTGCTACCTGCTCGTGTATGGCAAGCGCCGTGTAGATGGCCTCTATGGCGCCCGCCGCCCCCAAAAGATGCCCGGTCATCGACTTGGTCGAGCTGACCGGAAGTCTTTTCGCACGATCCCCGAATACCTGCTTGATCGCGATGGTCTCGGCACGATCGCCGAGCGGAGTCGAGGTCCCGTGGGCGTTGATATATGACACGTCGGCAATATCGAGGCCGGCATTGCGCAGGGCATAGCGCATGCATCGCGCCGCCCCCTCCCCGTTCTCTGGCGGACTTGTCATGTGGTAGGCGTCACCGCTCATGCCAAACCCGAGAAGCTCGGCGTAAATGCGCGCACCGCGCGCCTTGGCGTGTTCGAGCTCTTCCAGGACCACGATGGCCCCGCCTTCGCTCAACACAAAGCCGTCGCGATCGCGATCCCAGGGGCGGCTGGCGCGTGTCGGATCGTCGTTACGCGAGCTAAGCGCCCGCGCATTGCCAAAGCCCGCCATCGAGGTCGGTGTCACCGAGGCCTCCGCGCCGCCTGCGATCATAATATCGGCGTCCCCGTACTCGACGATGCGGCCGGCCTCGCCTATGGCGTGCGTCGACGTGGCGCACGCCGTTACGATCGACAGATTGGGGCCCTTGAATCCGCACAGTATGGACAGGTTCCCCGATATCATGTTGATGATGCTCATCGGAATATAGAAAGGGGAGATGCGCCGCGCACCTTTTTCCATGTACTGGCGCATGGTCTCCTCTATCGTGTGAACGCCGCCTATGCCCGAACCGATATAACATCCTATCCGTTCGGCATTGGCCTCGGTCACGACGATGCCCGCATCCTTGACGGCCTCCACTCCGGCCGCTATGCCAAGCTGGATAAACCGGTCCATCTTGCGGGCTTCTTTTTCCGACAGGAACGCGCTTGTGTCAAATCCCCGGACCTCCCCGGCGATGGTCGACGGGAATCCGGTTGTGTCGAATTGCGTCACCGGGCCGATCCCGCTCTCGCCTGCGGTGATGCGCCGCCAGTTTTCGGCGACATTAAGACCAAGGGGCGTGACCGCCCCAAGCCCGGTTATGACGACACGCCTTTTATTCAAACGAATCTCCCCGGATATGAACGCACGGCAAGGCTCGGACCGTAGCCTCAATCAATTCGCGGCATGCGCTGTGATGTAATCGACCGCCTGTTTCACGGTCGTGATCTTCTCGGCCTCATCGTCCGAGATCTCGCAGTCAAACTCCTCCTCGAGCGCCATGACGAGTTCCACGGTATCAAGTGAATCGGCGCCGAGATCGTCGACGAACGACGCGTCGGTCGAGACCTCGTTTTCATTAACCCCGAGTTGCTCGACCACGATCTTTTTTACCCGCTCTTCGATGCTGCTCATCTTTTATTCCTCCAGAGAATCGTTGCGAAGCCGTGCGGCGGCATAGTTACCACATCCTCACCACCCAAGTCTACCTTGGGCGCCGGCCGGCTAATTCATATACATTCCACCATTGATGTGCAAGGTGGTCCCGGTGATATAGGACGCCTCCGGGGACGCCAGAAACGCCACGGCGTAGGCGATATCCTCCGGGGAACCCAGACGCGCGAGCGGTATTTGTGTCAACAGGGCGTCTCTTTGCTCCTGACCTAGGCCGCGGGTCATGTCGGTGTCAATGAACCCCGGGGCGATGGCGTTGACCGTGATGTTTCGGCTGCCCACCTCGCGCGCCAGGGCGCGTCCGAAACCGATCAAGCCGGCCTTGGCCGCCGCGTAGTTCGTCTGCCCGGGGTTGCCGGTCACACCGACCACCGAGCTTATGTTGATGATGCGCCCCCCACGGGCCTTGGTCATCGCCCGCAGGCAACCGCGGGTAAGCCGGAACGCGCCCGTAAGGTTAGTCGTCAAGACCGCGTCCCAGTCGTCGTCGCGCATCCTCATGGCGAGCGCATCGCGCGTTATGGCGGCGTTGTTCACCAGGATGCTCGGCCACTGTGCGCGCTTGTCGAATTCCGCAAGCAACGCGTCGATCGAGGACGCATCCGAGAGATTGAGCAGGAATGACCAGCCCTTGATATCATGCGCCGCGAAGTAATCCGCGATGGCCCTAAGGCCCTTTTCCGAGGTGGCGGTCGCAACAACGCGCGCGCCAAGAGCCGCGAGCCGCAACGCGCACGCCTTGCCTATCCCGCGGCTTGCGCCCGTGACCAAGGCGATGTCATTATCGAGTCCCATGCAAGTCTCCCTGATTCTTGTCGTGGTGGCCTAGGGTCCTGTGACCCCAAGGGCCGCGCCAAAATCCGCCGGCTCTCCCAGGGACGCGCATGGGAGATCAACGATACGCTTATTAAGGCCGGTAAGCACCTTCCCAGGGCCGCATTCCAGGATCCGTGATACATCCCATTCAGCCATCCGGCGTATTGTCTCAACCCAGCGCACTGGTGAAAATAGCTGACTTACGAGGGCCTCGCGGATGGGGCCCGGTTCGGACAAGGCGGCTACCGTGGCGTTATGGATGACGGGCACCGCCGGCGCGTTCAAGGCCACACCCGCGAGGTCCTGAGCAAACTGTTGCGCGGCCTCGCGCATGAGCCCGCAATGCGAGGGGGCGCTGACCGCAAGCACCACACTGCGCCGCGCTCCGGCCGAACGTGCGGCGACGAGGGCGCGATCAACAGCCGCCTTGGTCCCGGCGATCACGACCTGTCCTGGGGCGTTGTAGTTGGCGGCCGCCAATGTTTCGCCGTGCGCGCAATCGCGACAGACCGCCTCTACGGCCGCATCGTCAAGCCCTAGGATGGCCGCCATCGCCCCCTCCCCCTGCGGCACCGCCGCCTGCATGAGCGCGCCGCGCCGCGCCACCAGCCGCACGGCCTGCCGGAAATCCAGGGCCTCAGCGCACACCAGCGCCGCATATTCACCGAGACTATGGCCGGCCATCACCACGGGCTCTATGCCGTCGCGCGCGCGCCAGGCGCGGTAACAGCCGACGTCGGCTGCAAGCAGCGCCGGCTGTGTCACGGCGGTACGGTTCAGCGCCTCCTCGGGGCCATTTTGCGTAAGCTCCCAAAGGTCGTAACCGAGCGCCTCGGATGCCTCCCGGAAGGTCCCGAGGATCTGTGAGTGGTCCGCCGCCAGGGCCTTCAGCATTCCCACGGATTGTGATCCCTGTCCGGGAAAGACAAAGGCCGTACCGCCGCTTGCGTTCATCGCTACCTCTTCGATCCTATTTTCAATACCGGAGAAGCACGGAGCCCCACGTCAATCCCCCGCCGAACGCCTCCATGAGCACGACATCGCCGCGCTGGATGCGTCCATCGCGGACGCCGCTGTCGAAGGCCAGTGGAATCGATGCCGCCGAGGTGTTGCCGTGCCGGTCGACAGTGACTATGACCTGGTCCATCGCCATGCCAAGCCTTTTGGCGGTCGCCGCTATGATGCGAATGTTGGCTTGATGCGGGACCAGCCAGCGGATGTCCGTCTGCTTCATATTATTGGCGGCAAGGGTCTCTCCGACCAGGGCATCGAGCGTGGTCACGGCCATCCGGAAAACCTCATTTCCGCGCATCGTAATGCGACCGGTCGCGGGGCCCCGTTCGGAGACCCCGGTCGATACCGTCAAAAGCTCCTTATAAGCCCCATCGGCATGCAGATGTGACGATAGAATCCCCGGTTCGTTACTGGCCCCGACCACCACCGCGCCGGCGCCGTCCCCGAACAATACGCAGGTCGATCGGTCATTCCAGTCGACAATACGCGACATGGTCTCTGCACCGACCACGAGCGCACGTTTCGTGCCTCCGGCACGAATGAATTTCTCGGCGATCGTGAGCGCATACACGAAACCCGTGCAGACCGCCTGGACATCAAAGGCCGCCGGCCCATGAATCCCCAGGCGCTCCTGGAGAAGGCAGGCGGTACCGGGAAAGACGCGATCCGGTGTGGTCGTGGCCACGATCACAAGATCGATCTCGGAGGCAAGACAGCCCGACGCATCCAGCGCCTGCCGGGCCGCGCGCTCCGCCAGATCGCAGGTGGTCTCGCCGGGTCCGGCGATGCGCCGCTCGCGGATCCCAGTGCGCGACACAACCCACTCGTCTGATGTATCGACCGTCGATGCGAGATCGGCATTGGTCACAACGCGCGCGGGCAGGAAACTTCCCGTGCCGAGGATGCGAGCGTAGGTCACGCCAATCCCCGCTGCGAAGGGGGCTCCATTTCTCGGCGGATACGATCGGGAATGTTGTGCCGAACCTCGCGCAAGGCCACCTCGAGGGCGTTGCGCATAGCGATCGTGTCCGCGCCCCCGTGGCTCTTTACGACCACGCCGTTCAAACCGACCAGGGTCGCGCCGTTATACCGTTTAGGATCGACGCGTCGGGCAAAGGCCCTCAAGACCGGCCGCGCGACGAGGCCGGCTAGGCGGGTAAGCATGGTGCGTCCAAACTCCTCTTTCAGAAATGCGCGGATCATGCGCGCCAGGCCCTCGCTTGTTTTTAGGGCGATATTCCCCACGAACCCGTCGCATACGATCACATCGGCATGTCCGGCGTAAATGCCATCGCCCTCGACATAGCCGATATAATTCAACCCGCTATGCGCAAGCAACTGGGCCGCGGCCTTGACCACGTCATTACCCTTGATGTCTTCTACGCCGACATTCAAAAGGCCGACGCTCGGGCGTTCCTTGCCATCGACGGCCGTGGCCACGATCGCGCCCATCACGGCGAATTGCCGCAGGTGCTCGCCGGTACATTCGACATTCGCGCCAAGATCGAGCAAGTGCACGTGTCCATTGAGGGTCGGGAGCGCGGTCACGATCGCCGGCCGATCAATCCCGGGCAGGGTCTTCAATATGAAATGCGCGACCGCCATGAGCGCGCCGGTGTTACCGGCGCTCACGCAGGCATCCGCGTGCCCGTCGCGCAACAGGCTCACGGCCACGCGCATCGACGAGTCACGCTTGGTTCGCAGGGCCTGGGCGGGGGGCTCGTCCATACGCACGACCTCGGTGGCGGGGACCACCCGCAAGCGCTCGTTGGGTGCCGCCGCCAGCCGGCGCAGCTCGCTTTCGATCACGCCTGGTTGTCCCACGAGCGCAATGCACGCCTCTGGCTGGGATTCCAGAAACGAAAGCGCCGCCGCAACCGTGACGCGCGGGCCATGATCACCCCCCATGGCATCGAGGGCGATAGTGATAGTCACTTACGGCTCCGGGACAGGCCTAGTCGGACTTGATGTCGAGAACCTTGCGGCCACGATAATAGCCATCCGGGCTCACGTGATGGCGACGGTGTGTCTCGCCGCTCGTGGAGTCCACGGACAAGGTCGGGCGGGACAAGGCGTCGTGCGAACGGCGCATGCCGCGCTTGGAGGGGGTCTTACGGCTCTTTTGTACCGCCATTGTGTTCTTTCCTCAGTTCCTATTTATTATCGCGTCTATCGCGCTTCAATAATCCCGCCAACCCGGCGAACGGGTGGGCCCCAGCTATCGGCCGCAGGATGGGTTCGCAGTCTTCAGGATGTCGCGGCGCCATGGGGAGGGCCAGCATCAGCTCTTCTTCCACCACATCCGCGACATCGAGTGGGCCGTCATGATAGCAGACATCGACCCCTGTTTCCGCCAGATCGTGCTCATCGGCCTTTGATCGCACGAATACCCGCCGCCAATCGGCGCGTACCTCAAACAGAAATACGCCGGCGCATCGTTGGCAGAGCAAAGGAAGCGCGGCCTCGGCATGACCCTCCATGACCGCTCGCCCCTGCTCGTCTCGCGCAAACACCAGCCGACCGTTGATCCGCCCGCCCTCTTCCGCCGCCCATTCTCTCAGCCGTGTCAGGGGCGCCAAGTCAAGCTTGCCGACGACCATAAGACATTGATCCGCAGCCCGTTCCGGGTCGATGGATCTTGGCAGGAAACCCGATTCCATGCGCCATAATATAGAGGGGGCCGGGGGCTGTCAAAATCCGTCATCCTTGAGAAACCGCCGTTTGCCGTATGGCAATGGCTCTCAGCATTCGGGTCTGTGGGCCATGGGCCGCATCGATGCCGGCCCATGGCCCATGGATGCGCGTAAGGTTGGGCAAAAAGGGGCCGGGGTAGCCTCTTTTATGGGCAAGAGACGCAGGTCTTGTGATTTTCCGGCACGGCATCCGGGCCTAAAAAGGGCCGCATGCCCCCTAAAAACACCGAATCTCATGACTTTCTGATGAATACTGGCGGCCAAAGCTTTACAATAACCCCCCGCCTTATCGTGCCTAGTTCGGGAGTATCAGGTGATCAAAAAGCTACTGGTGGCAAACCGCGGCGAGATCGCGGTACGGATAGTCCGGGCCTGCGCTGAGCTTGGGATCGCATCCGTGGCCGTGTACACCGATGCCGACCGCCACGCCTTACACGTCAAAAAGGCAAGCGAGGCCTACAACCTCGGTCCCGATCCGGTGGGCGGGTACCTGAACGCCCACCGGATCACGAGCGTGGCGCTTGGGGCGGGTTGTGATGCGGTTCACCCCGGGTATGGCTTTTTGTCAGAAAACCCGGAGCTTGCCGAGATCTGCATGCGTCGCGGCTTGATCTTTGTCGGGCCCTCCCCGGCGGTCATCCGCCAGATGGGCGACAAAACCCTTGCGCGCCGCGCCGCGACCGAAGCCGGCCTGCCGGTCGTTCCGGGAAGCGAGGGCAATGTCGCAAACCTGGATGAGGCCATCGCTGCGGCCCGGCTCATAGGGTATCCGGTGATGCTCAAGGCCACCTCCGGTGGCGGCGGACGCGGCATCCGGCGTTGCGATTCCGAGGAGGAGCTATGCCGCCAGTATGACCGGGTCGTTTCTGAAACCACCAAGGCCTTCGGGGCGGCGGAGGTCTTTCTTGAGAAGTGCGTCGTCAATCCGCGCCACATAGAGGTCCAGATCCTGGGCGACAGTTTTGGTAACGTCGTGCACCTATTTGAGCGCGACTGCTCCATACAAAGACGCCATCAGAAATTGCTGGAGATCGCTCCGTCGCCGCAGCTCACAGAGGCGCAGCGCGCCGAGGTCTGCGGTCTTGCGGTACGTGTCGCGAAAAAGGTCGGCTATGAGAACGCGGGCACGGTCGAATTCCTATTCGATCAAGATAAGCAGTTCTATTTCATGGAAATGAACACGCGCCTGCAGGTTGAACACACGGTTACAGAACAAATTACCGGCGTCGACATTGTGCAGGAGCAGATCCTGATCGCGGGCGGAAGTCCGCTGTCCTTTGCGCAGGATGACATCCAAAGGCGGGGGTATGCCATGCAGTTTCGCATCAACGCCGAGGACCCGAAAAATGAATTCCTGCCCAATTTCGGGCGCATAACGCGCTACTACTCGCCCGGTGGTCCTGGCGTGCGTACCGATGCCGCCATCTACACGGGCTACGAGTTCCCCCCTTATTATGATTCCATGTGCGCCAAATTAACGATCTGGGCGCTGACCTGGGAGAAAGCCTTGGCGCGCGCCAGACGCGCACTGCTGGATATGGGGGTCTCGGGCGTCAAGACGACGATCCCCTACCATCTCGAGATACTAAAGACCGAGGAGTTTCGTGCGGGCTTGTTCAACACCGCATTCGTCGAAGACCATCCGGAGCTTAGCAACTACTCGGCTCGTCGCCCGACGTCGCATCTTGCGGCGGCGATCGCCGCGGCCATTGCCGCACACCATGGTCTGTGAGCGCCGATCGGCGAACTTTATGATCGGACGCGACGCATGGTGCGCCCTTGGGTATAATCAAGAACACATGATGATAGGTAAATAATCGTGGCAAAGACGCGTGTACAAATCACCGACGTGATCCTGCGGGATGCGCATCAATCCCTGATAGCCACCCGCCTGCGCACCGAGGACATGTTGCCCGCATGTCCGGATCTCGACGCCGTCGGCTACTGGTCCCTTGAGGCTTGGGGGGGTGCCACATTCGACGCCTGTTTGCGTTTTCTGAAGGAAGATCCATGGGAGCGGCTGCGCCTTTTGAAGGCCGCCCTGCCGCGCACGCGCATTCAAATGCTATTGCGCGGCCAGAACCTGCTCGGCTACCGCCATTATTCGGATGATGTCGTTCGCGCGTTCGTGGCCAAGGCGGCCGACGACGGTGTCGATGTGTTTCGGATATTCGACGCCATGAACGACATGCGCAATCTGCGCGTGGCGGTCGAGGCGGTTTTGCAAAACGGCAAGCACGCCGAGGGGACCATCTGCTACACGACAAGCCCCGTGCATGGGGTTCCGGCGTTCGTGGCCATGGCCCGCGAGCTGGAGGCCATGGGTTGCCATACGATCGCGATAAAGGACATGGCCGGGCTTTTGACGCCGACCAAAACCACGGCGCTCGTGAAGGCGCTCGTGAAGGCCGTGAAGATCCCGCTGCATCTGCACTCCCATTCGATGTCGGGTCTGGCTTCCATCTGCCAATGGAAGGCGATCGAGAGTGGTTGCTATCTGATCGATACCGCCTTGTCGGCTTTTGCCGATGGCGCGAGCCATCCGCCGACCGAAAGCCTGGTGGCGGGCTTGCGGGGCACGCCGCACGATACCGGGCTTGACCTGGAGCGTCTGGAGCGCATCAACGCCTATTTCCGCGACGTGCGTAAGCGGTATCACCAATTTGAAAGCGACCATACGGGGGTCGACAGCCGGGTCCACGTCAATCAGGTGCCGGGTGGGATGATCTCTAATCTAGCGAACCAACTGAAGGAACAGGGGGCGCTTGCGCGCATGGACGAGGTCCTGCTTGAAATCCCTCGCGTGCGCGCCGATCTCGGTTATCCCCCGCTCGTTACGCCGACATCGCAGATCGTGGGGACCCAGGCGGTTTTGAACGTGCTGACCGGTCAACGCTACAAGAGCATCACAAACGAGGTCAAGCTGTATCTCCAGGGCCGCTATGGCACGCCCCCGGGGACGGTGGATAGCCGCGTGCGCCGGCTTGCCATCGGCAATCAGCCGGTCATAACCCATCGCCCGGCAGACGACATCCCGCCGGAGATGGCGAAATTGCGCGCCGAGATCGGGGATCTGGCAAAGACCGAGGAAGACGTTTTGACCTATGCCATGTTTCCGGAGATTGGTCGTCAATTTCTAGAGGAGCGCGCCGCCGGCACGCTACGGCCCGAGGAACTCTTGCCTTTGCCCGAGGCGCAGTCCGCCCCCTGCTATCTCGCGCCCACCGACTTCAATGTCACGATGCATGGCGAGACCTACAACATCAAGATCCGCGGGGCTGGGCATAAAAACGAGGAGCAACGGCCATTCTACGTTTATGTCGACGGCATGCCAGAAGAGATCATGGTGGAAACCATGAGCATCGTGCCTACCGATGGTGTGGGCGGGGATTTCCGTGAGCCGATGACAACCCCCGCAGCCGGTGTGGGCTCGGGACTTCGGCGGCCGCGCGCCACCAAGGCCGGCGATGTCACAAGCGCCATGCCGGGGACCGTGGTCGAGGTCCTCGTGACCGTCGGACAGGTTCTGAAGGCGGGCGATCCGGTGCTGGTCATCGAGGCCATGAAAATGGAAAATGAGGTGCCGGCCCCGGTCAAGGGGACCGTGAAAAACATCTACGTCAAGAAAGGCGACAGCGTCAATCCCAACGAAGCCTTGATCGAGATCGGCTAACGGTGTCGGTACCGCGACGTCTCGTGCTGGCTTCGGGTTCGCGCTATCGGCACGAGCTTTTGACGCGGCTTAAGGTTCGCTTCGAGGTCATGGTCTCGGATACCGATGAGACCAGACACCCAGGGGAGGACGCACGCACCTTGACAGAACGTCTGGCCATTGCCAAGGCCCGGGCGGTCAGTCCCATGGCGCCTGACGCCCTCATAATAGGCTCCGATCAAGTCGCAGAATACGAGGGCGAGATCGTGGGTAAGCCTGGCGGATTCGAGGAGGCGGCGCGTCAGTTGCGGCGCATCTCCGGCAAGACCGCGCGCCTCTATACGGGACTTGCGCTTTTGAACGCGCAGACCGGCCGCGTCCAGTCGGAGGTGGCGCTGTTTGAGGTGGCGTTTCGCGTGCTCGATGAGCGGCGTATCGCGCGCTATCTCGAGAAGGAGCGGCCCTACGACTGCGCCGGGAGCGTGAAGTCCGAGGGGCTTGGCATCGCCCTCTTTGAGCGCTTCATCGGCGATGACCCGACCACCTTGATCGGCCTGCCGCTCATCCGCCTCGTGCGGATGCTCGAGGCCGAAGGGTTCGAAGTTCCCTAGATCCGAAGCGCGTTTCCTCACCGGACTTTGGGATCGACCGCCGGCGCGCGTCTATGCCATAGCCGTGGCCTAAGATCGCGCCCCTCCTCCCGAGAGAGATTCGACGGCGCGTCGCATACGGCCCAAGGCCTCCTCGAGCAGGGCCCGCCGGCATCCGAAATTGAGGCGCACAAAGCCCTGAGCCCCGAAATCGGCACCGTCGGAAAGTCCAACCCCCGCGCTTTCGAAAAATCGCTGCGGGTTTTGAAGGCCAAGCCCGCGGGCGTCGATCCACGCGAGATAGGTCGCCTCTGGCGGTGTCACTTTCAGTCCGGGCATGGCGCGCAAGGCGTTGATCGTCAGTTGCGCATTGCCCCGCAGATAATCGAGCAAGGCGCGGCGCCAGGGTTCGGCGTCGCGATAGGCTGCCAGGGCGGCGGTGAAGCCGAGTACATTGACATCCGGGACGATACCCTTCATGGCCGCGCGGAACCGCTCACGCAGGGCAGGATCCGGAATCACCGCGAACGCAAACCCGAGCCCGGGCACATTGAAGGTCTTGCTCGGCGCCATGAGCGTGATCGTGCGCCGCGCAAGGTCGGGATTCAAACTCGCGATCGATTGATGGCGCAAGGATAAATCGAGCACGAGCCCTGCGTGGATCTCGTCTGCGCAGATGATGAGGTCATGGCGTTCGCAGAATCGGCCCAGGCGCTCGAGCTCGTCACGCGTGTACACCCGGCCGACGGGGTTATGGGGGTTGCATAACAGAAAAAGCCGGGTCGTCGGGGTGACCGCCTCGTCAAGGGCTTCCCAATCGATGACATAACGGTCCGCGCGGCAGGCCAAAGGGGTGGTGATGAGTTGGCGCGCGCTCATGCGTGGCGCGCTCAAAAATGGTGGGTAGATAGGCGTTAGGGTGAGCACGGCGTCGCCTGAGGTCCCCGTGGCGCGACACGCGAGATTGAGCGCGGAAACAAGACCCGGTAGCCACACGATCCATTCCGGCCGCAGCGTCCAGCCGTTATGGGTCTGCACGTAGGCCAGGATCGCCTCGAGCAGCCCCTCGGGGGCGTTTGCGTATCCGAAGACGCCATGCGCCACGCGCTCTTGCAGGGCGCGCACGATCACGTCCGCCGACGCAAAGTCCATGTCGGCTACCCACAGTGGCAGGATATCGCGGTCTCGATAGCGGTCCCATTTGACACTGGCGGTGTGGCGCCGCTCGATGGGCGCATCAAAATCCACCGCACTTTCTCTTTTGTCTATCATCGATTGCTACCGGTTCGTGGTTCCTTACGCCGAGCGGGCGCCTTGCGCCATCGCGCGCCGCTGCCCCGTTTTTTTAGTGATGTGCGCCGCCTAGGTCCAAAGCGCGCCTTGTCGGACCCCGTACCCTCGAGCCTGGCATGGTTTTTTGCGGGCCCTGCGGTCATGACCCCTTTTTGATCCGCGACCTTTAAGTTCTGCCTCCCGCATGGGATCCATCGATACATAGGGCCTAGCGACCGGTAAGCCGAGATTTAGGGCGCCGCCACAGAAGCGGCGCCTGGGCGGCGCGGCCGATCACGGCTATAAGCCCATTACCGGGTCCGTCTGCCGCTCATGGCTTAGGCATGATGGCAAACAAATTGGGATAACAAAAGATGCGAAGACGGCGGGGGGTAACGGCGCCGCCACCGCGCCTGAAGCCGTCGCTCTCGTCAGTGAATGAAATGATACGGCATGCGGCGGCGACCTCATGCCCCCGATTTTTCTTGGCAACCGAGCCCGTGGCGTCACGCAGGCGGTCCTCATCATGCTTTAAGCCCCCCGCATCCCAAAGCGGAAAAGGAACCAGAGGATTCGTTGATGGCGCGTACGGCTTTAAAGACCCTGCATGATTTTCGTTTGTTAAATGTCAAGGCGCCCGCGGCGTTTGCGGTCATACCTTGAAACAGCGGCCAGTGCGATGGCAAGGCGGCGCGCGAGGCCGTAAAAAACGGGCTCCGGGAATACCGTAAGCCCGACCACTATAAAAAGACGGAGGGGGTGGGTATGCTGAAGACTGAGGATTTTTGGGCCACAGTTATCGGGCTGCTTGCGTTGTTCGGGGTATGGATGGCGTGGCAGACCGGTTCACCGCTTGCGCAAATGGTGGGCTTGAACACCGCCGGGCTGCATTGGCAGAGCTTTGCTACGCTTTTCACATTCTTTACGCATAAATGGGACGCGGTTTTACTACAACCGATCGCTTTTTCCTTGTTCCTTGCCATACCGGTGATCTTTCTCAATCTGGATCTCGAACGGTTCCTGATCGGATTCGTGGCCCTTTTCCTGCTGGCCTTGGTGACCTTCGCGATCGCCGGCTGGGCCGGTGCCGCGCGCTTTGAGCTTGAGCCGCCGGTGGTGGCATTACTGCTGGGTCTTGCCATAGGCAACACGGTGACGATCCCGGACTGGATGAAGCCGGCCCTGCGGGTCGAGCTTTACTTAAAGACCGGGATCGTCCTGCTCGGCGCCACCTTTCCCATCTCGCTACTCTTGAGCGCCGGGTCTACGGCCCTCATGCAGGCTGCGATCGGCACGATCATTACGGTCGGGGTGATCTATGGCCTTGGCCGCTGGCAGGGTCTCAGTCATGGTCAAGCGGCGGTCCTCGGCACCGGTGCCGGGGTCTGCGGCGTATCCGCGGCCATGGCCGCGGGCTCCGCGGTGGGGGCGCGACGCCACGAAATCTATCAGGCGATATCGCTTGTCATCCTGTTCGCTTTGGCGTGGGTGATAGTGCTCCCGCAATTGGCGATGTTACTCGGGCTTACCCCTGGGCAAGGAGGCGCCTGGATCGGGACATCGGAACTCGCCGATGCCGCCGGCATGGCGGCGGCGAGTAGCTTCGGGGCCATGGTGGGTCACGCCGGTGCGGTGATCAAGGCGTTTACTTTGACGAAAGTGATCGGGCGCGACGTATGGATAGGGTTGTGGGCGATTTTCTGGACGTTCACCGCGACCCAGCACCGCGCCCCAGGGGCGCAGCCTTTGTCCTCTGAGCAAGCCGCCGCGCATGTGTGGTGGCGGCGCGTCCCCAAGTTTGTCATCGGCTTTTTGCTCGCCGCGGGCGTTATGAGCTTCCTCACCTTGCAGTTGACACCCGTGCTCCGCCATCATCTGTTGGTGCCACTGGTGGGTCTGCGCACCTGGGCCTTCACGCTCTGCTTCCTTGCCATCGGTTTAAACACGCACTTTCGCCAATTGTTGGCCGTGGAACGCCGAGTGGTGCTCGTATTTTCCGTGGGCGTTATGGTCAACCTTGTCGTAGGCTATGTATTGTCCGTGATGGTCTTTGGGGGCCAATGGACAGCCCTGCATTAACATTTAAGGGCTGTGTCGGTTGCCGGCACTGGACCACCGGCCAGGAGCTAGAGCAAGGGGACCTGTTCCCGGGGCTGCTCGTGTTATCGTCTGGCCTGAGCAGTCTCGGGGCAACCTATGGCTATTGCGCGTTGCAAGACCGACTCACGTCTTGCGACACCCCCATGCCGTGCCGGGACCCACCTCCACCGACCTTCACCGGGACGCCGCGATAACGCGCGGGAGGGTGACTCTGCGGCGCCCCGGCCTCGAGCCTTGTGAAGACCCGTCGTTTCTCAGTCGCTCAGACCCGATCATTCGGGCAAACCCATAAAAGCCGGATCCATGTCGCAGGCGACATACCGGTCGGACAGAGGCCGAAGGGCGAGCGACCACTGCCCGTGCGCGTCATCGTTTTTCAAGCGCCTTATGTGGGTGGCAGATAATCGAGGGCTTTTGCGTGGCTTCGCACTGGAAAGGCCGCCTGCGGGCGATCAGGGACGAGAAGTCCGTCCGGAATACAAAGTTATTTACCTTATTAAATAGCGTGATAGATCATACCATTCAACTTGTTTCTCATATGTATGGGCCAAGTCGCGGTTCGTGTGGTCGTCTGAAAGGCGGGGCATGGTCGTCACGTGATCCTCGATATAAACCGCGGCCTGAGGGCTTAAGACGACCTGCCATTACGGTAGGATCGCGGCGCTCATGGGGTTGGCATGGGCCGGTCGGTCCGTCCGTGGGGTGACCGCGTGCCGGAGCTTACGCAAACCGCCTCCCCGGCGTTTACTCTCGCCATTTCAGGGTCGTTCAGAACAGGGTTCACAGACCAAAAAAGACGCGCGCATGAAGGGTCGGCCACGCGAGGGCAGTCGACGATACGGGGGTAGCGGAAAAAGTGGTACTGGCAACCGGCCAGGTTTGCGTTAAAATGGCGCGCGCGATGCCTGTCATATGGTTGTCATGAATCCTCCGTAGGCTTCACGGCAATCCACAACCCTAGAGGCAGCTATGTTAAAAAGAACAAGCAAGTCCCCGCTCCACGCCGTACTCGGGGGGTCGGTACTCGCACTGGCGGTCGCCGGAATCCTGAATACGTCACAGGCATATGCGCGCACGGTCGATGTGACCGAGACCGGCTCCACTTTGCTTTATCCGTTGTTCAATCTCTGGGTGCCGGCGTATACGCGCAGCCATCCCAATGTGCGCATCACGACCCAAGGGACGGGCAGCGGCACGGGGATATCCGAAGCCATTTCAGGCGTCGCCCAGATCGGCGCATCCGATGCCTATATGAGCAATATGCAGGTCAAACAGAACCCCGCGGTCTTGAATATCCCGCTCGCCATCTCGGCGCAGACGGTGAACTACAATATTCCGGGACTTAACGGCGTCCATTTAAAGTTGAGTGGGCCCGTCCTCGCCGGTATCTATGATGGTCAAATCCGCTACTGGAATGCTCCGGCGATTGCCCGACTAAACCCAGGCCGGCGTCTGCCACACCACCTGATTACCCCCATTCACAGAACCGACGGCAGCGGGGACACCTTCATCTTCAGTCAGTATCTGTCGTTCTCGACACCGTACTGGAACTCGCATGTCGGCTACGGCACCACCATCAGTTGGCCTGCGGTACCGGGCGGTTTGGGAGCGCTCGGCAATCCGGGGATGGTGCAGGCCGCGGCCCAGACCCCCTACTCCATCGCCTATATTGGCGTGAGCTTCACGAAAGAGGTGGCGCGCGCGCATCTTGGCACCGCCCTTCTCAAAAACCGTGCCGGACGCTTCCTGCTGCCCAGCAAGAAAACCGTGGGGGCGGCGGCCGCCGAGCTCGTAAGGAAGACCCCGGCCGACGAACGCATCAGCCTTGTGTTTGCCCCGGGTGCCGAGTCCTACCCGATCATCAATTACGAGTATGCGATCGTAAACGATCATCAGCCGAGCGGCGTTATGGCCACGACCTTGCGCGAGTTCCTGTCATGGGCGGTGGATACCCGTGAAGGCAACGCACGCCAATTCCTGCGCCAAGTGCATTTTATTGCATTACCGCCACGCATTTCGGCGCTGAGCCGCAAGCAAATCGCCAAGATCCATTAAGGAGCAGATGGCCGGGGCCTCTCGACGAGCCCCCGGCCTTTCCCTGAGGGCCTCATGACGCTTCGACCGTTTCGGATAATACTTGTACTTGTCACAAGCCTCATACCCCTCGCTTTGATCGCCGTCCTTGTCTTTCTTGCCCGTTACTCCTGGCCTGCTCTCACGTTTAACGGCTGGCATTTTCTTGTCGGCCACACCTGGAGTCTTGGGAATCTCTATGCCAATCCCGTGAAGCAGCGTGGTGTATTAGTGCCGATCGGGGCGAACTACGGAATTCTGGTATTCATTGTGGGCACGCTTTTGACATCGGCCATCGCGCTTGTCATCGCCATTCCGGTGAGCCTCGGGGTGGCGATATTTTTAGCCGAAGGTCTGCGCAGTCGTTTGAGAATCCCGCTGTCATTTGTAGTCGAGATGCTGGCGGCGGTACCGAGCGTCGTCTACGGTTTGTGGGGTTACGCGGTGCTCACACCGCTTGTGGCCCACACCCTCGGGCCCGGACTGCGAGCGGTGCTAGGTTTCGTGCCGTTCTTTGCGGGGCCTATCGGGAGCGGTTATGGACTGCTCGCGGCATCCATCGTGCTCGCGCTCATGGTCGTCCCCATCATCGCCGCCACCGTGCGCGACGCCTTGGCCCGGGTCCCGGCGGAGACAAAGGAGGCCGCCTATGCCTTGGGGGCGACGCATTTCGAGGTGGTGCGACGCGCCATGTTGCCGGCGGTACGTACCAACATCATAGGCGCCTGCATCCTCGGATTGGGCCGCGCCCTGGGGGAGACCATGGCGGTCCTCATGGTGAGCGGAGGCGCCCTGAATTACTTCCCGGGCAACATCTACAGCCCGATCACGACCATGGCCTCATTCATTGTTTCGCAGCTCGACAGCGCCATGCAGGACCCGACCGGCATGGCGGTTAGGTCGCTCGCGGAAATCGCCCTTATCCTGTTCATTATCTCGGTTATCACTAATATCATAGCGCGCCTGCTGACCGGAACCTCGCGTAATGCCTCACCCGTTTAAGTTGTCGCGTATCGCGCGCCGCAAAGGCCTGTCGGGGCTTGGCTGGGTCTTGGCGGCGGTATCGTTCGTGCTGGTCGCGGCCCCACTGCTCGATATCCTCTATACCGTCATCCGCAAAGGCTTGTCGGCGTTGTCGTTCACGCTCTTTACGCACGTCACGAATGGGATCTCCGGGGGGCTGCTCAATGCCATTACCGGCACGCTGGCCCTGGTGTTCGGGGCCCTGGTCTTTGCCGCCCCGGTCGGCATTCTCGCCGGAATTTATCTCTCTGAGTTTGGGCGCGGCCGATTCGGCCGGTCGGTACGGTTCCTCGACGATGTCCTGGCCGGGGTCCCGTCGATTGTCCTTGGGTATTTCAGCTATGTCACGCTTGTGATCGGCATGGGTTGGCAGTTCTCGGTACTTGCCGGGTCGCTGACGCTCGCGATCATGGTTGTCCCCTACATCGCGCGTTTTACCGAGATATCCTTCCTTCAGGTCCCAAACAGCCTGCGTGAAGCGGGCTACGCCCTGGGATTTCGCGAGCTCACGGTCATTACGCGCATCGCCCTGCCGCTTGCGCTCCCGGGGATCATGACCGGTGTGCTGTTTGCCATTGCCATCGCCTTAGGCGAGACCGCCCCCTTGATCTATACTGCCGGCTGGTCGAATTTTCTGTGGAATGGAAAGCTCATTCACGAGCCGATCGGGTACCTGACCTACGTCATCTGGAGTTTCATCAACCAGCCATATCGATCCGCGCACGCGCTTGCGTTTGCCGCCGCCTTCCTTGTGATCGTGATGGTGCTTCTCGTCAACATCGGACTTAGCATCATTCTACGGCGCACACGGCCGATGGGTCCGGGCCAACAACGGTAGGACGATGGCGGGGGCGTTGCACGCTCTGTCCCCCGGGCACGCCAAGGCGTACCACCAAGAAAGAACCCTTAAAAGAACACATATTGTAATATTTTGGTTCAAAATAGGCCTTACCGGCCATCGCGGCCACATCCTCGCGCCCAGCGCCGATTCCCGGTCTTGCCTCATTTGGCTCAGCCCCACGGCGCATCTGATCGTGACCTACATCGCGGTCATCCCGTTGCGGTCCGCACCCCTGTTCCGGACCCAGCCCATGGGCGGTCCTGTGCAAGCCGTAAAGCTTGGACCTTCGACGTGGCTTCCCATGCATCTCCCAGGCCATTCGTCGCAAAGTGGCAAACGGCGGGACGTTTCCTGATCGGCGCGCTGTAATCCGCCGCGGCGGGAGGCGCACACATCAAACCGCGGCGCGCGGGACTGATGCCGGACTTTATTTGTTTCTTTATCCCATAAAATACCGCAATCGCCACGCCGTATGGGAAGAGTGTTGTCATTCGTGAAAAGTTTCTATTCTGGTTTTGCCAATAACAAAAGGCTTGTGCGCGGCGGCGCATCTTGTACAAATACGCCTGTCTTGGGCCACGATCCGCCACAAGTCGCGTAGCGTATCGACGGCGACTTTCCCCTTAAGAAAACCCCCGTCGGTCACGGTTAAGTTCTCAGGCGACACCTTGGCCCATAACCGGCATAGCGGCCAAGGTGTCGCCGGATTGCAATCCGTTTAGACTACCCTTGCGGACAATAGCCAAACTGTAAGCGGCTCTACTGTAAGCGGGTTGCATGATGATTGGGCAATCTCTGACGACAAAGGATGTGTTTATGGTTTCCAAAAACTCTGACAAGTCTAATGAACCATGGCTTGACGAGCGAACGCGTCGACGCGTTGCCAGTGCCGGTCAGGGCATTGATGTCGCAAGCCAGCGTGCGGACGATCTGGATGAGCGTTGCCTTGCCTTTCTCGATGCGCGGTTTGCGCAAAGCCCCGCAACCCGCCCATCGGCCCTGGATCTGGCTTGTGGGAGGGGCGGGCAGACCCTGCGTATGGTGGCCTGTGGCGCCTTGGTGACCGCCGTGGACCGGCATGATCACGGCGCAGACATTCAGCGCGCCTTAACCGGACGCCCCATTCAGCCGCCGATTTTCATTCAGGCGGATATGCGCGCCTTACCAAAAGCCCTGCCTCATGCACCCTATGACGCCATAATCTGCCAGCGAGCCATTCATTACCTGCGATACAGTGAGGCGGTCACGGCCGTGCATGCCTGGACGCATTACCTTAAACCAGGCGGCAGAGTTTTTCTGTCGGCCTCGGGTCTTGGCTCGGAATTGGGGCGCCGATATCCTCACAAAGACCGTCCGATCGTGGAACGATTTGCGTATCTTGCACCCGACATGGCGCACCGACACGCCATCCAGCAACCCGTGTGCCTCTACGAAGCCATGGATATCGTGGATCTTTTGCACGCAGCGGGGCTTGGTATCGTCGATGTCTTCCTGTCGCCGTTTGGTAATGTAAAGTCCATCGCCTTTATCTAATAAAGACCGCAACGCACCCGGCTTAAAGATTGCGAGGCGGCGAGGTGTAGCCTCTTTGGCCAAGATTCGATCATCGAGGCAACGCGGATTCGAGGCATCCTGGGTCGCCTCATGAGTCATGCATGCGACAAAAAAATATCCCGAGACAATTATGTGGTGCCGGTCAAACCTGCACCCCGGGGTTTGCGCACGATTTTGGCTGAAGGCCTGTCTGGCATGGCGACCTCGCGGATCCCGCCCTATAACGACGACATAGCCCCGTGCTGACACAAGCAGGTTGATGCCCATCGAGCCGCTACAGGTTCATAAGGAAAGCCGCGGGTCGAAAGCCGCTATCGGCGCATGAGCGAGAATGCCAAGACGCCGATTGAAGGGCTTCGTGCGGGGGATATTGACGAGACCTGCCCCATCGGGCTAGCGTGAACGAGCCTTGTGGAAGATTGAGGAGGCATGAAGGCTCGTAGTTTCTATTATAAATTGATGAGAGGAGATAGTTATGTGTGCCTATTTGTGGCGGTCGTATAAGGCTTTATTAGTCGGCATGGTCATGGTTTTTCTGGTGTTACCGCAGGCGTGGGCACTGCGTTACGGTCCCGCATCCTATAATAATTATTCCGCCTTCTATAACAGTCACCCTTTACCGACACCCTCATTTTTCAAAGGCAAGGTATTGAAGGCCGTGATCGAGGTCGATAGCGCCGCGCCCGCCCGGTGGAATTACGCGGTTGCGGTCCTGACCAATATCGAAAAGGCATTTGGCAACAACCCCCGGCGCTATCGCCTCGAGCTCGTGGCCTTTGGACCGGGAATACGCATGCTGTCGGTCTGGAGTGACGCCCATAACCGGATACCGCTCGAGAAGCTCGCCGCCCATGGTCTGAAGATCCGCGCGTGCCACAACGCCATGCTCGCCACTCATCTGGTGCGCAAGGACATCTTTGCGTTCGCGCGCGTCGTGCCGGCGGGCGTCCTCGAGGTCGCCCGCAAGGAGATGCAGGGCTATGTGGCCTTGAAACCCTGATACGGCACTTATAAAGAAGGCCCGAGGGAGTGGGGCACGCGCCCTCCTCCCTTTTTTAGTGCCCCCATAATCCGTTTGCTTGCCAAATGCCTCATGTGTTTGAGAGGGCCCCACGGGCCTTGCTGTGGAAAACTTACCTATGAGCGAATTATTGTTTCGGTTGTGCCGCGCGCCTGCTAGCGGTCCTTATCCTCCCCTCTCGTAAGCTCGGGCCAGGCCGCTTTCAGATACACGCCCATCGACCAGAGCGTGAGCAGGGCCGCTATATACAAAAGGAGTTCGCCGGCGCGAAACGCCGGGATGCCGATGATCGGCCGTTCGTAGAGCAACAAAAAGATTGCCGCCATCTGCGCGCCGGTCTTGAACTTGCCGACCACCGACACCGCCACGCTTTTTCGCTTACCCACCTCCGCCATCCACTCGCGTAGCGCCGAGACCGCGATCTCCCGCCCGACGATGATCAACACCACCACCGAAAAAAGAGGGGCATTGAGCAGTAGCGGATGCAGTCTCGGGTTGGCCACGATCATGATGAGTGCCGTGGCCACCATGAGTTTGTCCGCCACCGGATCAAGAAAGGCCCCAAACGCCGATGACTGATTCCAGCGCCGCGCGAGATACCCGTCCAGCCAGTCGGTGAGGGCCGCCAACAAAAAGACCCCGGCCGTCCCGGCATTGGCCCACGAAACCGGCAAAAAGTACACGATCACGAACACCGGAATGAGCGTGATTCTCAGCAGGGTCAGGATATTGGGTGCGTTTAAGGGCACGGCTCGCCTTTGGTGTGAAAGATGTCGTAGATACGTTGCGCAAGCCCCTTGCTGATTCCCGGAAGTCGCTCGAGATCGGCCAGTTCGGCCTGCGCCACAAAACGCGCACCCCCTAGGGCCTTGACCAAAATCTGACGGCGCTTCGGCCCGATGCCAGGAATGGTATCGAGGTCCGACACAAGGCGCGCCTTGGCGCGTCGCGCGCGATGCCCGGTTATGGCAAACCGGTGGGCCTCATCGCGTACCGAGGCCAAGAATACCAACGCCGCGGGCGCGTGATCGAGGGTAAAGGGCTCAGTGTGTCCCGGCTCATAAAACTCCTCGTCCCCGAATCGACGATCCGGCCCCTTGGCGATACCAAGAATTCGCGCCTGGCATCCCAGGGTCTGCAAGGTCTCATGGGCGCGCGCAACCTGCCCTGCGCCGCCGTCGATCAACACCAGATCAGGCAGCGGGGCCTTGGCGTAGCGGCGCGCCACCGCCTGGCCGATAGCCGCATAATCGTCACCGGCCCCCACTCCTTCGATATGAAAACGCCGATAGTCGCTCTTGATCGGCCCTTCGGGACCGAACACCACGCACGAGGCCACGGGAAGCTCGCCTTGTGTGTGACTGATGTCAAAGCATTCCACGCGGGTCGCCGCCGTAAGTTGAAGAGCGGCGACCATCGCCGCCCAGCGCGCGCTATGACCGGCGCGCTCGGCCTGCCTACGGCGCAGGGCATCGGCGGCATTAGTCTTTGCCAACGCCACCCATTGGCGGGCCATCCCGCGCATGGGCACGGCCATCGTCACGGAATGCCCGCAGTCCGCGCGTAAGGCCTGGGCGATCAACTCTCGCCCCGCAATCGGGATCCCGAGATAGATATGCGTCGGCGGAGATTGTCCGAGATAATATTGCGGCAGAAAGGCGGCCAGCGCCTCCTGCGCGGACATGGCCTCGGGAACGCGCGGAAATAGCGTCTTGCAACCAAGCTGACGCCCCCCGCGTATCGCCAGGATCGCGACGGCCAGCACGCCCTCCTCTTCGGCCACCGCCAGGACATCGGCATCACCCTTATCGTTATCGACGTACTGGCGCTCTTGCACCGCATGTAAAAGCGCCACGCGGTCACGAAGCCGCGCGGCCTGCTCGAAATCGAGCCGTGCCGCAGCCTCTGTCATCTGGCGCTTTAAGTCACTGAGCAGGGTCTTGTTTCGGCCCTCGAGAAACCACAACGTGTGCTCGACGTCGCGCGCATAATCCTCCTTGGCGACGAGTCCGACGCACGGTCCCGAGCATCGGTGGATCTGATATTGCAGGCAGGGGCGCGTGCGGTTGCGAAACACCGAGTCCTCGCACTGACGGACCGGAAACACCCGTTGGAGGAGGTGTAAGGTCTCGCGCACGGCCGTGGCGCTGGGATAGGGCCCGAAATAGCGGCCAGGCTCGCGCCGCGCGCCCCGGTGGAATCCGAGCCGGGGGAAATCCCCGGCCCCGCCGAGAAAGATCATGGGATAGCTTTTATCGTCCCGTAACAAGACGTTATAACGAGGTCTTAAAGCCTTTATGAGGTTATTTTCGAGCAGCAGGGCCTCGGTCTCGGTATGGGTCACCGTGACCTCTATGTGGCGCACGGCACTCATGAGCGAGGCGATCCGCGGGCTTTTCGCCGGCCGCAAATAGCTGCTCACGCGTTTGCGCAGACTCACCGCCTTGCCGATATAGAGCACCGCCCCGCTTTCGTCCAGCATGCGGTAGACCCCCGGGCAATCCCCCAGACCCCGCACCAGCTCGCGTAGATCGCTCATGACACCTCGCGCAGGGCGGCCCCCAACACCGCTTCGAACATCGTCGTTGTCAGACGCCTGGTCTGCGTGTTGTAGCGGCTGCAATGATAAGAGTCCCATACGATCCGGCCTGCCACCTCATGACGCGCACCGTGTGCGAACCGGTGATGGGCGAGCGGCACGCCAAATGCCCGCAGCACGGTCTCGTGGGCAATGCGCCCAAGGGCCATGATAACGCCACCTTCGGGTAGAGCGGCAAGCTCTGCGTTCACATAGGGCGCGCAGGTGCGGATCTCGTCTGCCGTCGGGCGATTGCCCGGGGGCACGCATTTGACGGCGTTGGTGATGCGCGCGCCCGTCAGCACCAACCCGTCATCGACCGCCAGCGATTGCGCGCGATTGGCAAGGCCCAGGCGATAAAGGGTCTCATAGAGCAGGATGCCAGCATAGTCGCCGGTAAACGGGCGGCCAGTCGCGTTGGCGCCATGGAGGCCTGGTGCCAAGCCCACGATCACAAGCCGCGCGGTCTCATCGCCAAATGCCGCAACGGGCAGACAGCGATACTGCGGGTAGCGACCCTTGGTCTCGTCGCGAAACGCGGCAAGCCTAGGGCACCGGCGGCAACGCGAAAGCCCCGCCGTGCTTCGAGTCGGCAGGTCAGACGTGGGCTTTGGGGATGCGCGCCGCCTCGTGACCGCGCTCATAGCGATTCACGCAATGATCGCAAGAGCTCACGGCCTGCGCGATAGTCGATGTTTGCCGGCAGCTCGTCTGCGGTCCACGCCGGACGCCCGTGCAGGCGTGTCATGCGCGCCTGCGACAAGGGGTTGACGTAGCCCGCGAGCGCCTCGAACAGGCCATCGAGACCATCCGCATCATTGCAGGCAAGCACGACATCGCAGCCCGCCGCCAACGCCTTATGGGCACGCGCGCCGAGATCGCCCGCGCCGTGGGCGCCGGCCATGCTGAGATCGTCACTGAATATCACCCCGCTAAAGCGCTGTGTCTTGCGCAATATGTCCTGCAGCCACACGCGCGAGAACCCGGCCGGTTGCGTATCAACCCGCGGGTACAGGACATGCGCCGGCATAACCGCCGCCAAGACCATCGGGCACAGGCGCGAAAACGGCACCAGGTCCGCGCTCTTGAGTGCTGACAGCGGGCGGTCGTCGACCGGCAGCTCGGTATGGGAATCCCCGGTCACCCCACCGTGCCCCGGAAAGTGCTTGCCACAGGCCGCCATTCCCGCCTGGGTCATGCCCTGCACATATTGCCGGGCGAGTTCGGTCACCACCAACGGGTCTTCAGCGAACGCCCGGTCACCAATCACGGTGCTCACGCCATGCCCGAGGTCAAGCACCGGCGCGAAACTCATATCCACGCCATGCGCTAACAGTTCGGCGGCCATGACATAGCCTGCGGCGTGCGCCAGTTTGCGCCCGCGCGCGCGATCGAGCGCATAGATCTCGCCGATGCGCGCGCACGCCGGAAGGTCCGTGAATCCCTCCCGGAAACGCTGAACACGCCCACCTTCGTGATCGACCGTGATGATAAGCGGGGGGTCGCGCAAGGCACGGATCTCGGCGGTCAGCGCGCGAAGCTGCCTCGGGTTTTCGTAATTCCGGCTAAAGAGGATCACGCCCCCGACCAGCGGGTGGCGCAACCGCTCGCGCTCCTTTGGCGAGAGCGCAACTCCTGCCAAATCCATCATGACCGGACCTAGGGACATGGCGTCTCCTTACGCAATGACACGCACCTTTGTGCCAGGCGGCACCCGTTCAAAGAGTTCCATAACCTCGTCGTTGCGCATCTTGATGCAACCATGCGACGAGGGTATGCCCATCGGGTCTTCATCCGGGGCCCCATGGATATAAATATAGCGACGCATGGTATCGACCTCGCCCAGGCGATTCTCGCCTACGGTAAGCCCGCTCAGCCACAGGATGCGCGTCAACACCCAATCCCTCTGGGGGTGGAGGCGGCGCAGCGCCGGACTGTAGATTTCGCCGGTCGGGCGACGCCCGACGAACACCGCCCCACGCGGGGCGCCGGCACCGATCTTGGCGCGCACGATATGCAGGCCGCGCGGTGTCTGATAGCTCCCGTAGCGCTCGCCCACCCCGTTTTTGGCGGTGGCCACTCTCGTCTCCCATAACACCCGTCCGCCCTCGCGCTCGCAAAGCCGCAGGCCCTGGGTGGCGACGTCGATCTCGATGTAGGCCATCTAGGGATCTTTTGTGAACAAGGCCATGGCTTCGACATGGTGGGTCTGCGGAAACATATCCACGACACCTGCGCGCATCAGACGGTACCCCCCCTGATGCACGAGCCATTGCGCATCCCGCGCCAAAGTCGCGGGATTGCATGATACATAAACGAGCCGCGGCACGCCCCGCGCCGCCAGGGCTTTCACCGCCGCCATGGCCCCCGTACGCGGCGGATCGAGGAGGGCTGCGTCGAACCGCCGGTCGCCGAGCTGGTCGCCCACGGTCTCGACATCCAGATCGGCGACCGCGAACATGGCGTTTTCTATCCCATTACTATGGGCATTGGCCCGCGCCCGATCGATGAGCGCCGCCACTCCCTCGATACCAAATACCGAGCCCGCGCGACGAGCGATGGGCAGGGTAAAGTTTCCGAGACCGCAAAAAAGGTCGAGTACATCGGAGTCGGCATGAAGGTCGAGCCAGTCCACCGCCTGCGCCACCATGGCGTTATTGATCTTGGCGTTCACTTGAATGAAATCCGTGGGCCCGAAGGTCAACGCGACTGCGAACTCTGGCAGGGCATAGCGCAAGACCTCGTTTAAGCCGCCCACATATTGCACGGTCTCGGGTCCTCCGGCCTGGACATGCATGGCAAACCCATGCGTCGCGCCAAAGGCCCCGAGCGCCTGCCGGTCGGCTGCGGTCAGGTCGCGCAGATGGCGCACCACCAAGGCCGCGGCCTCATCGCCTGCGGCGAACTCGATCTGGGGGATGGCCTCGGGACAAGACAGGCTTTCCAGGAGCGCCTTCACCTGAGCAAGACGCGCACCGAGGCGCACATCCAGCGTGTGGCAATAAGACAGGGGCGCGATATAAGAGTGCCGGCGTTCCCGAAAACCGAGCAAAAGCCCGCCCTTCTTGTCGACGACCCGCGCCCCGAGCCGGGCCCGGCGCCGGTAGGCGAACACCGGGCCCGCCACCGGCGGCGCCCAGCTCGCGCAGTCCACCTGGGCGATATGGGCAAAGGCCTCGCGCACGATACCCTCTTTATGGATGAGCTGAGCGGTGGGCTCGAGATGTTGGAGCTGGCAGCCGCCGCAGACCCCAAAATGCGCGCACCGCGCCTCCACGCGCTCGCAGGAGCGCACCAGAATCTCTTGCACCGCCCCGGTATCATAGCGGCGCCGGCGGCCGAGATAGCGAAACCGCACCTCCTCGCCGGGCAACGCCCCATCCACGAACACCACCTTGCCATCGCAGTGTCCCACACCGGACCCATCGTGATTCAAGGAGGTGATGACGCAGGTGGCGTCCTCCGAAAACCGCCGGGCCCTCATGCCGGAGTCGCCTCCCACGCCCGCAAAAACTCTGACAGATGAGTCTTGCCGGAGGCCGTAAGGACGGCCTTCAACCGCTCCTCCTCCTTGCCGTGCGCCTCGGGCGTGAGATGCCCGCGCATAAGCTCAAGCCGCAGAAACACGAGATAGGTGTTAAGGACATCGGTCTCGCAGTAGTCGCGGATCGCGTCGATCTCGCCACGGCGATAACGGCCCCAAACCTCGGCACCATCATGGCCTTGCTTGCCGGGAAAGCCCAGAAACGTTGATATTTCATCCAAAGGGGCCGTGGCTCGCGCCTGGTAACCCGCGAGCACATCCATGACGTCCGTATGCCGCGCGTGATAGCGGCTTAGGTAATTGTTCCAGCGAAACGCGCTATCCTCCTCGCCGGTCTCCCAATAACGGCTACAAGGGATCTTGTGCAAAAGCGCGCGGTAATGCAGAACCGGCAGGTCGAAGCCGCCGCCATTCCACGACACGAGCGTCGGTGAAAACCGCTCTAGGCCCTCGAAGAAGCGCCCGAGGATCTCCGCCTCCGTGGCCGTGGGATCACCGAGCGACCACACACGGCACTCGTCATTGCGGCGCAAAAGGACCGATATCGCCACCACCTTGTGCAGATAGTGGCGCAGAAACTCTTGGCCGGACTCCTCGCGTCGCCTGTGGATCATCACCCGGGCCACGTCCTCGTCGCCCAGATCCAGGCCGTAGAGGCGTCGCCCCGCGGCCACATCCGGCACGGTCTCGATATCGAAGACAAGGACGTTCATGGAGCCGGAAACACGCCCGTGGACAGATAACGGTCACCACGGTCGCAGACGATGCTGACGATCAGCGCATTCTTAAGCGTGGCGCCAAGCGTAAGCGCCGCGGCCACCGCGCCCCCCGAGGAAACCCCGCAAAAGATCCCCTCCTCGCGCGCCAGCCGGCGCGTCATCTCCTCGGCTTCCTTCTGGTCTATGTCGATGATGCGGTCCACACGCGCCGCCTCATAGATCGCCGGAAGATAGTTTGCCGGCCAACGCCTTATACCCGGGATCGACGACCCGGCCGTGGGTTGTACGCCGATGACGACGATCCCCGGGTTACGCTCCTTGAGATAACGCGAGGTCCCCATGATGGTCCCGGTGGTCCCCATGGCGCTCACGAAATGCGTCACGGTGCCGTCGGTATCGCGCCAGATCTCCGGGCCGGTGGTCCGGTAGTGGGCATCGGGGTTGTCGGGATTTGAGAACTGGTCGAGGATGCGGCCCTCGCCGCGGGCCTCCATGGCGCGCGCCGTATCGATCGCCTCCTCCATGCTGCCGGCGCGCGACGTGAGGATCAGCGTCGCGCCGAAGGCGCGCATGAGCCCCTGACGTTCCGTGCTCATGTGCTCTGGCATGACGAGCACCATGCGATAGCCCTTGACCGCGGCGGCCATGGCCAACGCAATCCCGGTATTGCCGCTCGTGGCCTCGATCAGGGTGTCGCCCGGGCGTATCGTCCCGCGGCGCTCGGCGGCCTCGATCATGTTGAACGCCGGCCGATCCTTGACCGAGCCCGCCGGGTTATTGCCCTCGAGCTTTAGAAGCAGACGATTCCCGCGTTCCGTGCCCAGTCGCTTGAGGGCCACAAGCGGTGTGTTGCCAACGCATTCGGCAAGGGATTTGATGTTCATGTGATAGTTCCAACGCGCCTCATCATAGCCACCTTCGGGACCCATCCCGCACACGGCGCGCCCCGCCGGGCGCCTCCTCGCACCAAGCCACAAAGGCCCGCCATTTACGCGCAGTGTAACCCACTTAAGGCTCGGGCGACACGGCGTGCCAGTCCACAAGGTACAGACAAAGCGTCTCGCGCCCGCCGTAATCGTCGATCCCCAGATGATAGCGCGCATGAATGCGGATACCGACCGCCGGCGCCTGATTGCAGCGAAACATGAGGGCCTTCACGGGTTCACCGCGCCCGCCCATGGCAAGCCTTAGGCGCAGATGCGCATCCTTCATGATCACCGCCTCCGCCACCTCGAAAAAGCCCTCGAAAAGCGGTTCGGGAAACCCATTGCCCCAGGGGCCGCCGGCGCGGATCGCCGCCGCGAGCGCCAGGGTCAGCTCCTCTGGTTGGAGCGCACCGTCATCGCGCGCATCGGCGAACGGGCCACGCCCGATGCGCCGTTCGACCTCATCGGCAAACGCCGCCGCAAACCGCGGGTAGTCGTCTGGGGCGAGCGTCAGGCCGGCGGCGGCGGCGTGTCCGCCGAACTGGCGGATGAGACCTATGTGACGTTCGCCGATGGCCGCCAGGGTATCGCGTAGATTGAGTGTCGGCACGCTACGGCCCGAGCCGCGCAAAAACCCGTCTTCAGCAGGCGCAAACACGATCGCCGGCCGCTTATGGGCATCCTTGAGGCGCCCGGCGAGGATCCCGACGACACCCGGATGCCAATGCGGCTCCATGAGACAGATCCCGGCGGCCAGGGTGTCGGCCTCGACCGACACCGCCAGGCGCGCGCCGGCCTCGGCCTGCATCTGCGCCTCGCGCTCGCGCCGCTCGCGGTTTAGGGCGTCGAGCTCGCGCGCCAGCGCCAAGGCCTCGCTGCGGTCATCTGTGAGCAGACAGCGCACGCCCACGCTCATATCGGCCAGGCGTCCGGCGGCATTCAACCGCGGCCCGATCTGAAAACCGAGATCCTGGGCATAGATCCGTCCGGGCCGCCTGCCGCTTACCAGCAGCAAGGCCTCGATGCCGGCACAGGCGCGTCCGGCATTCATGCGCCGCAGGCCCTCGCGCACCAGCACCCGATTGTTGGCATCGAGCGGCACACAGTCGGCAACCGTGCCGAGCGCCACCAAATCCAGAAGATCGGCAAGCGGCACGTGGTCGGCCGCGAGCCGCCGGCGCAGTGCGATCAAGACATAGAGCACCACGCCGACACCGGCCAGCGCCTTGCTCGGAAAGCGGTCGGCGGGCTGGTTTGGGTTGACGATGGCGGCCGCCTCCGGCAGCGCGGCGCCGGGCAGATGGTGATCGGTGATGATGAGCCGCAATCCCCGGGCGCGCGCCGCCTGCGCCCCTTCGAGACTATTGATGCCGTTATCGACGGTCACGATCCAGCGCGGATCGAGGCGTGCGGCGCGCTCGACAATGGCAGTACTGAGGCCATACCCCTCGCGCGCCCGATCCGGAATCAGATAATCGACATCGCGTGCCCCCAGACGCCGCAACCCGCGCACGGCCGCCGCGGTGCCGGTCGCCCCGTCGGCGTCGTAGTCGCCGATGACAAGGATGCGCTCGCCCTTCGTTATGGCATCGGCCAGGGCCTCGGTGGCCCGGTCCAACCCACTCAAGGTGTCGGGCGCGACGAGCGCCGCGAGCCCTGGCATCTCTGCGGCACGATCCCAGACCCCGCGTGCCGCATACAGGCGGTCGAGGACCGCGTCGACCATGGCAGGCGGCGTCGCTCGCGCGCTCATCGCCACCGCCTCGTAAACGCCCGCCACCAGCCCGGCTCCAGGATATGGCGCGGGCCGCCATCGCCGATCAATGACAACCGCGCAAGCCGCCGATCGCGCACGGCGGCGGCAAGCGGTTTCCACCAGGCCGTGACAAATGCCTCCAAAAACGCGGTCCACGCCTCGGTATCGCCATACTGCACCGCGCCTTGCGCGCCGCGTAAGACGATCAGGGTCGAGTGCGTGTAATCCACGTGGGAAACCCCCGCCGGCAGTCCCGCCACTTTTGCCCCGGTGACCTGCGCCATCCCCCGTATAAGCACATCGTCGGTCAGGACATGCGTGAAGGCCGGCTTGGCCGGCGGCGGCATGTGCCCTGGTCCCCAGAGCCAAATACTGTTCGCCTCGCCGCGCACGGCCTCACCCCCGTGCCCGGCACTCAAGGCCTCATGCAGCACCATCTGCGCCTCGTTTAACCGGGTGCGCCAATAGCGGGCGTGGCCCGCAGGCAGGTAATCGTGGATGTTGCGGCCCGCGACCTCGGCGATGGCGATGGCGTGCAAGGGTTCGGGGTTCGGCAGGCTCAGATACCAGCGGGTCGGCGCCAAGGCCTCGATCGTCCCCCCATCTACCGCAAACACCGAGGCGACGCGCGCGCTCAGACGTTGCGCCTCGTGGGCTTCGAGAGTCAAGGTGTCGTTATCCAAAAGCAGCAGGCGGTCTCCATCCACCGCCAGGTGCACCGGGTCGCAGCGTACCCACCAGCGATCATCGCGCACGCATCCCTCGCCCAAGCGCGCAAGCCCCGCAAGTCCGGCCGAGGGCGGCAGATCAAAAAGCGCAAGCGCGCGTGATGCGTAACCCTCGCGACCCCCGGGCGCGCGATGCGTGCGCGCCAGGATGTGCGTGAGCGCTGCGGGCGGGGGCTTGGGCCATCCCTTGCCTCCATAGAGTCCGGGCACGTAGAGCGTGACGGCTGGGGCCTCGGGCGCCGGCGTCATCATCAGGACCCCGGCTGGATGGCGTGGTGAAGATAGGTGCGCGCGGCGGCGCGATGCATCCTAGGACGAGTGATCAAGGATGACGGAGCGCACCGCCGCAAGCGTGGGGGCGACGGTCACGAGTTCGCTTGCCTCCCCTTGGCGGATCGCGACGTCGGGGTCTTTCAAGCCGTGACCTGTGACCGTGCACACCACGGTCGTGCCCTCTTCGATGCGTCCGGCGCGCAGATCGCGCAAGGCCCCCGCCACCGACACCGCCGAGGCCGGTTCACAAAAGATCCCCTCCTCGCGCGCCAGGAGTTTCTGTGTGGCCAGGATCTCCGTATCGTCGACTGCCCCAAACCAGCCGCCAGTGGCCTCGCGCGCCGATTGCGCAAGCGCCCATGACTGCGGATGGCCGATGCGGATGGCGGTGGCTACGGTCTCCGGCGCATCGACCATCCGGCCGTCGACAAACGGTGCCGACCCCGCCGCCTGATAGCCCACAAGCTTTGGGATCGCGCACCGTCCGTCGCGCGCATAGTCCCGATATCCAAACCAGTGCGCGCTGATATTGCCGGCATTGCCGACCGGCAGGTAATGGTAGTGCGGCGCAAATCCCAGGGCATCCACGATCTCGAAGGCCGCGGTCTTCTGGCCCTGTAAACGGTAGGGATTGACGGAATTGACAAGCGTGATGGGCGTAGTCTCCGCGATCTCCTTTACGAGCCGCATGCCGGCATCGAAGTTCCCCTGGATCTGCACCACCATCGCGCCATGGATCATGGCCTGACTCAGCTTGCCAAGCGCGATCTTGCCCTCCGGGATCAAAACGAAGGCGGTAATCCCGGCGCGCGCCGCATAGGCCGCCGCCGATGCCGAGGTATTGCCGGTGGACGCACAGATGATGGCGCGCGAACCGGCCTCGCAGGCCTTGGTCACGGCAAAGCACATGCCGCGATCCTTGAACGACCCGGTGGGATTTTGGCCCTCGAACTTCACATACAAGGCCGCCGCCCGTCCCGTGGTGCGCGTCAACCGATCGAGCCGGATGAGCGGCGTATTGCCCTCGCCTAGCGTGATGATGCGGCTGTCGTCTGCGATCGGAAGCCAGTCGCGGTAACGCGCGATGATACCGGTATAACGACTCATAAAGACTTTTCGCTCCTATGCGAATGATTCGACGCGCAGGCGCCGGATCTTGCCGGTGACCGCAGACAATGCCGCGATACGGGCAATTGCGGCGTCGGTCTGTGCCTCGCGTACGCCGTGGGTCAAGAGAATGACCGGCACGGTATGCGCGCCGGGCTCGGGGGCCTTTTGCAGGATCGCCTCGATACTGATGCCAAGATCGGCCAGGATGCGCGTGATGTCGGCCAGCACGCCGGGTCGGTTCTCGGCCTCGCACCGCAGATAACAGGCCGTTGTCACATCCGCCATGTCCAATATCGGACCATCGGACAAGGCGTCGGGCTGGAATGCCAGATGGGGCACGCGAAGCTCGGGATCGGTCGTGAGCGTGCGCACCACGTCGACGATATCGGCGACCACCGCCGATCCCGTAGGTTCGGCGCCGGCCCCCGGCCCGTAGAACAAAGTCGAACCCACGGCATCACCCGACACCAGGATGGCATTCATGACCCCGTCGACGTTGGCGATGAGCCGTTTTTGCGGGATCAGCACCGGATGGACGCGCAGCTCTATGCCATCGGCCACGCGCCGCGCGATCCCGAGATGCTTGACGCGATAGCCAAGCTCCGCGGCGTACGCGATATCGGCGGATTCAAGATCGCGTATGCCTTCGATATACACCTGCTTAAACGCAAGCGGTATGCCAAAGGCAATAGCCGCGAGGATCGTAAGCTTATGCGCGGCATCGATCCCATCGATGTCGAAATGCGGGTCGGCCTCGGCGTAGCCTAGCTTCTGGGCCTGCGCCAGGGCCGTGGCGAACTCCGTCTTATGTTCACGCATCTCGGTCAAAATATAGTTGCAGGTCCCGTTGATGATGCCGGCGACCCCGCGAATACGATTGCCGGCGAGTCCTTCGCGGATCGCCTTGATGATCGGGATCCCGCCGGCCACCGCCGCCTCGAAGGCCACGACCACGCCTCGCGCGCGCGCGGCCGCGAAGATCTCGTTGCCGGCGGTGGCAATCAAGGCCTTGTTGGCGGTGACGACGTGCTTACCCTTGTTGATCGCAGCCAGGATGTAGGAGCGCGCCGGTTCGATACCGCCCATGGTCTCGACTACGACTTCTATGGTCGGGTCGTCTAGGATCTGTGCGGCATCCGTGGTGATGAGCCCCTCGGGCGCGGGTTGCGCGCGGTGCTTGCCCGGATCGCGCGTAAGGATCTTTACGATCTCTATGCCACGTCCGGCGCGGCGCGCGATCTCATGGGCATTGCGCGTCAAGACCGTGAGCGTGCCGCCGCCCACGACCCCGAAACCCAAAAGGCCGACGCGGACCGCCTTCACAGGGCTTCCTTCACGGATACACCCGCACGTCGCAAAAGATCGCGAATGCTGCGCACCGCCTGGCGCGTGCGATGTTCGTTCTCGATGAGGCCAAAGCGCACATAGTCATCGCCGTACTCCCCAAAGCCGATGCCCGGCGACACCGCCACCTTGGCCTCGAGCAGGAGCTTCTTCGCGAACTCGAGCGATTTCATCTCCCGAAACGGTTCGGGGATCTTGGCCCACACAAACATCGTCGCCTTAGGCACATCCACATCCCATCCGGCCGCTTTCAAGCCGTCACACAAGACGTCGCGCCGCCTCTGATAACGGTCGCGGATCTCAGCCACGCACTCCTGCGGACCCTCGAGCGCGAGGATCGCGGCGATCTGGATGGGCGTGAACATACCGTAATCGAGGTAGGACTTCATGCGTGCCAGCGCCGCCACGAGCTCACGGTTGCCGCACATAAAACCCACCCGCCATCCGGGCATGTCATAACTTTTCGAAAGCGTAAAGAACTCGACCGCCACTTCCATCGCCCCGGGCACCTGCAGGATCGAGGGGGCCTTGTAGCCGTCGAACACGATGTCTGCGTAGGCGAGGTCGTGGATGACGTAGATGCCATGATCCCGCGCCACCGCGATTACCTTCTCGAAAAAGCCAAGATCCACGCACTGCGCGGTGGGGTTGCTCGGAAAGTTCAAAACCAGCATCTTGGGCTTGGGCCAGCAGTTGCGGATCGCGGCCTCGAGTTCGGCACAGAAATCCCCGCCGGGCACGAGCGGGACGTGACGAATGTCGGCGCCCGCGATCACAAAGCCGTAGGGATGGATCGGGTAGCTCGGGTTCGGGACCAGGATCACGTCACCGGGACCGGTAGTCGCCAATGCCAGATGCGCCAGGCCCTCCTTCGAGCCGATGGTCACGATCGCCTCGCGATCCATATCGAGCGTGACCCCATAACGGGTCTCATACCAGTGGCAGATAGCGCGCCTTAAACGCGGGATCCCCCGCGATACCGAATACCGGTGCGTATCCCCCCGTTGCGCGGCCTCGCACAACTTGTCTACGATATGTTGCGGCGTGGCGTGGTCGGGATTACCCATCCCGAAGTCTATGATGTCTTCGCCGCGTCGCCTGGCCTCGGCTTTCAGGTCATTGACAATGTTGAAGACGTACGGCGGTAATCTCTTTATGCGGGGAAACTGATCCATACTCCACCTGGGATGCCCGGACGAGGCCGACGGCGCTTTCGGCCGGTCAAAACCGTGGCATGAGCGACGCGCCAACCACGGCCGTTTGAACCGCGAACATACGGGCGAACTGCCGTCCTGTCAATGTCGATCGGAGGACTTTCGTGAAGATTCACCTGGATACTGGCGACGGGCGGCGCCTCATCCGCCGTTACGAGCCGGGCCGGATAAGTATCGACGACCTCGTCTACGAGCGCAGCGTCATCCTCACGCCCGATAAGGTCACGCCCGACTGGCGCCCCCGGCATTTCGGGGAACTCGATGCCGCAAGCCTGGCTGAACTCGGCGTGGGATCCCCCGAGATCATCCTGCTTGGCACAGGCGGCGTACTGCGTTTCCCGCCGCCTGCGTGGCTCGCGCCGTTTGCTTTAGCCCAGGTCGGCATCGAATGCATGGACACCGCCGCCGCCTGCCGGACCTATAACCTGCTCATGAGCGAGGGGCGCCGAGTGGTCGCCGGTCTGCTGCTCGCAGACCCCCCGCCCCCGATTGGCGCGAACCCCTGACCTTGAAGCTAAAAGAGCGCGTCCATCGAGTAGCCGCCCCTTTCGAGCATGCCGCGCAGGCGCCGCAAGGCCTCCACCTGAATCTGCCGGACGCGTTCGCGCGTCACGCCGATATCCGCGCCCACCTGTTCCAAGGTCGAGACGTCGCGCCCGTTCAGGCCGAAGCGACGCTCCACGACTTCGCGCTGCTTTTCGTTTAGCTCCGCAAGCCACGCCGCGATCTGACCGTGGAGATCCTCGTCTTGCAGGACCTTCTCCGGGTTTGCGATCTTGTCATCGGCAATGGCATCGAGCAGCGAGCGGTCGGGGTCGATGTCGAGGGGCGCGTCGACTGACGCGATGCGCTCGTTTAGGCCCATCATGGCGCGCACGTCGGGGATCGGTTTGTCGAGAAGGAAGGCCACTTCCTCGGGCGTGGGCTCGTGGTCGAGCTTCTGGGCCAGGTGGCGGGCCGCCCGCATATAGATATTGATCTCTTTCAGGACATGGACCGGCAGGCGTATCGTTCGTGTCTGGTTCATGATCCCGCGTTCGATCGTCTGCCGGATCCACCATGTGGCGTAGGTCGAAAAACGGAAACCACGCTCCGGATCGAATTTCTCGACGGCGCGTATGAGCCCGAGATTGCCTTCCTCGATCAGGTCGAGCAGGGCCAGTCCGCGATTCATGTAGCGGCGCGCGATCTTGACTACGAGCCGCAAGTTGCATTCGATCATGTGATGGCGCGCGGCCTTGTCGCCCTGTAACGCCTTGCGCGCGTAATAGACCTCCTCCTCGGCCGTGAGCAGCGGCGAAAATCCGATCTCGCGCAGGTAGAGCTGGGTCGCATCGGCCTGCGGGCCGGTCGTGTCGTCGCTTTCACTTTCGCGTTCCGGAGCGCTGCCGACCGTCACCCCCGGCGCATCTCCGGCCACCTCCAAGACCTCCTCTGTCTCCGTCCCCTCAAGAGCTTCCGGCTCCGGTGTCTCTACCGTATTCTCATCGAGTTCCGATTCGATCATGAGCGGTTGTACCTCTTTTTCTTGCTAGTGGTGTCTTTCGGGCAGATAGCGCAGAGGGTTCACCGGAATCCCGCGGCGGCGGATCTCGAACTCAAGTTCCACCCGATCGGTACCGCTGTCCCCCATCACGGCAATGACCTCACCTTGCCGCACCATCGCCCCCTCCTCTACCTCAATACGCGCATTATGCGCATACGCGCTTAGGTACTCATTATTTTCTTTAATGATAATAAGCTTACCGTAACCAGGAAGTCTACTACCGCGATAGACGACACGCCCGGCGGCGGCGGCGCGCACCGGCTCCCCGGGTCGCCCGAGGATATCAATGCCGCGATTACCCGGCCGCCCGCTGAGTGGGCCGCGCCCGAAAGTCGCTTCGACGGTGCCACGCGCCGGCCATATCCAGCGCATAACCGACGAAGGCGTCTGCGGTAAGGCGGCAGGTGGGTTTTGTCTGGGCGGCGCAGGCCGTATCGGACTTAAAAAACGGGGCCGAACCGGGTTTCCCGCAAGGCCTTGCGCCACCCGCTCAGGCGGCGCGCTTAAGCGTAACCGTTCCCCCACGGTGATGTCGTAAGGCGGCGGAATATGGTTCCAGCGCGCCAGGGTGTGGTAGTCGTGCCTAGTTTCAAAGGCAATGCTGTATAAGGTGTCGCCCGGCAGGACCCGATAATAGCCAGGGGTGCCGGCGAGCGTCGTGCCGTCGTTTTGAATAGGCGCGGGGAAGCGAGCCACGCACCCTACGAGCACCGCGAGCACGCACCCAATCCATAACGCGCGATGCATGTCTACACGATTTCCCCGGGGAGCAGTGGCACGAAATTGACTACCTCAAGGCGTTCAAAGGTCATCGCCGTGCCGCGCCGGCGATAGAGCAAAAGCTCTTGGCCGTCGACGCCTACCGGTACCACAAGGCGCCCGCCTTCCTTTAGCTGACTAAAGAGCGCATGGGGCACCGTGCGCGCCGCGGCGGTGACGAGGATGGCGTCGAACGGCGCCTCATCCGGCCAGCCCTCGCATCCGTCGGCGTGGCGTACGGTGACATTGGCAAGCCGCAGCGTCTGGAAGCGCTGGCGTGCGGCGCGCACAAGCCCCGCTATGCGCTCCACCGTATAGAGGTGCCCGGCAAGACGCGCCAACACCGCCGCCTGATATCCTGAGCCCGTACCGATCTCCAAGACCCGCGTAAGCGGTCCCGAGGTGCGCGCCGCCGCGGTCATGCGCGCTACGATATAGGGCTGGGAAATGGTCTGTCCGTGTCCTATGGGTAGCGCCGTGTCCTCATAGGCGCGGCTTGCCAAGGCCTCATCGACGAACAAGTGCCGGGGGACCGAAGACAGTGCCGCGAGCGTCTCCTCATCGCGTATGCCCTGTTCGCGCAGCCGTCCTATAAGACGCTCGCGGGTGCGCGCCGAGGTCATGCCGGCACCGAAGTGCGGTTCGCGACTCACAACGTCTCCCGGCACCAAACCTTGAGGGCATCGAGGGCGTTGTGGCGGGTCAAGTCGGCGTGTATGGGCGTTACCGAGACATAGCCCGCGGCGATCGCATGAAAATCGGTGCCAGGACCGGCGTCCTCGGCGCTGCCCGGCGGCCCCACCCAATAGATCGGCCGTCCACGCGGATCATGCGCCGCGATCACAGGCTCAGACTTATGACGGTGCCCGAGACGGGTCGCCTCAAAGCCGCGCAGGTCGGCATAGGCGACATCGGGCACGTTCACGTTTAATACGGTATCGGCGGGCAAGGTCTCGGGGGTGAGCGCTTCAAGCAGATGTTCGATAACCGCCGCCGCGGTCGAAAAATGGACGGGATTGGCCGCCGCGAGCGACACGGCAATGGCTGGCAGCCCGAGAAACCGCCCCTCCATGGCCGCCGCCACAGTTCCGGAATACAAAACATCGTCACCGAGATTCCCGCCGTGATTGATGCCGGCGATGACCATATCGGGCTCGTGTTGAAGCAGTCCCGTGATCGCGACGTGCACGCAATCGGTGGGAGTGCCATCAACGAAGAAAAAACCGTTGGCGGCGCGCGATACGCGCAGTGGCCGCAGCAAAGTCAGCGAATTGCTCGCCCCGCTACGATCTCGGTCCGGCGCCACCACCGTGATCTCGGCGGTGCGCGCAAGATGCGTGGCCAAACATCCAAGACCGGTGGCCATGTATCCGTCATCGTTGCTGATCAATATCCGTTTCACGGTTCACAGCATACGGGGTAAGGGGGAGAGCCACTGGGTCACAAAGGCCTGGCTCATGGTGGCGCCCAAGTGCTGCGCAAAGCGGGTCACAAGCCCCTCCTTCGGGGAAAAATCCACGATACGGGAGGCATTTAAAAGATGCCTTGCCACCTGTCCTACGGTCCCAAAACCGTCGATCAGTCCCAACTGGCGGGCGCGATAGCCCGTCCATATCAAACCACTGAAGAGTCCCCGATGCGGCTCTAGGCGCGCCCCCCGGCCCTTTTTCACGGCCTGAATGAATTGTTCGTGGATCTGCGTCAGCATCTTCTCGGCAAACGCCTTATGGGCCTTGGTAAGCGGTGAGAACGGATCCAGAAAATCCTTGTTGGCGCCGGCCACCAACAGCCGCCGCGTGACCCCAATCTTTTTCATGAGCCGCGTGTAGCCAAACCCATCCATGAGCACACCGACTGATCCAACCAGGCTTGCGGGGTTGGCGTAGATCCGGTCGGTGGCCACCGCGACATAATAACAGCCGGAGGCGCATAGGTCTTGGACCACGGCGTACACCGGGATGTGCGGATAACGTGTCCGCAGCCGCCAGATCTCGGCGTTGATGTCGCTCGCCTGTACGGGGCTGCCGCCTGGGCTGTCGACGTCGAGGATCACGCCCGCCGGATGGGCGGCGAACGCATGGCGCAAGGCGGCATCAATCGCATGCGCGCTGGCCGGACCGCCCTCCTGAATGGTGCCGTCCATGCGCACCAGTGCCGTAAAGCGGCCGGCAAGCCCGGCGGTGCGCATATGCGCCCCCTCGTAGCCCAGAAACAGCGCCACGATCAAGATGATGACCAGAAACCGGAAGGCGAGCGTCCAGCGGCGGCTGCGCCGCTGCTCCTGCAATGCGGCAAACGCGAGTTTCTCAAGCGTCGCGCGTGCCCAGTCCTCGCTTAGCCCCGGGTGCTGATCCCGATGTGATTGTCCGTCATGCCCCTCATCGCGCGTCTTGTCATTCTCGTCATTCATAACCGCGGCTCCTCCTCCACCACCACCCACCCTTCCTGTTCCCGGCAAGCGAGGCCCGTAAGCCCACGATCGCGGCACGGCCCCCCTACACAGCCTCCATGGGCGGGATCATAACGCGCCCCGTGCACGGAACACACCAGGACCTCGCCTTTTGCGTCGAAGAAGCGCCCCTCCTGCCAATCGAGCTCCAGGCCGCGGTGCGGGCAGCGGTTGTGGTAGGCGCGCACCACCCCACCATGGCGTACGACAAAGGCCTCGTCCCCGGACTTTAGGGCAAACCGCCGGCCGCGACCGCCGTCCTCCAGGACTGCGCTCGCGCACACCACTAGGAGGGCAGCCACGCGCACAGTTCTGCAAAGGTCTCGACACACAACCGCGGCCCATGGATGTGCAAGTCCGCGGGGTCGTGGACCCCATAGGCCACCGCCACACTGTCGATGCCAGCGCGCGCGGCCATCTCGATATCGTAGCTCGTATCCCCCACCATGAGCGCCTGAGCGGCCGGCACCCCGGTCTCGGCCAGGATCTCATGGAGCATGAGCGGGTCGGGCTTCGAGCGCGTCTCGTCGGCACAGCGCGTTACGCAAAACAATCCGCCCGTGCCACTTGCCGCAAGCGCGGCGTCCAGGCCGATCCGTGACTTGCCAGTCGCCACCGCGATCTTGTATCCCCTCGCGCGCAGATCCTCGAGTCCGGCCGCGACCCCCGGGAAGAGCGGTGTAGGCGTATCGTTTAAGTGCAGAAAATGTTCCCGGTAGCGGGCGGCGATGGCTTGACGGCGCGTGGCGGCCTCCCCGGGCAAGAGCTGCGTCAGGGCCTCGGCGACCCCAAGACCTATGGTCTTGCGGATCGCGTCGTCGGCGAGTGCGTACCATCCGCAGTCGTGGGCCGCCGCCTGGAAAGAGCGCACGATGCGCTCCGCGGAATCCATGAGCGTCCCGTCCCAATCAAAGATCAAGAGTTCATAAGCCTTGCGCATCGAGCGACTCCAATACCCGCACGAGGTCCTTTGGCAAGGGCGCTTCGATATCGACCGTCTCACCGCTCGCCGGATGCGGGAACGACAGGCGCGCGGCATGCAAAAAGAGCCGCGTCAGTCCTCTTTGCTTCCAGACGCCATTCATCTTGGGGTCCCCGTAGCGCTCGTCGCCGGCCACCGGGCATCCGAGATGCGCGGCATGCACCCGCACTTGGTGGGTGCGTCCGGTACCCAGACGGACGTCGACCAAGGTGGCGTCAGGAAAGCGCCGGCACGGCGTAAAGTGCGTCTGCGCGGGCTTGCCCGCGGCATCCACGACCACCCGACGCTCGCCTGCGTCGCGCCGCAAAAGCGGCGCATCCACGGTTCTCGCGCCCCCCGTGAGCACGCCCTGCAAAAGCGCCATATAGTGCTTGCCAAAACGCCCGGCGCGCAAAGACTCTTGCAGGCCGCGTAGCGCCGAGCGCCGCTTGGCGATCAAAAGGCAACCCGACGTCTGGCGATCGAGCCTATGCACGAGCTCCAGACCGCGGGCCGCCGGACGCAGCGCGCGCATCGCCTCGATCACCCCAAAGGACAGGCCGGAACCGCCATGCACCGCCATCCCGGCCGGTTTATCCAACACCAAAAGCCAGTCATCCTCAAAGAGAATGCGATTGGGCAGCCATGCCAGATCCGGGGCCGGCGGGGGCGGCGCCTTGACCTCGATCGGGGGAATGCGCACGACATCGCCGGTCTGCAGGCGATAATCCGCCTTGCGCCGACCCTTATTGATGCGGATCTCGCCTTTGCGGACAATCCGATAGATATGCGTTCGGGGAACGCCCTTAAGGACCGCCAGAAGAAAATTGTCCAGGCGCTGCCCGGATCGCTCGGCATCTATCGTCACCAAACGAACCGCCGAAGCCGCCTTGTCATGCCAAGACATCAGGGGAAACCAAAGATTGCCGGGGCGCAACCCGGCTGCTATAGTGCGCCTTCGTACGCATCCAATACTAGCAAGCTTTTGGATTGCATACAAAACGATTTTCGAAGGTCGACCGAGTCGGTCGCCTTGACACTAAGGGTTTCGCACCCCTCGCCCAACTGGAGAGGTGCTCGGATGTACGCCCCTGGCCCGGGAGGCGGAAAGTCTACTGCGATGGGTTTTAAAGCGGATTCATGCCCTTAATCCGGGCCCTTTCCTCGCCGCCCACACTCGCGTGGACTGCCGACCTCTCTCAAGGCCGGTGGTCGTGCGCCGCAACGCGGCGGAGTCAGGATTCATGAAAAGAATGCTTTTTAACGCCACCCAATCGGAAGAATTGCGTGTGGCGATCGTCGATGGCCAGAAATTGATCGATCTGGACATTGAATCGGCCAATTACCAGCAAAAGAAGGGCAACATCTACAAGGCGCGGGTCACCCGCGTCGAGCCCAGCCTCGAGGCGGCATTCGTCGATTACGGCGCCGAGCGGCAGGGCTTCCTGCCGTTAAAGGAAATCTCGCGCAGCTATTTCAGCGGCGGCGAAAACAAAGGCGCGCAGGGCCCGGTACGCATCAAGGATGTCATCCGCGAAGGCCAGGAGATCGTAGTCCAGATCGAGAAGGAAGAGCGCGGCAACAAGGGCGCGGCCCTCACCTCCTTTATCAGCCTCGCCGGTCGCTATCTGGTGCTGATGCCAAACAATCCCAAGGGCGGCGGGATCTCGCGTCGCATCGAGGGGGAGGAGCGGGCCGAACTGCGCGACACCATGGCCCAGCTCAAGCTGCCGGATGACTATTCGGTCATCATTCGCACGGCGGGCATCGGCAAGAGCGTCGAGGAGCTTCAGTGGGACCTCGACTATCTGGTGCAGCTATGGGATGCCATCACCCGCGCAAGCGAGGACCAGCCGGCGTCCTTCCTGATCTATCAGGAGAGCAGTCTTGTCATCCGCGCGATCCGCGATTATCTGCGTAGCGACATCGGCGAGATCCTCATCGATAACCAGGATATTTACGAGCGCGCTCTGAAGTTCATGCAGCAGGTCATGCCGCAGAACGTCGGCAAGCTCAAGCTCTACGAAGATGAGATCCCGCTGTTTTCGCGTTACCAGATCGAACATCAGATCGAGTCGGCGTTTTCGCGCGAGGTTCATCTGGAATCCGGTGGCGCGGTCGTGTTCGACCACACCGAGGCGCTCGTCACCATCGATGTCAACTCGGCGCGCGCGACGCGCGGAAGCGACATCGAGGAAACCGCCCTCAACACCAACCTCGAGGCGGCCGAAGAGATTGCCCGGCAGTTGCGTATCCGCGACCTAGGCGGCCTCATCGTCATCGACTTCATCGATATGACGCCGACGCGTAACCAGCGCGCGGTGGAGACGCGCTTGAGCGAGGCCCTCAAGGCCGATCGTGCGCGTGTCCAGGTCGGACGGATCTCCCGCTTCGGGCTTCTCGAGATGTCGCGCCAACGGTTGCGGCCGTCGCTTGGCGAATCGAGCAGTCTCACCTGCCCGCGCTGCGAGGGCACCGGCCACATCCGCAGCGTGCCCTCATCGGCCCTACAGATCCTGCGCTTCATTCAAGAAGAGGCGATGAAGGAAAATACCGCGGCGCTGCATGTGCACCTGCCGCTTGCCACCGCGACCTTTCTCCTAAACGAGAAACGCCACGAGATCAGCGGTATAGAATCGCGCCTGGGGACACCCATCACGATCGTGCCGAGCATCGATCTCGAGACGCCGCACTATCGCATCAAACGCCTGAAGGCCGAGGAGATCGAGGCCGAGCGCGTCGCGCCAAGTTACCTGATCCCGCTCGAGGTCGAGCCCGAGGAACCCGCGCGTCCACCCAATCCGACCGTGGAGCGACCGGCCGTGGGTCAGCTGGCGCCGATTGCACCGCCCCGGCCGGAACGCGCGAGCCCGCCGCCCGCCGCTCCCGCCAACGGCCTGATACGCTCCTTTTTGCATCGTCTCCTGGGCGGCACGGTGGCGTCGCCCTTAACCCAAGGCCCAGCGCCCTCCGAGGCCGCCCCGGCGGCGCCCACGGTGCGCCCCGCGCGGCCGCCACGGCGTGGCGGCACTGGCCGCAGCCGACCGCCGGCCAAGGCGCCCACCGACACGCGCGAACGGCCGCGCGAGGCCGCGCCGGAACGTCCACCCGAGAAAGGCGAACGCAATGATCGC
>JAKARW010000003.1:0-32728 GCA_021819125.1 Pseudomonadota bacterium | reverse complement strand
TGCGCGAGACCGAGCGGCAAGAGACGCCAGGCAACGAGTGACTTTGTTCAAACCCACCGGCCAACACCGGTGGGCGTGTCGCCGGCGCCCCCGGTCAGAAACCGCTTTTGCGGGATATCGGCCATGACGGCGGATGGCCGCAGATAAGGGGCCGGACGCGACGGCCGCCCCGTCGCCAAGGGATCCGATCCGTCAGGGACGAGACAGCCGCCCTTCAATGTCTTCAAGCAGGCCCTGCGCCGCCTCCTCGAGAAGCGCATACACCCGCTCAAATCCCTCGGGCCCCCCATAGTACGGGTCGGGGACCTCGCGGGTCTGCGTGTCGCGCGCGAAATCCAGAAACAGTCGTATCGAGGGCCGCGGTCCCCCGCAAAGGGCTTCGAGATGGGCCAGATTGTCGCGGTCCATGGCCAGCACGTAATCGAAATGGCGCAGATCCGCCGGGGTGACCTGACGCCCCGCGAGCCCTGCTATGTCGATGCCGTGGCCAACCATGGTCCGGCAGGCGCGCTCATCGGGGGCTTGCCCGATATGATAGCCGTGGGTGCCCGCGGAATCGATATCGATCACCTCGTGCAGCCCCTTGCGGGTCACGAGCTCACGGAACAGACCCTCGGCCATGGGCGATCGGCAGATGTTGCCGAGACATACGAACAAGACGCGGATCATAGGGGCGCCCGTGACGCCCACGGCGCAGGCCCGCGCGTCTTCAATTCGGTCAGCGCCAGCAGAAACGCGAGCGCCACGGGTGCGAAAAATACCGCCGGCCATACCATGGGCACGAATACCCTACCGCTTGATTTGACGAGCTGAGCGCCGACCGCGCCCGCTACCAGCAGTCCCTGGATGGAACTTATGCCGACCACAAGCGGGGCGCGCCGCCATACGCACAGAGCCCCCTGGACCACGACCCCGCGAATCCGGCGCGCCGGATCCACCACCGCCTGGGCATACGCGATGGTCAACAGCCCGCCCCATAAAAACGCCGCACCGGTGGCCGTAACCAGCCCCGCCGCAAGCAGCCCGATCCCGGTCACGACCCCTGCATATCCGGCCAAGCGACCCGAGAAGACGAGCAGCTCGGAAAGATGGCCCGCCATCCAGACGAGTCCGGCAAGCGGCAAGGCGATGGCAGCACCGGCCAACACGAGCCAAACCGTGACACCGTACGCCCGGCCCGCCAGGTCACGCCATACGACGGGCGCGGCATTATGCAGCTTCTGGAGATACAAATAACGGATGAGAGGCGCACACCCAAACCATAGGATAAGCGGCCAGAGGCTCGTGGTGCGCGCATGGCGTCCGACCAAAACCGCGCCTATCAGCTCAAAGGCGATGAGCATCGCCGTCCAACGACTGCTGTAGGCGCGGATCACCGCGGTCTGCAGCCGGGTCATGGAGGGGTCCATAAGGCATTGGCGCGGGCCAGATCCTCTTCGGTATCGACCCCGGGCCCCGGATCGGCATCGGTCACCACGACCCCGATGGCCGCGCCGTGATCGAGCGCCCGCAATTGCTCGAGGCTTTCGCGCCGTTCCAATGGGCTTGGGCCCCAGCCGGTGAACATCCGCACAAAGCCCGCGCGATATGCATAAAGCCCGATATGCCCAAGAAAGGCCACCGGCATCCCCGCATCGCGCGGCCACGGGATGGGGGCGCGGGAAAAGTACAAGGCACAACCACTGGCCGCGCATACGACTTTCACGAGATGCGGATTGGCGAACGCCTGCGCGTCTTGCATGCGCCGCGCCGCCGTCGCCATGTGCCATTGCGGATGATCGTTCAAGGCGCGCGCGACCGCCGCCACGAGTGCCGGCGGCATGAGTGGCTCATCGCCCTGGAGATTCACGATAATGGCGTCGTCCGGCAGCGCCAATAAGGCGATGGCCTCGGCAATACGGTCGGTCCCGGAGGCGTGGCCCGCGGCGGTCATCACGACCTCGCCGCCCGCCCCCTCCACGACGTTGGCGATACGCGCGTCATCGGTCGCGACGGTCACGCGCTGGGCACCGCTTGCCAGCGCCCTTTCGTGCACTCGCAGGATCAAGGGGCGTCCGGCCACCTCGCGCAACGGCTTACCGGGCAGCCGCGTGGCGCCGTAACGCGCGGGGATGATGACGTGCACTAGCCTAGGCCCTTAAGGTCCTCATCACTGAGGCTGCGCGCCTCCTCCTCGAGCATGACGGGGATATCGTCACGGATCGGGTAGGCCAGACGGCAGGCGCGGCACGCCAATTCCCCGGCCTCACGCTGGTAGCGTAACGGCCCCTTGCAGACCGGGCATACCAGTATCTCCAAAAGTCGCCTATCCATATCGTGTCCTTCCCATGCCCCGGGACGGGTGGCGTCGCTGTGCGGCGGCCTGCCCCGTCAATGATCATAAAGCCGCCATTGTAGAACAGGCGGTGCCTGTAGGCTACGAAAGACCGCGCCGACCGGCTTTAAGCGGATCCCGCGCAACGCCCGAGATGCGTGAGGATGCGGCGCGACAGTTCCTCGTCGACCACCGCCTGCACCGGCACATACCAGAGCCCCGGGCGTCCCAGGCGCTCGCATTTCACGGCATCCTTTTCGGTCATGACCACCGGGTCATCGGTGGCAAACCGCAGATCTTTGGCGGTATAGCGATGATGGTCGGGGAACGGATGGGAAACGACCTCTAGACCCTGCTTTTCGAGGGACTGAAAGAAGCGCTCCGGATGCCCGATGCCGGCCACCGCGTGCACACGCCGCAGGTCGGCAAGCGCCACTTCGGCCTGCCCCCCCACTGCATACGCCCTATCACCGGCAAGCCTCATGGACCACTCACCGGGCGCCGCGTCCCCCTGCGTCACCCGAAAATCCAGGCGCTCCCACCGGGACCTCGGTTCGCGCAAGGGGCCGCCCGGCAGGCACTGGCCATTTCCGAAACGCCGCACACCATCGAGGATACCGATTTCCACATGCCGCCCCAGGCGATAGTGTTGTAGGCCATCGTCGGCTACGATCACGTCGCAGCCGGCCGCGATCAGGGCCCGCGCCCCCGCCACCCGGTCGCGCGACGCGATGACCGGGCCCATGGCATGGCGGGCCAGCAAGACGGCCTCATCGCCGGCCCATGCGGGATCGTGGTCTGCACCCACGCGCAATACCCCCCGGTTGCGGCCCTTGTAGCCGCGCAGAACAATGCCCGGACGCAGCCCGGCGGCCGCGAGTCGTGCGCACAACCACAAAACGAAAGGTGTCTTCCCGGTCCCGCCCACGGTCACATTGCCGACCACGATCACCGGGACCGGAAGGACATGGACCGATCGCAGGCCGGTCTTGTAAAGGCGCTGGCGCACGACGGCCAGCGCGCAATAAAGGGTGCTCGCCGGCCACACAATCCGGCTCCAAGGCCCATGCACGGCCCAATGGCGCCAAGGATCGCTCAGCATGCGCAGACCTGTGCGACGAGCGATTCGGCGGCGTTTCCGGCGGACCGCCGTTGCTGCCAGAAATAACGCCGCAACCCATCTGCGGCCGCGCGGGCCCTGTCGGGATTTGCCAACAGCTCCGCCCAATACGTCAGAAGCGCGTTCGTATCGACTTCGGCCAATGGCGGCCGCCCCGGAAGGTCGAGCAAGGCGACATGCGCGGCACTCGTCACGCGCCCTCCGGCGAGCACCGCCCATAACAAGGGTTCCGAAGGTGTCATGAGGTGGATGGCCGTGCAGCTCGCCGCGAGCGCCGGCCAAAACCGCTCCTCATCCACCCATACGACGCTACCCGGCGCGAGCGGCCGGCGATCCTCATTCCACGCGCTCAAACGGGTCGCGCCCGGCACGGGGCTCCCCAGAAACAGGATGTCCTGGGCGGCCCCCGAAGACGCCTGCCAGGCGCGGGCCATGCGTACGGCGATCGCCTGTGGGGCGTCGGTCACCCAGAACAAGGCACGCGCATGGGCCCCGGCCAGCCCCTGAAAAACCGGTTCCACCTGCGCTGCGGCAAGCAGCGCGCCAAAGGGCGCCTCCCAATGGGTGCGATCACGCCAGGCCTCAAGCTCGCTTGCGGTATGCGCAAAGCCCACGCACTCACAGACCGCCGAAGGTCTTCCATGCACGATACAGCACGGCACGCCGGCTGCTTTCAGCGCGGTTGCAAGACGCGGGCGCATGGACTCACCGAGCGCCACCACGTAGGCCGGTTGCAATCGTTCGAGGATACGCCGAGTGGCGCCCCTCCGATCCGCCGGCCCATAGGCAAAACCGAGGTTGGCGATGGCCTTGAGCCTTGCCACGATGGCCGCGCGCTCATACTCGAACGTCACGACGATCGGCAAGTCCGCGCGCCGCTCGCGCAGGCTACGCGCAATCTCTGCCGCAAGCCGCCCACTCCCCTCGCGCGCATCGGACTTGATCCAGACAAGGCCGCCGCGCGCAGGCGGCGGCCGCAGAAGGCCCAAGCGCGCATTCGCGCGCGCCGCCTGGCCGGTCAGCCGGTCCCGGAGGTCGGCTGCGAGCCCCGCAAGCAGGCCCCCTTCATAGGCGCGATCACGCATGAAACTGCATCTGGTGCAGCCTGGCATACATCTTGTTCAAGGCCAGAAGTTCGGCATGCGTGCCGCGCTCTATGACCCGGCCCTTACTCATGACAAGGATGCAATCGGCGTGCTCTATGGTCGACAAACGGTGCGCAATGACAAGCGTCGTACGGTTTTGCATGAGCCGGATCATGGCCGCCTGCACATGCCGCTCGGATTCGGTGTCAAGCGCCGCGGTCGCCTCATCGAGGATCAGTACCGGGGCATTTTTTAATAATGCGCGGGCAATGGCAATGCGCTGGCGCTGGCCACCGGACAGCCTTACCCCACGCTCACCTACCAGCGTATCCAAACCGTGCGGCAGGTCTTTCAGGAATTCCGCGACATGGGCGGCTTCGACGATCTCCGTAAGACGCGCGTCGTCGGTCGCGCCTTTGTGCCCATAGAGGATGTTCTCGCGGATGGTGGTATCAAACAACACCGTCTCCTGGCTCACGAGAGCGACATGCGAACGCAGGTCGGCCAGCGTGAGTTCACGGGTGTCCACGCCATCCAAGGTAATGCGGCCGGATTCCACGTTATAAAAGCGCGGCAGAAGATTGGCGAGGGTCGTCTTACCGCTCCCCGAGGTACCGACCAGCGCCACCGTCTGGCCGGCGGGCACGGTGAATGATACCCCGCTCACCGCCAGCCGGCCTTCGGGGCTGTATCGAAACGACACGTCGTGATAACCGACATCGCCACGCACCGCAGTCAACAGGCGCTGCCCGGTCTCGGTCTCGGGCGGCTGATCGATGAACGAAAAGACGCTCTGTGACGCGGCCATGCCGGTCTGCAGGGTCTCATTGACCTGCGTCAGCCGCTTGATGGGCGCAAGCAGCATCATCATCGCCGCGACGTAAGACATGAAACCCCCGACGGTGGCATGGGGCTCGCGCATCGCCTCGTACACCACCCACGCCAGGGCCACTGCCGCCATCAGTTGCACCACCGGCACGCCCGAGGCCGCGACGCGCGTGCGCCGCATGTTTTCGCGCCGGTTGGTCTCATTGGCCTGCGTAAAGTCCCGCAGCGCCTCATCCTGGCCGCAAAAGGTCTTTATGACCCGGTGTCCATCGGCGGCCTCCTGTACGACATGCGAGATCGCCCCCATGGAGTCCTGGATCGCGCGGCTGGTGCGCCGGAAACGCTTGCCCATGCGCCGGTTCATCCATGTGATCACCGGGGCGGCGACCAAGATGGCGATGGTGAGCTTCCAGTTCAAATAGAACATCCATCCGAGCAGGCCTAGGACCGTGGCATTGTCCTTGACCAGTGTCGACAAGGCGCGCGTCGCGGCGCTCGCCACCTGCTCGACGTCATAAATGAGTTTGGCTATGAGAACGCCGGAGGAATGGGCATCGAAAAAGCTGGTCGGTAGATAAAGGAGATGGGTGAACATCTGGCCGCGGATATCGAAAACCACCCGGCGGCCGACCCAGTTCATCAGATAATTGGAGGCAAACGACGCCACCCCGCGCACCAAAAATAGCCCCACGACGGCGATCGGCAAAAGCCGCATGCTCACAGGGTTCCTGTGCACGAAACCACCGTTTAAGAGAGGCCGCATGAGCGCCGCGAACACGGGCTCGGTGGCCGACCCCACCATCATGCCCGCCACCGCCAACGCAAAACTCCGGCGATAGGGCCATGTATAGCGCAGCAGCCTTCGGTAGAGATTTCCGCTGGATCCGGTCACGATGTCTTGCGCACCTTGGTGGCAAAAACGATCCGGTCAAGACCGATACGGCGGGCGGCGTCCAGGGCATGCACCACGGCGCGGTACGGCGCGTTGCGGTCGGCGTACACAATGACCGGTGTATCCGGGCCATGCGCGTGCGCGGCCAATGCCTGCATGATGGACTGCTCGGTGCCTGCCACCAGTGCGCCATCCACCGCAAAGGTGCCGGCGCTATCGATCACGATATGCACGCCATGGATCTTGATGGGCTTATTCGGATGCGCCCGAGGGAGTTCGACCTTCAGTGACGACTCGTGCGCGAAACTTGTCGTGAGGATGAGAAAGATCAGGGTCATGAGCAACACGTCGATCATCGGCACGAGATTGATCTCCGGCTCCTCTACTGTCCGTTTGCGAAAGCGCATCAGTCGGCCTCGCGCTCGCCTTTGAGGATCTCGACAAGCCGCATCGCTTCACGTTCCATGTCGATCAGCAGGCTATTGACGCGCGCGCGCAGGTACCGATAAAAAATGAGGCTTGGTATGGCGATACTCAGTCCGGTGGCGGTGGTCGTGAGCGCCTGGGCGATGCCGGCTGCGAGCACCGCGGGATTGCCCACGCCCGCCTGACCGAGACCCGAGAACATGCGGATCATGCCAAGCACGGTCCCAAGCAGCCCAAGAAACGGGGCGATCGCCGCGATCGTGCCGAGCGCATCCAGATAGCGATCGAGTTCCGATGCCACATGGCGCCCGGCATCTTCGATCGCCTCGCGCACAACCGCCCGCGAATGGCGCCTGTTTATGAGCCCCACGGCCAGCACCTGACCCAACGCCGAGCCCCCCTCCAACGCCCGTAATTGCTCGGGCGTTATGTCGCCGCGCCTGACCCATTCACGCGCCGCGGCCGCCGCCCCCGGCGGCGCCACCCGCGCGCGGCGCAATGCCACAAGACGCTCCCCTATGATCGCCATCGCCAACACGGAACATAACAATAGCGGCCACATGACAAAGCCGCCCGCCTTTATGAGTTCCAGCACCGCGCGCATCCTTCTCTGATCGTCATGACTCTAGACTCTAGCAAGCCCCTAAAGAGGTGGGAAGCGTGTCGGTATCGGCTATCGACAGGCATCCGTCAACAATGACACCGACCCGGTCCAGGGATTGCGCCAACCCATGATCATGTGTGACGAGCACAAGGCTCGTACCAAGTGAGGCGTTCAGCTCGCGCAGCAGGGCAAAGACCGCGGCGGCGTTGTGCGTGTCGAGATTCCCCGTCGGCTCGTCGGCCAGCACGCAACGCGGCTCGTGAACCACCGCCCGGGCAATGGCCACGCGCTGGCGTTCTCCGCCCGACAATTCCGAAGGTTTGTGCAGCACGCGGTCTGCGAGCCCCACGCGCTTTAGCATCGCCCGCGCGCGTACAGTGGCGGTGCGTACGGACTCGCGCCGGATCAAAAGCGGCATCGCGACGTTCTCGAGGGCCGTGAACTCCGGCAGGAGGTGATGAAACTGATAGACGAAGCCTAACATGCGGTTACGGATCCGCCCGCGCTCGGTCTCTGTCAGTCGCCCCATATCCTGCCCATCCACCCATATCCGGCCCGAGGTCGGTTGGTCGAGCCCCGCCAAAAGATGCAATAGGGTGCTCTTGCCCGCGCCCGACGCCCCGACGATGCCGATGGTATCGGATTGCTTTACAACCATATCGATGCGCCGCAAGACCTCCACCGACAACACGCCCTCGGTAAAGGTCTTGGCCACCGCCTCGGCGCGGATCACGTCATTCATTCGTAGCGCAGCGCCTCGGCGGGTTGAGTTTTGGAGGCACGCCACGCGGGATATAAGGTCGCGAGGAAACTCATGAGAAAGGAGGCGGCGGCGACATGCACGACGTCCCGCCAGCGCAGATGCGAGGGTAGCTCGCTTATGTAATACACATTGGCGGACAGGAAGTGTGTATGAAAGACGTGCTCGATGAACGGCACGATCGTGGTCACGTTCAATGACAATACCACGCCCGCCACAACCCCGATCGCAGTCCCCAAGAGCCCTATCAGCGTACCTTGCACGAGAAAGATCACAAGCACGCTCGCGGGACTTGCCCCGAGCGTCCGCAAAATCGCGATATCCGCGCGCTTGTCCGTCACCACCATGACCAGGGTGGCCACGATATTGAAGGCGGCCACCGCCACGATGAGCAAAAGGATCACGAACATCACGGTCTTCTCGGTCTTGAGCGCCCGGAAGAAATTCGCGTGTTTCTGGCTCCAGTCGCGCACTTCCTCATAGGCCGGCAGTCGCGCCTGCAAGGCCCGGCGCACGACCGGCGCACGATTAATGTCGGTAAGCTTCAAGCGCACGCCGCTCACCTTGTCGCCCATCCGATAAAGCGCCTGGGCATCCTTCATGTTGATCAGGGCAAGCCCGGCGTCGTACTCGTACATCCCCACATCAAAGATCCCCACCACCCGGAAACTTCGTAACCGCGGCAGGAAGCCCGCCGGGGTCACCATGCCGCCTGGGGCCACCAACAACACTCGTGAACCGACGGCGGCCCCAAGACGCCATGCCAGATAGCGCCCGAGCACGATGCCAAACCGTCCGGGGCGCAGCGCCGCAAGACGCCCTTGCACAATGTGCGTGGCGATGTCCGATACCGTCTTCTCCTTGTCCGGGACCACCCCACGCACGAGCGCCCCGCTCGAATAGCGCCCATGGACGAGCAGCGCCTCTCCGCGCACGTAGGGGGCGGCGGCGATTACGCCCTTCTCGCGCAAGGCGACGTGCGCCACCTTTTGCCAATCCGCCAAGCGATGACGCGGGCCGCTGATCGTCACATCGGAGATCACGCCCAGGATGCGGTTGCGCAGCGTCCTTTGAAATCCGTTCATGACCGACAACACGGTGATGAGCGCCATGACGCCCAATGCGATGCCGACCATCGACGTCACGGATATGAATGAAATGAAATGATTGCGTCGCCTGGCGCGCATATAGCGCAGGCCGATAAAAAGCTCGAAGAATCGTGTCATGCGCGCCGCGTATCCTCGGGACTGCCGGATGCGAGCGCAAGCGCAAGCCGCGCCAAGCTTGCTTTGAGGGGCGCATCATCGACCGCCTGCGCAAGCGACGCAAAGCAGCGCGACCCGACCGGCGATCGCACCGGCCGGTCGTCATGCCCAAGGCTACGCGGCCGTTCGCGCCCCACACGCCGGGCCACGATCTCGCGAATGGCGCCAAGGCCCGCCTCGGCCCGCAGCCGCGCCAGCAGATCCGGCGCCTCCTGACGCAGCCTTGCGGCCTGCGCCGAACCCGGTATCGCCACAAAAAGCCGTCCGCGACAATAAAAAAGCGCCTCGACCGCGTGCAGGCCCTCTGGCCGGCAACGTGCCCAAATGGCGTTTAAGGCCGGCCCCTGCAGGAGATCCGCGGGGGGTTGCGGGAGTGAGCGGTCGAGAAGGCGCGCGATGACTTGCATGCCGCCAGTATGCCAGAGCGCCACGGCTTTGGATATGCGCTTACGCCGGTTAAACTCCCGCCCATGGACGATCTGTGCGAGCGCTACACCCACATCACGACAAGGATCGCAAACGCGGCGCGCGAGAGCGGCCGGCCGGCCGGCGCCGTGCGGCTCGTGGCGGTCTCAAAGACCCACACCGCGCAGGCCGTGGCGCAGCTTGCGGCCTGCGGGCAACGCCACTTCGGTGAAAGCCGCGTCCAGGAAGGCGTGCCCAAGATCGCCGCCATGCAAGACACCGCCCTTGAGTGGCACTTCCTTGGACCCGTGCAGCGCAACAAGGCGCGCCTCATCGCCGCGCATTTCCATTGGCTGCACTCGCTTGAGAGTCTCGATGCCGCAAAGACTCTGTCGCGCCACGCCGCCGCCGCCGGGACGCGGCTGCGGGCCCTCATCGAGATCAACGTGACCTGCGACCCGCGCAAGCACGGCCTCGCGCCCGCGGCGCTGCCGGCCTTTCTCGAGGCCTATTGCGCGCAATCTTGGCCGGGGCTTGCCCTGTGCGGGCTCATGACCATCGCCGCCCATGGCGGCCCCGAGACCGCGGTGCGCCAGACCTTCGCGCAACTGCGCGAGCTTGCCGCCGACAGTCGCCGGGCCTTCGGTCTTACGGATTTCGACGAATTGTCCATGGGCATGAGCGACGACTATCACTGGGCGATCGCCGAAGGCGCCACCATAGTGCGTATCGGCCGGGCCTTATTCGGCGCACGCGCCCGCTGACGTGGCGCTTTAAGACTCGTAGGCGGCCACCAGCGTCGCCCCCGCGGCCACGGTCAGCGCCCCGATCACGGTGCGCGCGGTCAGTGCCCCGTGCAAGAGCAGGTGTTGCGAGAATGCCGCCGTCACCACCTCGGCTAGCAGCAACACCGACGATTGGCGAACCGGCAAGGCCGTGACCCCGTATTGCACAAGCAGGGTGATGATAAAGATCCCCAGACCGCCGACCGCGGCCGCGGCCAGCACGGTCGACGCCCGCGCGTGCGGCACGCCGTGCGCACCGACTGCGAGCGTCACAAGACCGACGGCGACCACACCCGCGAACGTGGCCAAAAGTTTGGCCGCAAGCGCCACACCCGGTTGCGCACGCAGTATGACGTTGGCACCGGCAAACGCGGCCCCCGATAACAATGCAAGCGCATCGAAGCCGTTCATGGTCGGGGCCGCCTGCCGCCACAGCACCGTCACAACCCCAGCCAAGGCCACGGCGATGCCCATCACGGCCGGTGCCGCAAGACGTTCGCCCAGAAAGACCCGCGCGGCCAACACCGACCATACCGGGGACAGATAGAAGAGCAGGGTGACGCGCAGGATGTCGTCATGCAAGACCGCGACCACAAAACCGATATTCGTGATGCCGCCGAGTACCGCCAACGCCAGCCACACACGGCGCGAGACCCCACCACAATGCCCGGTGCGACACAAAATCAGGCTCCCCGCCGTGGCCCCGGCATACATCACGAGCGCAAGCCAGACTCCCGACAGGCCGGCTTTAGCAAGCGTACGCAAGGGATACCAGAGCACGCCCCAGGAGCCGGCGCCCAGAATGAGGGCCGCCACCGGCCATACCTTCTTGGTCACGGCCGCGCGCTCCCGTATACTCCGCCCATCTTATACGCCTGCATCGCCCATGAACCCCACTCTCGGACTGCTCCACCCCTACCCGTTCCAACGGCTCGCGGCCTTGACGGAAAACCTCGCGCCGCCTGCGCTGACACGCATCAACATGGCGATAGGCGAACCACGCCACCCGACGCCCGATCTTGTGAAAGCGGAGCTTACAGGCGCGCTCGATGCCCTGTCGACCTACCCGTCGACCCGTGGCACCGAGGCCCTGCGCGCGGCCATCGCGGGCTGGCTTACGCGCCGCTTTCGGTTGCCTGCCCACACCCTCGACCCCGAGCGTCATGTGTTGCCGACCTCAGGCAGCCGCGAGGCCCTCTACTCCGTGGTGCAGGCGCGCGTCGACCGGCGCGCGGATCGGCCGGTGGTAATCATGCCCAATCCCTTCTATCAGATCTATGAAGGCGCGGCGCTACTGGCCGGCGCCGAACCGTATTACGTGAACACCGATCACGCCGGTGGCGCGGTCATGAATGTCGAGGCCATCCCGCGCGCCATCCTCGAACGCACTGAGGTCGTCATCACCTGCAGTCCCGGGAACCCCACAGGTCAGGTCATGCGGCAAGACGAGTACGGCCGGCTTTTGGAGCTCGCCCACCGCTACGGCTTTTTGATCGTAGCCGACGAATGCTATTCGGAGATCTACTTTGACGAAGAGACCCCGCCCGAGGGCCTGCTGGCGGCGGCGATCGCCTACGGCGTTCGCGACTTCGCGCACTGCGTGGCCGTCCACAGCCTCTCCAAGCGCTCCAATGTCCCGGGCCTGCGTTTCGGCTTTGTGGCCGGTGACGCCGGGTTCATGTCGGCGCTGTTCACGCTACGCACCTATTTTGGCTCCGCCCCTTCGCAACTCGCCCAACGCGCCGCGATCGCGGCGCTAGGAGACGAGACCCATGTCCGCGACAACCGCCGGCTCTATCGCGAAAAGTTCGCCGACGTCATCGCCATCCTCGATGACGTGCTGCCGGTCACGCGTCCCGATGGGGGGTTTTATCTGTGGGCGCGGACACCGATCGATGACGAAGCCTTCGTGGCCGGACTCTACACCGCCCAAAACCTCCTCGCGCTGCCCGGCTCGTATCTTTCGCGGCGAAGCGGCGGGAAAGATCCGGGTGCCGGCCACATCCGTCTGGCGCTCGTCGGTCCGCGCGCTGAATGCAAGGAAGGGGCCTACCGCCTGCGATCCTATGTCGAATCATTAACGAGGAATCAAAATGACACGTCAAGCGCTCATTGAGGGGGCCTACGAAGACCGGGCCGAGATTACACCGCGCACGGTCGATACCGCGGTCAAGGACGCAATTGAGAGCGTCATCCATGATCTCGATCGCGGCGTTGTGCGTGTCGCCGAGCCGATCGATGGCGGCTGGAAGGTCCATGAATGGATCAAGAAGGCGGTTTTGCTGTCTTTTCGGATCGAGGACAATGTGCTTGTGAAGGGCGGCGAGGCGCTCTATTACGATAAAGTGCCCTCCAAGTTCGCGGCCTATGATTCCCACCGATTCCGCGAGGGCGGTTTCCGGGTGGTGCCGCCGGCGGCCGTACGCCGCGGGGCCTATATCGGCCCCAAGACCGTGCTCATGCCGTCTTACGTCAACATCGGCGCCTATGTCGATAGCGGCACCATGGTCGATACCTGGGCGACCGTCGGCTCATGCGCCCAGATCGGGAAAAACGTCCATCTGAGCGGGGGCGTCGGCATAGGCGGTGTCCTGGAGCCTTTGCAGGCCGCCCCGACGATCATCGAGGACGACTGCTTCATAGGGGCCCGATCGGAGATCGTGGAGGGTGTCATTGTGGAGCGCGGGAGCGTCATATCCATGGGCGTCTTCATCGGCCAGAGCACAAAGATCTTAAACCGTGATACCGGCGAGATCCTCTATGGACGGGTGCCGGCGGGTTCGGTCGTGGTGTCGGGTGCGCTGCCTTCCAAGGATGGAAGCCATAGCCTCTATTGCGCGGTCATCGTCAAGCGCGTGGATGCCAAGACCCGCGCCAAGGTCGGGATCAACGCGCTTTTGCGCGACATTTAACCCCATGGATCCGACACTGGCACTCGCCATGGAATTGATCCGGCGCCCCTCCGTTACACCCGACGACGCCGGCTGCCAGGGGCATATCGCAGGGCTGCTGTCGGCGGCCGGCTTTCATACGGAATCGCTCGTATTCGGCGAGGTCACCAACCTCTGGGCCCGTCATGGCACGGCCGCCCCCCTCGTGGTATTCCTGGGACACACCGATGTCGTGCCGCCGGGTCCGCTCACGGACTGGGCCACGCCGCCTTTTGTGCCGACCATCCGCGATGGGATGCTCTATGGCCGCGGGGCGGCGGACATGAAGGGTGCGGTGGCGGCGTTCGTGCAGGCCTTGATCGAGTTTGTGGCCCGTCACCCCCACCATCCGGGGTCGGTAGGCCTGCTTCTGACCTCCGATGAGGAGGGCCCCGCCCGCGACGGTACGGTCCAGGTGCTCAAGGTCCTCGCCGCGCGCGGCGAGTCCATCAGCTATTGTCTGGTCGGTGAACCGTCGTGTCAGATCGCGCTGGGCGATACCGTCAAGCACGGCCGCCGGGGGTCTTTGAACGGGGAACTCGTGGTCCACGGCGTGCAGGGCCACGTCGCCTATCCGGAACGCGCCGACAACCCGATCGCGCGCTTTGCGCCCGCCTTGCAGGCCCTGGTGTCGATCGCCTGGGACGAGGGTTCGGCGGATTTTCCGCCGACACGCCTTCAATTCTCCAACATCCAGGCGGGAACCGGGGCGGACAATGTGATTCCCGGGAGTCTGCGCGCGCTCTTTAACCTACGGTACGGTCCGGCCACGCCCGCGCCGGTGTTGCGCGCGCGCATCGAGGAGGTGCTCGCCGCTCATGATCTGCGCTATACGCTCACCTGGCGACTCTCCGGTGAACCGTTTTTAAGTGGCGACGGTCCCCTCAAGGCGGCCCTGGCGGCCAGCATCCTGGCCGAGACCGGCCGCACACCCCAGTACTCTACCGGGGGAGGAACGTCCGATGGTCGGTTCGTTGCGCCCTTTGGTACGCAAGTTCTTGAATTCGGACCCCTTAACGGCTCTATTCATAAAGTGAACGAGGCCGTTTCCGTGGACGATCTTGCGCATCTCACGCGGATCTATCAGGGGACGCTGGAGCGAATCTGGGCGCCTTAAAGGACACCATATCGTCTATAATGACCATCCAGGAGACCACTGTTATGGACGCCATGCCAAGTATCATCGTGAAGCTAAAGCACGCCGTCATACGGCAGATGCAACTCCCTCAGGGTGATCTTTCCATCGGCCGCCGACCGGGTCATGCGCTGGTCCTCGAGGACGCCGCGGTGAGCGCCGACCACGCGAGCATATTCACCGTCGGCCAGGACTCGTTCCTGAAGGACCTGGATAGTACCAATGGGACCTACATCAACAATCGCCGGACGCGCAAGCATCACCTAAAGCCCGGCGATGAGATCGTGATCGGCAAATACACCCTTCTCTATCAGGACCGCGATGTGGCACCGGTGACGACGCCCCAACCCGCGGCCTTCGAAGACGCCGCCTTGTTCGTCCTAAGCGGCTTTAATAGCGGTAAGCGCATCGAGCTCACGAGCACCGTGACCCATCTGGGCATGGCCGGTCAATCAGCGGCGCTTCTTTCGCGTACCGGCGACCGTTATACCCTCATGATCGGTCCGGATAAGGCGCGCGTGGCCTATAATGGCAAGCCGGTGGCGCCCGGCGGTCAACTGTTGACATCGGGCGACATTATCGAGGTGGGAGACACCCGGCTTCAGTTCTACCAACATTGAGCGCTTGACGTGCCCGGCACCGGGACAGTAGCTTTAGACCCCGGACGGTAGCGACATCAGCAGCCGAAGCACGGGGAATGAATATGGATGACTTGAGGGCGCAGAATCTGCGAGTGGAGTTCGCGGAAACGGCGGACGAGATCGCAGAGGCGCAAAGACTGCGCTATCAGGTCTTTGCTCGCGAGCTGGGGGCGGCGATCGGCGACAAGGATCGCGAATATGACGAGGACCGCTTCGATCCCTACTGCGTCCATATCGTCGTGCGCGACGAAAGCGGCCGGGTCGTGGCGTGCTCGCGCATCCTCCCGGACGACGCCGCGCTCCAGTGCGGCGGGTTTTATTCCCAGACCGAGTTCGACCTCACCCCGATCCTGAACCTGCCCGGCCGCATCATGGAGGTGGGGCGCATCTGCGTTCACACCGATTATCGCCGGGGGCCTGCGATCGCGCTTTTGCTCGCGGGCCTTGCGCGGTTCATGGAAGGCGGCCCGTACGATTACCTGATCGGCTGTGGCAGCATACCGTTGAGTCCAGACCGCGCCCAGGCATTGCGTACGGTGGCGACCCTCATCCGGCGCTACGGCTGTCCCGAACCCTACCGCGTCACCCCTCGCCACCCATTGCCGCTGCCGGCGGCAGACGGCGCGGATGACGAGACTGCGGCGCCGGCCTTGCTCCGCGCTTACATGCGCCTGGGCGCGTACGTCGGCGGCGCCCCCTGCCTCGATACCGCCTTCGACGTCGCCGACGTACTGATCGTTCTCTTCCGCAACCGATACAATCGTCGCTATCTCGAGCGCCTCCTTGGGCGTTCCTACAAACAACAGGTCGCGTGAAGCTCCCCGGCGGGGCCCCAGTCCGACTGCTCGCACTGGTCGGACATGCCTTGTGGGGCGTGGTAGTGACCGTCCTTGCCCCCTCCGGCGCACTCAGCGACAGCGCCGGCGGGCGGCGCATCGTACGCTTCTGGCACCGTGGCGTCCTGGCGATCCTCGGGATTCGGCTCAAGGCCATGGGCAAGCCGCTGAAGGCCCCCGTCCTGATCGTCGCCAATCACATCTCATGGGTTGACATTGCCGCCCTCGGCGCCCTGTGTCCCGGACATTTCATCGCCAAATCCGAGATCGAGGCGTGGCCCGTCATCGGCTGGCTCGCGCGTCAGGCCGGCACCTATTTCATCCAGCGCGGAGATCGCAATGCCTCGGCAGGCGTCGCCCAGCGCATGACAGAGGCCCTCCTGCGCCACCAATCGGTGCTGCTCTTTCCCGAGGGGACATCAACCGACGGGCGCGAGGTGCGTCCCTTCCATGCGCGCCTCTTCTCGGCTGCGATCGACGCGGACTGTCCGATCCAGCCGGTCGTGCTGCGCTACCCAGACGCCCAGGGCGCCACTCATCCGGCGGCGCCGTTTATCGGCAACGATACGCTCGTCAATCATCTCTGGGGGCTTTTGCGGGCGCGCGGCGAGTTCACAGTCGAGGTCCGTTTTCTCGCCCCGGAACTCCCAGCCGGGCTCAGCGCGCGCGCCCTTGCCAACCGCGCTTACGATGTCATCGCCGCCCATCACGCAGGCATGCAGGAGGCGCCGCCGGACGGTCATTGAAAAATGGCGCGGGCCTTCTTGCTCCCTTCATGAGATTGATGAACGCACCTACTGGCCCCGGCGCTCAAGTTATGTATCGGCCCCTCATCGCCGCCCAGACCGGCTCGCGCCGACACGATGGCTTTAAGTCCATAACCTTTCCATGAAGCGGCTTAAAGCCTGGGATAGTGTTCGGTGGCCGAGAGGCCGCGGATCGCCCCGTCCCATCCTGTAGGGATTTTGTAAAGCCGAGCGGCGCCGACTGCGCAAGTGCGGTATTCTGTCCTCATGCCACGTGTCCTTTTGGTCGACGATGACGCACGCTTGCGCGAGCTTCTGACCCGCTACCTATCGGAGCAGGGCTTCGCGGTCACCGCCGTGCCCGATGGGCGCGCCATGGACAAGGCCTTGGCGCGCGCCGCCTATGACCTGCTCATTTTGGATATCATGCTGCCGGGAGAAAGCGGGCTGAACATCTGCCAGCGCCTGCGCCGCGAGGGCCGCTATATCCCACTGCTCATGCTGACCGCGCGCGGCGACGAGGCGGACCGCATCATGGGTCTCGACCTCGGGGCAGACGACTACCTCGCCAAACCGTTCAATCCTCGCGAGCTCGTGGCGCGCATCAATGCCGTCCTGCGCCGCCAGCGCCCACCCGATGACAAGAAACTGCGCTTTGGACGCTATCAGCTCGATATTCACGAGCGCACCCTGACCGCGGACGGGACAGCGGTGAATCTCACGACCGCAGAATTCGATCTTTTGCGGGTGTTTGCCACCCACCCGCGCCAGCCCTTGTCGCGCGATATACTGATGCAACTGGCCAGGGGCCGGGATCACATGCCCTTCGATCGCTCCATTGACGTACGGATCTCGCGCCTGCGCCGTCTGCTCGAGGATGATCCGGCCAAACCGCGAATTATTCAGACGGTGTGGGGCTTTGGCTATGTCTTCAATCCGGGCGATGCCCAATGAGATTATGGCCCGATACCCTTTTTGGGCGCACCGCGCTCGTCATCGCGCTTGCGCTTGTGATCGCCCAGGCCACATTTCTGATCCTCGCGCGGCTGTCTTTCAGCCGCGTTCGTGCCGCGCAGATCGCGCCACTTGTGGCAGGCGAGGTACAAATCGCCAACACCGCCCGCTCGCTTGTGCCGCCCGGCAGGCAAACGGCGCTGACAGAGGCCCTAAAGGCAGCCGGCCTGCGTTATGCTCACAACCCGCGCCCGGGTCCACGCGCGCACGGCCCATTCGCGCAAGCGCTGGCCCGCCGGCTGGCGGCCCATGGCGTGCCGGCACGCATCATGATCAAACCCTACGGGCTGCTCATCGACGCCCATGGCGCGGGCCCGCCGGTGTCGTTGCGCCTGCCCGACCGCCTCCCCGCCTTCCCCTGGCCGCGCATCGGGTTTCTGATAGTCGGCGCCGTGCTCACGGGCGCCGGGGCCTTGCTGGTGGTGCGGCGCGTCAACCGGCCGCTCGCCGCGCTCGCGGGCGCCGCCAGTGGCTTTGGCCGCGGTGACATCCCGCCCCCCTTGCCCGAAGACGGACCGGCCGAGATCCGCCGGGTATCGCGGGCCTTCAACCGCATGACCGAGGACGCCCGCCGCTATGAACGCGACCGGGCGCTACTTTTGGCCGGCGTGTCCCACGATCTGCGCACGCCCCTGGCGCGCATGCGCTTGGCCGTGGAGCTTTATGGGGGCGATCCGGAACTGCGCATGGGTATGGTTCAGGATATCGAGGAGATGGACGCGATCCTAGCCGAATTTCTGGCCTATGCCCGCCATGGCGTTCAAGAGGCCCCGGTCCCAGGCGACCTGAATACCCTGATCCACGACGTCGTCGAGCGCTTCCGGCGACGGACGCCCGACATCGACTATCGGGCCGAACCGCTCCCGCGGTTTCCCTACCGGCCGGTGGCGATCGGCCGACTCGTATCAAACCTTGTGGATAACGCCATCTCGCACGGCAAACCGCCGATTACGGTCAGCGTCTCGGCCACCGGCCACACGGTGTGTATCGTGGTCAATGATCGCGGGCCGGGGCTGAACGCCGCGCGCTGCGCGGAACTCATCTCCGCCCGCGAATTACACACAACCGACCGCCGTGGGCTCGGACTTGCCATCGCGCGACGAATCGCCGAGGCCCACGGCGGCACTCTCGACCTCACCCCGCGCGAGGAAGGCGGGCTATGCGCTACCGTCCGCCTTCCGGTGCCCGGGGACGACCACCTACTCGAAGGCGCAGCCGGCGCGCAGACCCATCGCCTTTAGGATTTTGGCCAAAGGGCACAGGCCGGTGAACGACGCCTGCAAGAGATTGGCGCCCACGAACGCCGTGACCCATAACCAGTCCGCGGAGATATAATGCGCAAGCAATAGGCTAAGGAGAACCACGCTTCCCGCAAACGCCATCACGATACGATCGATTGACATAAACCCCTCCCGAAGATGAAACCCGTTTTAATATACCATGGATCGCGCAGTGGTAAGGGTAACCGCGGCCAAGGCGTGGTGGCAAATCCGCCTGCGCCGCGCACCGCGCTCGACCCGACCCCAAGCCTCCACCGCTCGGATTATAGGAAGTCCGGCCATGCGAAACGGGCATCGGCGACGGCCATGAACGATGGGTTGATTTGCCGGGGGTCATGGTAGACGAGCGGCTGGCGGCCAGCCACCCATACCGCCCCGCCGCTCTCCTCCACCAGGCATTGGCCGGCGGCCGTGTCCCAGGTGTGGGTCGGGCCAAAGCGCGGATAAAGGTCGGCGCGGCCCTCGGCAAGCCAACCGAATTTCCATGCCGAACCAAGCGCGGTCCGTTCGATACCTCCCTCGTCACACGCCAGCGCCTTGCACAACCCGGCCACAGCCTCGGTGCCGTGCCGGGCGCTGCCCACCACGCGCACCGCACCACCGGCGAAGGCCCGTCCATTAAGACGCAGCACGCGTCCTTGCGTCTTTTTAAAGGCGCCCGCGCCCTTTAGCGCGAAATAGCACTCGCCCGTAACCGGCACGAATATCACCCCCACTACCGGCCGCCCGTCCTCGATAAGCGCCACATTCACCACAAACGCATCGGTGCGCTCGACGTACTCTTTAGTCCCGTCCAGCGGGTCGACGGACCAATACCGGTCCCCGCGAATCTCGCCGCCCTCTTCCGAGGCTACCGGCACATCCGGCGTGGCTTGACCAAGTACCGTCATGATGGCCTCATGCGCCGCCCGGTCAGCCGGCGTCACGGGGCTGCCATCACTCTTTAGGTCAACGGGTCCGGCGGTACGGTAATGCCCCAGAATTGCCGCGCCCGCCCGCTCTCCTGCAATCTGCGCCCACTCCAAATATCGCCCATAACCCCCATTCACCCCGTCTTCCCCTTATGTGAGATGGCGCCGTAGACGCCAATAGATCGTTATTATTCCATAAACCAGTGGCCCGCGTATTCTTGGACCTGCGGCCCCCATATTACCCTCGAAAATACCCGGTTGTGCCGCCTATTGTCCCCACATTCTCTACGTTTTTTATAGCAGTTTTAGACGTCTATGATTCCATGGCCCATGACGCGTAGGTCTCTGCCAAAAAAACGCAAAAATAGGTGCTGCAATTGTCGCTAAAATGCGATACTATAACGCAAAGAATCGCGAACGATTCTTGACAACGGCGACAACGCTTCTCGACGGCAAACGTTCGTGGAACCAAACGCGGGCGGCGGTGTCCCTAATAAACCGACGGCAACTATTAAGGTAAACTCAACCGATGACAATGAAAATCACTGCGGCAACGCGCGCCCTCACGGCTCTTGCACAAGAGACGCGACTTGGCATCGTTCGACTGCTGGTTAAGGTGGGCCCAAGCGGGCTCGTAGCCGGCCAGATCGCCTTGCGTCTCAAGCTCGCTCCGGCCACGTCGTCCTTCCACCTCTCGCAGCTGACACAGGCCGGGCTTATCAAGCCATCGCGTGAAGGCCGCTCGATACGCTACTCCCCCGTGCTGAGCACCATTGGGGAATTGCTGGCGTTTCTAGAGGAGAACCTGAGCGGCGGTCCGACCGAGAAGCTGGTCGCCAAGACATCGGCGAAGAGCGCCCCGAAGGGCGCGGCGAAGGGCGCGCCGGCCAAAAAGAAGGCCGCTCGCAAAAGCCGCTAGAAGCGGTGGGGCCTGGGCGAGACCTGCAGGCGGCGTGCCGCCTGCAGTCTCGATCCCTTAGTTCCCAGGGCGCGCGCACAGCAAGATGAGCTTGAAGTCGCGCTCGACGAGCGGGACGAAGGTGGTTTGTTCATAGACCACAAGGCCCTCGGTCGGGTGGCGAAAGGCCTTGACCGCCGGGTCACGGAATGAGACCTCGCGCCGTGCCCGATAAGCGCGGAACTCGGCGCTTTGACGGCCAAGATCCGCCACCATGTCCTCGTACTGTCCCTCGCCCGCCAGATCCCCGGCATCCGCCGAAAACTCCGCGACCAGACGACGCGCACGCTGTGGCCAATCGACCACGAAGTCACGCGCCGCGGGTACACAGAACATGAAGCGCAGGAGATTACGTTCCTGACTCCGGGGTCCTAGCCAATCCGGAAACAAACTCTCGGCCTCTCGGTTCCAGGCCTGCGCATCCCAATAGCGGCCCAGGCAATAGGCTGGGGTTGCAATGCGCTCGAGGACCGATGTGATGGCCGCCGGGACGTGCGGCGTCTTTTGCGCGGGGCGTTGCGGTGCAAGGCCCGCCGCTTCCCAGAGGTAACGGCGTTCGGCATCGGTCACGGCCAGTACATCGGCGAGCCGCGCCAGGGTATCGGGTGAAACCTGGGGCGCCCGCCCCTGCTCGATCCACGTGTACCACGTGACGCTGATCCCGCACAACGTGGCCAATTCCTCGCGGCGCAGGCCCGGCGTCCGCCGGCGTCTGCCGATTGCCACCCCTCGCGGCGCGGCGCGCTCGCGCAGCCTCCGCAAAAAACACCCCCAACTCTTTGGGTCTTGTCACCATACCGATTCCGGTAGTCCTTATACCAGTATAACAGGCCAGTCTGGTACCAGCATGCCGGGGATGTATGCTACTTATCATCGAATACAAGGAGCCACCGCCATGAGCCACGACCAAGACGTCACGCGTCAATTCGACGATGTCGCTGAACGCTATGAAAAGAGCGCCGTGCATGCCGAAGGCCCGGATCTCGCGTTGTTTCGCGCGGCCGCCGAACGGCTGCGCCCCCACCGGGCGCTCGATGTGGGCTGCGGCCCCGGACATGTGGCCTTGGCGCTCGCCCCGTTTTGCGCCCACGTGCACGCCGTCGATGCGAGTTCCGCCATGCTCGCGATCGCCGCCGCCCGCGCCCGCAAGGCCGGTCACGCGCATGTCGGCCTTCAAGAGGCGTCGGCCACGCGGCTCCCTTTCGCTGATGCCGCCATGGATCTCGTCACCTGCCGTTTCAGTGCGCACCATTGGCGCGATGTCACGGCGGGGATCCGTGAGATCGGCCGCGTCTTGCGAACCGGTGCGACCTTCATCCTCACCGACAGTGTCGGCTTCGAGGACCCGCTGACGGACACTCATCTCCAGGCGATCGAGGTATTGCGCGACCCGACGCATGTGCGCAACTACACGGTCAGCGCATGGATGGCGCTGCTCGCAGCGCAGGACCTCATGCCGTTGCGCACGGATCATTTTCGTATCCGTCTTGCGTTCGCCGATTGGGTGACGCGCGCCAAGACCTCACCTGCGCGAGTTGATGCGATCACGGATCTCCTTCGTGAGGCCCCGGCCGAGGCCCGCGCGCGGCTCGGTGTGGAGGCTGACGGCTCGTTTCACCTCGATGTTGTGACAGTGCAGTGCGAAAAGCGCGGCTATTGACTTAAAGGCGCGACGAACCGGTTTTCGATCACCCCGATCCCCGCAATTTGCATGCGCACCACGTCGCCCACACCGAGATAACAAGGCGGCGTGCGGCTCATGCCGACCCCGGGAGGTGTGCCCGTGGCAATGACATCGCCCGGCTCGAGGGCGACAAGATGCGAAAGGTGACTGACAAGCGCCGCAACGTCATGGATCATGTCCGAGGTGCGTCCCTGTTGGCGCAAGTCGCCGTTGACCCACGTTTCTAATAGCCAATCTCGCGGGGGGCCCACGTCCTCCTTCTCGATGACCACCGGGCCCATCGGCGCAAAACCGTCGCTCACCTTCCCGGCGAGCCACTGGCCGGTCCGAAACTGCAGGTCGCGGGCGCTCACATCATTGATCACGGTGTAGCCAAAGACATAGTCCAAGGCGTCCCTTCCCGCCACTTGCCATGCGCGCCGGCCGATGACGACACCGAGCTCCACTTCGTAATCGACCGCCTGCGAGCAGGCCGGCAGCGTCACGTCATCATAAGGACCGGCGATGGCGTTGGCCCATTTCGCAAAGAGCGGCGGCTCAGACGAAATCGCCTGTCCCATCTCGCGCGCATGGCTGCGATAATTAAGACCGATTCCAATGAAGCGCCCGGGGTCGTGCAGGGGGGCGCCGAGCACCAGGGCCGCGCCATCCAGGGGGCGCACGCCATCGCGCACACCGTTGCCCCGTAACGCGTCCAGGAAGGCGCGTGCTCCCGGTGATGCCAAAAGCGCGCGCAGACTGGCGCCGGCAAGGGCTGCCGAGACGCCCGGCGGTCTCCTACCCTGCGCGTTTCGGTACGCGCGATAGCAGTCGGCGAGATCATAGGCGGCGCCCCCGACCTTCACGCCCAAGCGGTAGCCGCCTTGTGCCCGTTTGTAGCGCAAAAACTCCATAAACCCGCCCCTTTTGCCACACTTTAGCAAAACCCTTAAAGTCGGCGGCTATAAATCTGCGTGATAGGCCTCATCACGCCATGAAATAACTATCTGATTCTTATCAGGTTATCAAAACAATTCCTTGGCGCCCCGATAGGTCTTTCGTGTACCTTCCAAGCGTCGCCACCTTTCTGTTTTGGGAGACCGTATGCCGGCCACACAACACGACCAGGAGCATGGCCCGTCGGAGGTCAAGTATTCCACCTGCTATATGTGCGCCTGCCGGTGCGGCATCAAGGTGACGATCGAGAACAACAAGGTTCGTTTCATCCAGGGTAACCGCAACCACCCGATTAATAAAGGCGTGCTGTGCGCCAAGGGGTCGGCGGGTATCATGAAACAGTGCTCGCCTGCGCGGTTGCGTAATCCGCTGCTGCGTAAACCCGGTACCGAGCGAGGCGCCGGGGAGTTCATCGAGATCTCCTGGGATCAGGCCCTCGACATGCTCACCGAGCGGCTTGCGCGCATTCGCGCCACCGACCCCAACAAATTTGCGTTTTTCACCGGCCGCGACCAGATGCAGGCGCTCACGCGTCTGTTCGCCGAACAATTTGGCACCCTCAATTGGTCGGCGCATGGCGGCTTTTGTTCAGTCAACATGGCCGCGGCCGGGCTCTATACCATGGGCTACGCCTTTTGGGAGTTCGGTGATCCCGACTGGGACCGCACCAAATACTTCATGCTCTGGGGGGTCGCCGAGGACCACAACTCGAACCCGATGAAGATCGGCATCGAGAAACTAAAAAGCCATGGCGGCAAGTTCGTCGGGATCAACCCCGCGCGCACAGGCTATCAGGCGGTCGCAGATGAGTGGGTGCCGATTCGGCCCGGCACTGACGCCATATTGGCGCTGTCTATGGTCCACGTCCTGCTTTCGCGCGAACTCTTTGACTGGGAGTTTTTGATCCGCTACACCAATGCCCCCTTCCTTGTGGTGCAGTCTCCGGGAGAAAAGGGCGACGGGCTCATCTATCGCGACGAGGCCGGACAGCCGCTCGTCTGGGATCTCAAGAAAGAGGCGTTGGTCAATGGCCTCGACGCCTCCTGCCATCCGGCGCTCTTTGGCGAACACAAGACCGCCGACGGGCGCACGGTAAAGACCGTCATGACCTTGCTCGCCGAACGCTATCTGGATCGGCGCTTCGCCCCCGAGAATGCCGCCAAGATCTGCGGCGTGCCGGCCGCCACCATCGAGCGCCTGGCACTCGAAATGGCCCATGTGGCCTTCAAGGAGACCATAGAGATCGCGGTCGAATGGACCGACTGGGCCGGTCGCAAGCACGACAAGTTCATCGGCCGGCCGGTGTCCATGCATGCCATGCGCGGAGTCTCGGCGCACTCCAACGGCTTTCAGGCGGCGCGCGCCATCCATTTTCTGCAGATCCTGCTTGGCACAATCGACTGCCCCGGGGGATTTCGCGCCAAGGCCCCCTATCCGCGGCCCGTGCCGTCGCCTGGCAAGCCCGCCCGGCACAGCGCCCCCAACACACCGCTTGACGCGCATCCACTTGGCTTTCCGACCGCGCCTGAGGATCTCGTGATCGACGACGAGGGGCGGCCGCTGCGCATCGACAAGGCCTATTCGTGGGAGGCGCCGATCGCCAATCACGGCCTGATGCACATGGTGATCACAAACGCCGTCAAGGGCGACCCCTACCCGATCGACACCTTGCTGTTTTTCATGGCCAACATGGCCTGGAACTCGAGCATGAACACCGCCAACATCCAAGACATGCTGCGCGCCAAGGGCGCTGACGGGGAATACAAGATCCCGTTTCTCGTGGTGGTCGACGCCTTCCACTCCGAGACTGTGCATTTCGCGGATCTGGTGCTGCCGGACACCACTTATCTCGAGCGCTACGACGCGATCTCGCTCCTCGATCGGCCGATCTCCGAGCCCGATGCGGTGTGCGATGCGATACGCCACCCGCTGCTTGCGCTCGACCGGAACGTCCGCCCCTGGCAGGAGGTCATGATCGAGATCGGTGCGCGCCTGAAGCTTCCGGTGTTCACGAACGAGGATGGGACGCCCAAGTACAAGAGTTACAAGGACTTCATCACCTATTACGAGCGCGAACCCGGTATCGGCTTTTTGGCCGGGTTCCGCGGCGCCGACGGCAGTAAGTCGCTGCGCGGCGAACCAAACCCAAAGCAGTGGGAACGCTATATCGAAAACCAGGGCTTCTTTCAGTATCACCTCCCGAAAGACATCCGCTATTTGCGGTTTGCCAACAAGGGTTACCTGGAATTCGCCAAGGAGGCGGGCTTTCTGAAGACCGCCGAGCCGATCGTGATCGAGCTCTATTCCGAGGCCATCCAGAGGTTTCGCTTAGCCGGGCTCGGGCTCTACGATGGCCCGACCCCTAAGGAGCGCGTCGACCAGGAACGCCTGGCCACCTACTTCGATCCCCTCCCGGACTACTATGAACCCCTGGAGCAGCAGCGCGTCGACAAGGAGGAGTACCCATTCTTCGCGGTGAACCAGCGCCCGATGATGATGTACCACTCGTGGGATTCGCAAAACGCCTGGCTTCGGCAGATCATCGCCCAAAACCATCTCTACATGAACCGCGCGCGCGGCGAGAGCCTTGGATTCCAGGACGAGGACTGGGTGTGGGTGGAATCGCATAACGGCAAGATCCGTGTGCAGCTACGCCTCATCGAGGGCTGTCAGGAAGACACGGTGTGGACCTGGAACGCGATCGGCAAGCAATCGGGCACCTGGGGATTGAAGCAAGGCGGGCCCGAGGCCACCGAGGGCTTCCTCATGAATCACCTGATCTCGGAACTGTTGCCCGAGAAGCCAGGCGAGCGGCGGCTCACGAATTCCGACCCGATCACCGGGCAGGCGGCATGGTACGACCTGCGCGTGAAGGTCACGCGCGCCGCCCCCGGCGAGGAAGGGGTATGGCCGACGTTTGCCAACGTCGCGCCGTTGCCAGGCGCGCTGCCCACGCCCGATATTCTGCGCTACAACACGCGCACCAAAGCGAGTTAAAGGAGTCCGTCATGCGCCTAGGCCTTGTCATCGATCTCGATACCTGCGTCGGCTGCCATGCGTGCGCGACGGCGTGCAAGCAATGGAACACGAGCTCCATCACCGCACCGCTTACGGATTACGACCCTTACGGAAAGGAACCCTCGGGGGTATGGTTCAACCGCATTCGTCATTACGAGATCGGCGATTACCCGAATAATAAGACCGTCAACTTCCCGATGTCTTGCATGCACTGCGAGAACGCCGAGTGCGTGACCGTGTGTCCGACCGGCGCCTCTTATAAGCGTCCGGAAGACGGTATCGTGCTGGTCGATCAGGACAAGTGCATGGGCTGCAACTACTGCTCCTGGGCATGCCCCTACGGCGCGCGCGAACTCGATCGCGAGTCTGGCACGATGAAGAAGTGCACCTTGTGCGTGGACCGCATCTACGACGAGACATTGCCGGTGGAAGACAGGCAGCCCGCGTGCGTGCTCGCCTGCCCGGCCCATGCGCGCCTGTTTGGCGACCTGGACGACCCGGAGAGCGTGACGAGCCGCGCGGTACGCGAACGGGGCGGTTATGGGCTTATGCCGGAGCTCAACTACAACCCGACCAATCATTATCTGCCGCCGCGCATACGGCCGGCGATCCCCACCTCCGATCTGCCACGCGGATCACTTGCGCGCAAGGTGAAAGAGTGGGTCAACCGTGTCATCGAACGTTAAACTCATCACAAAGGGGGCTTAAAATATGAACCCATCACTTGCTGTCATATTCTTAACGCTCTTCTCGGGCGCCGGATTTGGTCTCATGGCGATGGTAGCCCTCGTCAATGACTTTGCGATCGATGGGGGTTTGAGCCCGTTGCGCACGACCATCCTCGTGGCGCTCGCCTTGCTGCTCGTGACCATCGGCATGATGTCGTCGACGGCGCATCTTGCGAACCCTAAGAACGCCTGGCGGGCCTTCACCCGCTGGCGGACCTCGTGGCTTGCGCGTGAGGGCGTGTTCGCGGTGCTGTTTTATCCGGTAGCCATGGCCTACCTCGGCTGGGTGTTCTTCACAAACACCGACCGGAATGATGGCGCACTCGTGCTCGGCAGCGCCGCGGCCTTGATCGGGCTTGTCACGATCTTCTGCCAGGGCATGATCTACGCCTGCCTGCGAACCATACGGCAATGGCATACGCCGCTCGTGCCGGCCAATTTTTACGCCCTCGGGCTTGCCCTCGGCATGACCATACTCGCGGCGAGCCAGATGGTCGTCCACGGGCCGGATCTCATACTGGCGAGCACAGCCTGCGCACTGCTCGTGGCAGCCGGGGTCATGAAGGCGATCTATTATTTCTGGATCGGTGCCCCGAGCGGCACGACCTTGCAGACCGCCACGGGCTTTACGCGCGGACCCGTGCGGCTACTTGACCAGGGGCACACCTTCGGGACGTTTCTTACCCATGAGTTCAGCAACTGCATAAGTCCGGCACGGGCTCGCAACTTCAAGATCGCGGTCTATGGACTGGGATTCGTGGCGCCCACGGCGATCCTGCTTGCGGCCGCCCATATGACCCTTGGTCTGGGCGTGCTATTGGCACCCGTGCTCGCCTTCATCGGGATTGGGCTCGAGCGCTACCTGTTTTTCGTGGAGGCCCAGCACGTCGTGAACCTCTATCACGGACGCATGCCCGGGTCCTTGCCGCACATGCATCCGGCCCTGCGCGGTGGCACGGTGCGCCCCGCGGTGGCCGGCAAGCCGCGACTCGTCCCGAGCTACGAGAAGCACTAGACTAGAGCTTATCGGCGCCGGCCGTTATAGTGCTTTTAAGGACCATAAGCGCGGGAGTCGGGCCATGGCGGACGATAGGGAAGGCGGCGCCCTTACGCATTTCGATGCGCACGGGCAGGCGCGGATGGTGGATGTCACCGAGAAGACCGTGACCTCGAGGGTGGCCACGGCCGAGGGGCGCATCACCATGGCCCCAAAGACCGCCGAGACCATCCGTGCCGGTACGATCCGCAAGGGGGATGTCCTGGGTGTGGCGCGTCTAGCCGCTATCCAGGCCGCCAAACGCACCGATGCCTTGATCCCGCTCTGCCACCAGGTCCCGATCTCGGGACTCGATGTCGCCTGGGACTTTATCGACACCACCTGCCTGCGATGCGTGGTCAGCGTGCGCACGCGATATGTGACGGGCGTTGAGATGGAAGCGCTGACGGCCGTAAGCATCGCGCTTCTTACCGTTTACGATATGTGTAAGGCCATGGATCGCGGCATGATCATCGACGCAATTCGCTTGACGCATAAGGAGGGCGGCCGCTCTGGAATCTGGGATCGCACATGATACGGCAGGCATCGGCGCCGTCACCCCGCAGGCGACGGATCTCCATGATCGCTTTGGCCGGCGTATTTCCTATCTGCGGGTATCGCTGACCGAGCACTGTAATCTGCGTTGCCGGTATTGCTCCCCCGCCCAAGGCACACCGCGTTTTGCCCGCAAGGACCATCTCGCGCCCGCCGAACTCGATCGGTTGCTTTCGGTCTTTCGGGGCCTTGGCGTGCGCCATATGCGTTTCACCGGCGGCGAGCCGCTGCTGTACCCTTGGCTCGTCGATCGCATCGCGTACGTCCACGCCCTTGGTATCGAGAAACTGAGCGTCAGCACCAACGGCTATCTGCTCGACCGGCTCGCCGGGGCGCTCGCCGAAGCGGGCTTGAAACGCCTCAATGTGAGCCTGGACAGCCTCGTGCCGGAGCGTTTCGAGCGCATCACGCGCGGCGGCGATCTCAACCGCGTTTTGCGCGGCCTTTTCATCGCCCGCGAATCCATCCCGCGCATCAAATTGAACGTGGTTCTCCTAAAAGACGAGAATTTCGACGAGATCCCGGCACTCGTCGATTTCGCCCTTGCCGAGGGCTTTGATATCCAGTTCATAGAGACCATGCCCTTAGGGATGGCAGGCAGCACAAGCCGCGCCCAAAGCTATGTGAGCGTGGCCGAGGCCGAGGCGCGCATCAGCCGCTCGCATGCCCTGGTGGCGCGTCCGAGGGCGCCTGATGACGGGCCCGCCCGGCGGTTTGGCGTCGCCGGGTTTGCGAGCGATATCGGGTTCATAAGCCCCATCAGCCAGAACTTCTGCGCGAGCTGCAATCGCGTGCGGCTGACATCCACGGGGCGACTCGTTTATTGCCTGGGCCAGGACGACGGGGTCGACCTCCTGGGACCGCTACGCGCGGGATTGACGCCTGAGGCCCTGGCGGACCTCATCCGTGATAAAGTCTGGCACGAAAAGCCCGAGCGGCACACCTTCAACGATGAGCCCGGACGGGCCGCCCCCGTCTATATGATGCGTCTGGGAGGCTGACTATGATCACCGTTCGCTGTTTTGCCGCCGTGCGCGAGATCCTGGGATGGGACACACGAGAACTTGCCCCAACGGATGCCCCGCGACGGGCCTCGGACGTATTGAGTGCGCTGGCCGGCCCACGCGCAGCCGACCTCCCCAAGCCTCTCCTTGTGGCCATCAACTGCGAGCATGCGTCGCTCGCAAGCCTCGTGCGTGACGGCGACGAGGTCGCGTTCTTTCCGCCCGTGAGCGGCGGCTGATGATCATTAGGCTGCAGAGCGAAGACTTCGATCCCGAGCGCGAGGCACAGATGCTCGACGTCAAGGGCGCGGGCGCGCGCGTGAGCTTTGTCGGCACGGTACGCGACAGCGCGCGAGATCGCACGATCACAGCGCTCGAGATCGAGCACTATCCGCAGATGACGCGCGCGGAACTCGCACGCATAGGTGCGGCCGCCCAGAGCCGCCACAATCTTCAAGAGGTGCTCATCATCCATCGCCACGGGCGCCTTGCCTGCCATGAACGCATCGTGCTTGTCACGGTATGGTCGGCACACCGGGCCGAGGCCTTCGCCGGCTGCCAGGCGATCGTCGATGCCCTAAAGACCCGCGCGCCCTTCTGGAAAAAGGAGATCTCGCCCGAAGGCGCCCTTTGGGTACCGGGCCAGACCCCGCAAGACCTAGGATAGGCGCGCCGCGACTTCGGCTTGCTTCTCCTCCAGGGCCAGCCACTGCTCCTCATCGGCGGCCTGGCGGGCCGTAACCGCCGCGCGCTCGGCCTGCAGGGTTTTTATGGTCTCTCCCCCCTGCTGATAGGCGCGCGGATCACCCAATACCGCGTCGATCTCGGCCAGGCGCGCGGCATCCACCGCCATGCGCGCCTCGATGGCCTGCTGCTCACGCCGATAGGTCTTGGGGGATACAGCCACCCGCCGTGGCTCCTTTTTGGGCCTCACCCCGGCCTTCGGCGCACGCGCCAAGACCGTCTCGCGCTGATAATCCTCGAGATCACCTCCATATTCCCGCACCCCGCAGTCCCCCACGAGCCACAAGGTATCGGCGCACGAACGGATCAGATGGCGGTCGTGCGACACCAGGATCAAGGCCCCGCTATAGTCCTGCAGGGCGTAACCCAAGGCCTCGCGCATCTCGAGATCGAGATGATTGGTGGGCTCATCGAGCAACAGGAGATGGGGGCGGCTCCAGGAAAGACCCGCCAAGACGAGACGGCTCTTCTCCCCGCCCGATAACCCTTGGATGGTTCGCTCCAGGCCGCCGGCCCCAAAACCAAAGCCTCCCAGATAGTCGCGCAGGGTCTGCAAGGGCGCGGACGGATCCAAGGCCGCCATATAGGATAGCGGTGTGCCCCGCACATCGAGCTGCTCTAGTTGATGCTGCGCGAAATACCCGACGGTGATGCCGGCGGTCGCGGTGCGCGTCCCCGCAGTCGGCGCAAGCGCCCCCAAAAGGACCTTCAGAAAGGTCGACTTGCCGGCGCCATTGCGGCCGATCACGCCGATACGATCGCCAGGCGCGACCGTAATCCCTACACCCGTAAAAAGTGGCGCGGCGTCCGGATAACCAAATGCGACGTCGCGCAGCGTGATCAGGGTATCTGGCACGCGCTCGGGGCCCTTCAGCGGCAGCGTGTAGCGGACCTCCCCGCGAAGCTTGGTCACGCGCTCCATGCGCTCCAACATCTTCAGGCGGCTCTGTGCCTGACGCGCCTTGCTGGCCTTGGCCCGAAAGCGTGCCACGAAACGCTCCAAGGCCTCGACCTGCGCCGTCTGCTTACTCTCCGCCGCCTCCCGTTGGGCGGCCTCGAGGGCGCGACGCTCGATGTACGCGTCGTAGGATCCTACATACAAAGACAAAGTGCGGTCATGAAGTGCCGCGATCCGATTGACCACCGCGTTCAGGAAATCCCGGTCGTGGGATACGACCAAGAGCGCCCCATCGAAACGCGCCAGATACTGCTCGAGCCAAGCAATGGCCTCGAGATCCAGGTGATTTGTAGGCTCGTCTAGCAGCAAAAGATCGGCGCGGGCCATGAGCGCGCGAGCGAGATTGAGACGCATGCGCCAACCCCCGCTCAAGACCCGGACGGGCCGATCCAGGTCCTCTTGTGAAAAGCCTAATCCCGCCAAGAGCTGGCTTGCGCGCGCGGTGGCACCGAAACCATCAATCACCTCATAACGGGCCTGCGCGGCAAAATAGCGCTCATCGTGGACCCCGCTTGCAAGCCGCCCCTCCAGGGCCCGCAGCTCCGAATCTCCGTCCAGCGTAAACGCCAGCACCGAGGCATCCGTGTCCGGGGTCTCCTGCGCCACCGCTACGACGCGCACCGTCCCCGCAAACTCGAGCCGCCCCTCCTCCGACTCCAGGCGCTCATGGATGATCCTAAGGAGCGTGGACTTCCCCGAGCCGTTGCGGCCGACGAGCCCAACCCTATGGCCCCGGTAGACTTCAAACGAGACGCCGCGGAAAAGCTCCTCGCCTCCCACTCGGAATGACAGATCACGGACATTAAGCATCCGCGTATTCTACGGACTCTGGTCGCCCTTGGCGACGCATGGGCCGATCACCCCCATCCGGCCGAGCACAAACCGAGCCCATCTCGCGCAAGCCCTGACCCGCTACCGCCATCGAATCGCATCTTTGATACAAAGAGCGCTTACGGTATGATGCCAGCCGGAACGGGGCGTAGCGCAGCCTGGTAGCGCACCTGAATGGGGTTCAGGTGGTCGGAGGTTCAAATCCTCTCGCCCCGACCAATAAAACCTCTATAAATCTGCCACTTACATAGTCTATCCTTCGGTACCCGGTGACTTCACGCATTATGATCATGTCACAA
>JAKARW010000035.1 GCA_021819125.1 Pseudomonadota bacterium | reverse complement strand
TAGTAGGCGACCTGGTGGGGCTCGCGCAGGGCGGCGGCCTCCTCTATGACTTCCACGAAGCGCCCGAGGGTCCGTTGAAGCACGCGTTCTTCCGGGGCGTCAAGAAAGGCGAGGTCAGCCTGAGCAAGGTCTGGCAGCGGCAGGCCACGCTCGCCGAGCTGGCGGAACACGCTGCATATCCGTGCATGGGCATACTGCACGTAGTAGACGGGATTGTCGTTGGACTGCGACTTGGCGAGATCCAGATCGAAGTCCATGTGCTGCTCGCTCTTGCGCAGAACATAGAAGAAACGCGCGGCATCATTGCCGACCTCGGCGCGCAGCTCTCTGAGCGTCACGAAATCCCCGCTGCGGGTGGACATCTGGGCGCGCTGGCCACCCCGATAAAGGATCGCAAACTGCACGAGCAGGACCTGCAGGCGGTTCGGATCTTTCCCGCAGGCCGCGAGCGCCCCCTTGACGCGTGGCACATAGCCATGGTGATCGGCGCCCCAGATGTCGATAAGGTCGGTAAAGCCGCGCTCGTACTTCTCGAGGTGATAGGCGATATCGGACGCAAAGTAGGTGGCCACGCCGTTTTCGCGCACCACCACACGGTCCTTCTCGTCGCCGTAACGGGTGGCGCGAAACCACAGGGCCCCCTCTTTCTCGTAGACGTCGCCACTTGACCGCAGACGTTCCAGGGCGCGGTCCACGGCCCCGCTTTCCACAAGACCCCGTTCCGAGTACCACCGATCATAATGCACGCCGAATGCCGCCAAGTCGTCTTTGATGTCGGCGAGCATGGCTGTCAGGCCAAAGCCGTGCACGACTCCGTATTGCGCCCCGAGGGCCTCTTTCAGGCGCGCGATCCAGGCATCCATGAGCGCGTCGGCATCGAGATCGGGATTAATGATCAGGATGTCTTTGACCGGGCGTCGCAGGCCATCGCCCTCGGCACGTGCCAAGTCCCGCGCGATATCGGCCACATAGGCCCCGCGGTAGCCAGTCTCCGGAAACACGATCTCCTGACCGGAGACCTCCATGTAGCGCAACCACACGCTGAGCGCCAGGATATCCATCTGGCGGCCGGCGTCGTTCACATAGTATTCGCGTTGCACTTCGTGGCCGGCATAGGCAAGCAGCCGGGCGAGTGAGTCTCCATAGGCCGCCCCGCGCCCATGACCGACATGCAGCGGCCCGTTGGGATTGGCCGATACGAATTCAAGAAGGATCTTGCCGGGCCGTGCGGCCAGTCGTCCGTAGGCCTCCTTTTGGCGCAGGATATCGCGCACGATCTCATGGAACGCGGATCTCGCCACGAAGACATTGAGAAAGCCGGGGCCTGCGATCTCGATACGTTCGATAAGGGGCGATGCGTCAAGGGCGCCCTTGAGTTCCTCGGCAAGCGCCCGCGGCGCGCGCCCCGCGGCCTTGGCGGCGGCGAGCGCGAAGTTCGTCGCGAAGTCGCCGTGGCCGTCCTGGCGGGGGCGCGCGATCTCGGGGGCCGGAAGGCCGGCCGGCAGACGTCCCTCGGCGACGAGGGTCGACACGGTGTCCTGGAAAAGGGCGGCAAGGGCGTGTTTCACGTCAAGGTCCTGTGCTAAGAAGCCGCATCTTATCAGCAATTCTCCATGTGAAGGGATAAGTCCGGGAGGTGGGGCGGGAGAATCAAAACACCCGGTAGCGGCTCGACGCCGGGCGTTGGGGTGCTATGAGGCGCGCCTACGCCGTAACCGGCGGCACGCCGTCCCCCGGTCACGATCCGAGCAGTTCTTCCACCTCGCGCATACCGGCGCGATGCATGGGTCGGCCGTCGACCGGCGAAACCGGAAGTTCGCGTATCGCCTCGGGGCTCAAGACATAAAGGGCGAAGGCAAGCTCCCCGGCGACAAACCGAAATACCGGCACCAACACCGTGCGCGCGTCATTGTAGCGTAATCGCCGCTCTTCCATGACGTACGGAATCCCATGACTGTCCAGGAACAGACCCAAGTCCTCCGGCGCGGGGGCGGCCAGGTGCAGCTGGATTTCGGGAAAGCGTGTGATCGCGCCGCTCAAGACCTCGCCCACGAGTTTTGGCGAAAAGTCCCGTAAAAGCGCCATCGCCTCCAGGGCATCGGCGCGCAACTGACGCACCAATGTCTGTGAGTCCTTCTGAAACAGCTCGAGGTGGCGCTTCAAGGCGGCCTCGATCTCGGCGTTGCCCGGCCAGTTCTTGTCTTCCGGCAGGTTCAGGCGGTGCGCGGCCTTGCGTTTCGCGCTCTGAAAGTCGCGCACACCGTCCTCGGCCATGATACGCGCGGCCTCGATGACGATTTTTTGCCGCACGGCCGCCTCGGCCGCGCGGCCGCGGGACCTGGCGGCACGTGTATGGCGTCCCATATCAAAAGAGTCCGCTGCTACGAACGCTCTGCGCGGGCCCGGGGACGCCCCGTTGCGCCCCTTTCTTCGGCACCGTGCCCTTTATGAAATACTCGCGCATGGCCAATGGGTTTTTCGGGCTGCAGGGCAAGCCCGTGTGGCGGTTGATGATGGCCGTCACGATGCCAGGCGGTACGGCAAACGGAGTATCCGGTTTCCCTGCCAGCGCCGCCCCCATGTATTGGGTCCAGATCGGCAGCGCCGCGTGCGCCCCCACCTCATAACGACCGAGAGATTTCGGGATCGGAAAGCCCACCCACACGGTGGTCTCGAGATAGGGACTGAAGCCCGAAAACCAGGCATTGCGCTCGTGGTTCGATGTGCCGGTCTTGCCCGCGAGATCGATGCGCTTGAGCGAAAGCGCAAGTTGTCCAGTCCCCGAGCGGATCACGCTTTGCATCATGCTGGTCATGATGAAGGCGTTCTGGGGGCTGATCGCCTGCACCGCGAAATGCGGCGTCCCGTGGATTGCGACGCCGGGGCCTGGCGGCACGACGAGCGGCTTGGCGCGCCAGATGGTCTTGCCGTGCTCGTCTACGATCTTGCGTATGAAGTACGGGCGGACCCTGAAACCGCCGCTTGCAAACACGGTGTAGCCGCGCGCCATTTCAAGCGGTGTAAGTGTGGCGCTGCCGAGCACGAGTGACAGGCTGTGCGGGAGCATGGAAGCCTTGAAACCGAAACGCTCCGCATAGTGCACGGCATAGCGTATGCCCACGGCGCGCAGGATTCGGATCGAAACCAGGTTGATCGACTGGGCGAGCCCCACGCGCATGCGTGTCAGACCCAGGAAGTGCTCCGAATAATTGTGGGGCCGCCAGAGTTCGCCATGCGCGCCGCTTAGGGCGACAATGGGTGCGCCACTAAAAAGACTCGCTGCGGTGTAGCCCTTGGCGATGGCTGCCGAGTACACGAACGGCTTGAAGCTCGACCCTGGCTGGCGATAGGCCTGGATGGCATTGTTGAAGTTGTCATGATAGAAGTCGAAGCCGCCGACCAGCGCCGCCACCGAGCCATCGTGCGGCCGCAAGGACACGAGCGCGGCGTAGGGCCGCGGGATCTGGGATAGGGCCCACCGGCCCGGGCCTTCGTGGTGCAGGTAAATGACATCACCCACCTTCAGGATGTCGCTCGCCTGCCGGGGTGCGTACCCTTCGGCGTTCACCGTGATGAATGGCGCCGCCCACGATAGCCCTTGCCATCCGACGCGCACCGTGTGACGGTCGAGATCATAGGCCTTTATCGAGCGATGGCCGACGGATGTCACGATACCCGGAACGAGCCCCCCCGCCGTGGTGTAGTGACGCAGATCGCGGCGCAGGCGATGTGGGGAGGTCTGGGCGCTGACCGGCACCACGGCCGTCGGACCGTAATAGCCGTGGCGGATGTTATAGGCGAGCAGGCCGTCTTCGACGGCGTGATCGGCGGCCTCCTGTTCGCGGGCGCCGAGTGTCGTATAGACCCGGTAACCGCCGTCGTACGTCTTCTTTTTCCCAAAATGCTTGACCATGTATTCGCGGACCATCTCCGCGACATAGGGGGCATCCACATGGTAGTGGATCATATGCGCCCGTGTCGCGATCGGTGCGGCGTCGGCCTGCGCGTACTGCGCCTTGGTGATATCGCCCAGCGCCCGCATGCGCGCGAGCACATAGTGGCGGCGAGCACGGGCGTTATGCGGGTGGTCTATCGGGTTGTCGAGCGACGGGGCCTGCGGAAGCCCCGCGAGCATCGCCAGTTGCGCGAGATCGAGGGCCTTCAGGGGCTTCCCATAATAGATGTGTGCCGCCGCCTCGAATCCATAGGCGTGATTTCCCAGAAAGATCTTATTCAGATACAGTGTGAGGATCTGGTTTTTGGTGAGTTCCCGCGCAATCTTGAACGACAGCAGGACCTCTTTGGCCTTGCGTGTGAAGGTTTTGCGCGGACTCAGGAAATAATTGCGCGCGACTTGCATGGTAATCGTGCTCGCGCCCTGGGCCTTGCGTCCCGTGACGAGGTCGACCCAGGCGGCGCGCGCGATCCCGAGCAGGTCGATCCCGGGGTTCGTATAAAAGGAGCGATCCTCCGCCGCTAGCACCGCCTGGATGAGGGTGGGCGGGACCTGCTTTAGGGTCACCGGCATCCGCTCCTCGTTGCCGAATTCGGCGATCAATTGCCCGTGGCGGGTCAAGACCTGCAGAGGGGCCTTCAGGTGTTTGCGCAGGATGTTGTGGACCGGGGGTAGGGTAGGCGCGAGCACGATCGCCGTCACCGCCGCCGTGAGGACCCCTGCCGCGAAGAGTCCGAAGAAAACGAGCAGCAACCGAAACCCGAGCCGGCGTTTCAAGGGTGCGCCGGACGTAGAGGAAGAGGCCATAATCTCTCAATCAGCAGTATGTTTCCCAGTATAAGGGTAAACGCGAGAAGGCCAAAGCATTGGCATACCGCCAATCTCTGATCTATAGTTCATGACAGCTCACCTAAAGAGCGATGTACCGGGCATAAGTTCCGGAAAAAGGGAGGAAATTGCGTCTTCTCAACCACAAAAAGCCACCGCTCGTCGGTTTGGACATCAGCACCTCGTCGGTCAAGGTCCTGGAGTTGAGCCGTAGCCAGAACCAATATCGCGTGGAACGCTACGCCGTGGAGCCCATGCCGCAAAACGCGGTCATCGAGCGCGCGATCGCCGATATCGAGCAGGTGAGCGCGACCGTGGATCGCGCCATGAAGCGCTGCGGGACGCGATTAAAGAACGTTGCGGTGTCGGTTCCGGCGAGCCAGGCGATCTGCAAGACCGTGCGCATGTCGGCGGCGCTCAGCGAGTCGGAGCTCCAGACCCAGATCGAGATGGAGGCCGAACACCACATCCCTTATCCCCTGAATGAAGTGAACGTCGATTTTCAGGTGGCGGGGCCGGCTGAAGACAACGCCGAGGAGGTGGAAGTCCTGATCGCCGCGTGCCGCAAGGAGGTGGTGGACGACTACCTCGCGGTTATTCAAACGCACGGTTACCAGCCGGTCATCGTCGACCTCGAGACCTACGCGATGGAAAACGCCTACGCGCTTCTCGCGGAGCATATGGCGGGCGGCGGCATGGAAAAGACCGTCGCCGTCTACGATATCGGCGCGACCAGTATGACATTGAACGTCATGCACAATAATAGGTCGGTCTATGTCCGCTCGCACAGTTTCGGGGGGCGTCAGCTGACCGAGGAGATCCAGAGGCGCTATGGCTTGTCCTATGAGGAGGCGGGGCTTGCCAAAAAGCAGGGCGGGCTTCCCGAGAACTACCAATCCGAGGTGCTGCGGCCGTTCCTGGAGGCTTTGTGCCAGGAGGTCATGCGCTCCCTGCAGTTCTTTTATTCCTCGAGCCCCTTCAATAAAGTCGACCTCATCTTGCTTGCCGGTGGCTGCGCGCAGATCCCGGCCATCGAAAAGCTGCTCGCGACCCGCGTCGGCATACCGGCGGCCATTGCCAATCCCTTCGCCGGCATGACGCTCGCCTCGCGTGTCAAGCCCCAGGTCTTTGCCAATGAGATCCCCTCTCTTATGGTCAGTTGCGGGCTTGCGCTTCGGAGCTTCGATCCATGATACGGCTCAATCTTCTGCCCTGGCGTGAACAACGCCGCAAGGAGCTGGACAAACGGCTCATCCGCGACGCGGCGCTCGGCTGGACCGGCGTCCTGGTCGTGCTGCTCTATATCCATTTGCAGATTGGCGCCGTGGTGGCCCACCAGCAGGCGCGTAATGCCTACCTGCAACAGCAGATGACGCTCATGGCGGCCAAGATCCACAAGATCGCCTTGATCAAGAAAAAGCGCGCCGCGCTGCTCGCGCGCATGCACGTCATCCAGGAACTTCAGATGGACCGCATGATGATCGTGCACAGCTTCAACAGCCTGGCGCGCGACGTCCCTCCGGGGGTGTACCTTACATCGCTCGGACAGAACGCCGAGGCCTTCACGATCTCCGGGGTTGCCCAGTCGAACGAGCGGGTCTCGCAATTCATGCGTAACCTGGCCGCCTCGCCGTGGTTCACGAATCCGGTTCTCGATGTCATCACCGTGAAAAAAAGCGGGACCGGCCATTTGAGTTTCTTTACGTTGACCACGCAGGGCAAGGGCATGGCACCCGCCAAGAAGCCCATTGCGAGGAGGGCATAGCCATGGACTGGCGGCAGACGATCGAAGATATCAAGGGCGTCGACCTCAATAATCTTGCGGCATCCCCGTATTCCGTCAAGGTCGTGGGGGTGGGCCTGTCGTGCGTGCTGCTGTTGTTTGCCGGCTACTGGTTTTTCATAAGGGGACAGATCCAGACCTACGATGGTCTGAGGGTCCAGGAGACGGCGCTTAAGCAGCAGTTCCTGCAGCAGAAGATGGAGGCCGCGCAGTTACCCGCCTACGAGCAGCAGATGAAGAAGATGAAGGTCGTGTTCGGGGGGCTTTTGCAGGAGCTCCCGAATACCACCCATATGCCGGATTTCGTGACCGAGGTCACTCAGGCGGGCAAGAGCAGCGGCCTTCAGTTCGCGCTGTTCAAGCCCGAAAAGGAAGTACCCAAGGACTTCTACGCCGAGCTTCCGATAGCGCTTACCGTTGCCGGGACCTACGAGCAGCTGGGTCATTTCGTGGGCGACATCGCGGCGTTGCCGCGTATCGTGACGCTCGGTGACGTCAAGGTCACGGCCAAGCAGGGGGACTTCCTGTCGATGTCCGTGACCGCGAAGACCTATCGTTATCTCAAGCACCGGTATACGAAGAAATGATGATGCGCCTATCCCTCATGGTCGTGGCCTGCGCGCTGCTTGCCGGATGCTCCGGGGGCGGAAGCATGGCGCGCCTTCAGCAATTCGTCGCGACCGCTGATGCCGGGTACCATCCTCCGGTCAAGCCGGTCCCGAAGATCCCCGCGCCGCATATCGTGGCCTTCGACATGCACCACCATGTCGATCCATTCGAGCCGTTTGCCATGCGCCTGCCGGGTCTTGGCCCCAATCCCGACCTGCGCCTCCCGAGAGGCCCGCTGCAGCGTTTCCCTCTGGATGCGCTCACGATGGTCGGGACCTTGTCCGCCGGCCCCAAGCTATGGGCCCTGGTCAGGACACCCGATCATTCGACCTACCGCATCCAGGTCGGCAGCTATATAGGTGAGCATTACGGAAAGGTTGTGCGCATCACGGCCCACAAGGTCCGCCTCGTGGAGACTGTCGCCGGCCCGACGGGCTGGGTAAAGCAGCCGGTCACGTTGGTTATCAAGTAAAGGTAAAGGGAGCCCCATCATGATCAGAACCAAGCTCGCCGTCATTGCCTTCGCGTTCTCCGCGTTCGCCGTGGCCGGGGCCGCAACGCTCACCGGGCTTTCCTGGGCCACCGCCGCCGGCAAGCCGGCGCTACGGCTCATAATCCGCGGCCATCATCGTGGACAACTCGAGATCAAGCACCATGGCCGGCTTTTGCGCGTCCACCTGCGCCGCACCACGCTTGGCAGCCACGTCCGGGACCTCCCCGGATCGGGCACGATCAAGGGGGTCTATCCCTATCTCGCCGACCATGGCCACGGAGTGGATGTCGATGTGTTGTTGACGAAGCGTGGCGGGATGCATCTTACCCGCACATCCTATGGTTACGAGGCGGTCCTGACTGGGGTCGCCGGCGCCGCGCCAAGCGCCCCGGCGGCCCGGCCGGTGGTGGCCAAGACGGCCGCTTCGGGCCTGAACGTGCTGCGCAAACTGAGCTATTTTGCGTTTCCGGGTGACAAGATCGAGATCCATCTGGTGACGACCAAGCGTCCCGTGGCGCCGTCGGCGTTTGTGCTGACCAAGCCCGCCATGGTGGTGCTCGATATCCCCCATACCGTCATCAAGCCGTCGCTTGGCGAATTGCAGGTGGGCGCCGGAGATGTCCGCAACGTGGCGGCGGTCGAGGCCAACGGCATGACCCGTGTCGTGATCCGCTTGGTGAGTTCCGCCGCCTACAGGGCCTATGTACGGCCGCATGCCATAGACGTCATTATCGCAAGCCCCAGCACCCATATCGCGCAGGCGGCCATCGCCAAGCCCAAGACCCCGGTCCTGCCGCCCGGGCCCAACCATCGCCCGCGCTATCGCCTGCGCGCCATCACGTTCCATCGCGGCCGCAATGGGGCGGGCAAGGTGCGTGTCGAGTTGTCGAGCTCGAACGTCGCGGTGAGCGTCCATAATCGCGGTCATCGCATCATCCTCACCTTCCACGACACGGCGGTCCCCAAGGCCGACCAGCGCAAGCTCGTCGTGACCGATTTCGCGACCCCCATCGACACCATCCGGACGTTCCAGGACGGGCGTTCGGGGCGCATGGTGCTGCATACCTACGGCCATTACACCCAAATGGGCTATCAGGCCGGGCGCGGATTCCTGATGCGCGTGACGCCGGTCTCCCGGCGCGCCTATCGGATCCTCGAGCGCAAGAAGAATAAATACGCAAGCCGCAAGATCTCGCTCGATTTTCAGCACATCGGCGTGCGCGCCGCGCTGCAGGTCCTCGCGAACTTCAGTGGGTTGAATTTCGTGACGAGCAGCGCAGTCCAGGGGACCCTCACCCTGGAACTGCACGATGTCCCATGGAAGCAGGCCTTGCACCTCATCTTGCGCACCAAGAACCTCGGCATGGAGCGCCGGGGCAATATCATCCTCGTGGCGCCCGCCGCGCAGATGGCCAAGGAGCGCCAGGCACGACTCAAGGCGCGCGCCCAGGCGCGCAAGCTCGAGCCCTTGGAGACGGTCCTGATCCGCCTGAATTACGCCAAGGCCTCGGATATCGCGGCGCTCCTCAAGTCCACGCGCACGGTCGGCGCGCAGACGAGCAATATGCCGTTTAGCTCGGTGAGCTACAGCAAGCAGACCACGGAATCGACCTCGCTGCTCTCCAAGCGCGGGCAGGTGACCGTGGATAAGCGCACGAACTCCTTGATCATTCAGGACACCCCGCAGCGCATCCGCGCCATGCGCCGGCTCATCGCCAAGCTCGATCGCCCGGTGCGCCAGGTCCTGATCGAGGCCCGCCTGGTCGAGGCCAACGACGGCTTCAACAAGAGTCTCGGGGCGCAGCTTGGTCTCAATTATTCCTACAGCACCCCGTCCACCTCGCTCTCGAGCTGCCCGACGGCGCAGTGCGCCGGCTCCGGCCTGTCGTCCTCCCCGGGCCTGCCATCGACCACCGCCGGCACCTTGTCGAGCACGAGCATCGGGGCGTTTAACGTCAACCTGCCCTCGGTGGGGGTCGGCAGCTCCCTGCCGGCGACGTTCGCGCTGACCGTCGCCAAGATCGCGAGCAACAATCTGCTGAATCTCGAGCTCTCGGCCTTGCAGGCGGAAAACAAGGGCAAGATCATATCGAGCCCGCGTCTTATCACCGCCAATAACCGCAAAGCCGACATCAAGCAGGGCGAGGAGCAGTTCTTTAACCTCGGTTTTGGCCAGAGCATGCTCCAGCAGGCGGTCCTCGGTCTGTCGGTGACGCCCCAGATCACGCCTGACAATCGCATCATCATGACCGTGAAGATCACCGACAACAGCTTCGCGAACGCGGTCGCCGGCACCTTGGATGAGAAGAGTCTGAAGACCCAGGTGCTGGTCAATAATGGACAGACGGTCGTGATCGGCGGCATCTATCAAAATAGCCGTCTGCGCACCGTCACCAAGGTGCCGTTCCTCGGGGATCTGCCGCTCCTGGGCCACCTGTTTAGCAACACGCTCGTCAACAATACGCGCTCGGAGCTGCTCATTTTCCTGACACCGCGGATCCTGGCCCCGTCGCTCTCCCTGCAATCGGGTTGATTTATCGCCCTCATGCTGGCATAACGCCCGCATGAGGGCAGGGGAAGAGCGGATATTTCTGGTGGGCCCCATGGGGGCGGGGAAGTCGACCATCGGGCGCTGCCTGGCCGAGCGTCTGGGGCGCGAATTCTGCGATTGCGATCAAGAGATCGAGCGACGGACCGGGGCCAGTGTCGCGCTGATCTTCGCCGTCGAGGGCGAGGCCGGGTTTCGGCGCTGGGAGACGCTTGTGCTCGAGGATCTCGTCACCCGACCGAACGTCGTCGTGGCCACGGGCGGCGGCGCGGTACTGGCTTCGGAAAATCGCGCGCTCCTGAAGGCGCATGGCAAAACCGTGTATCTCCATGCCGATTGGCAGACCCTGTGGGACCGCGTGCGCCGCGACCGGAATCGGCCGCTTTTGCACACCGCGGACCCGCAGGCGCGGGTCGTGGCGCTCATGCGCGAGCGCGACCCGCTGTATCGCGAGGTGGCGGATCTCATCGTGGATACCGACCGGCGGCCGCCGCACGTCGCCGCGCGGGTCATCGTGTGCGGACTCAAGAGGGTGAGCGGTGTCGACGCTGACGCTTGATCTTCCGGGCGGGGGCTACCCCATCCATATCGGAGCCGGCCTGCTTGGGTCCGTGGACCTGCTGCGCGCCCCGGTCTCGGGGGATAGGGTGGCCATCATCACCAACGAGATCGTGGCCCCGCTCTATCTTTCGCGCCTGACCGAGGCGCTCGCGCCCTTCGACCCGGCAATCGTGGTCTTGCCCGATGGCGAGACGCAAAAGGCCCTGGATACGATCGACCGTATCGTGGGCGCGCTCCTTAAGGCGCGCTGTGACCGGGCCACCACCCTCTTTGCCTTAGGGGGCGGGGTGGTCGGCGATATCACGGGATTTGCCGCCGCCGTCTATCAACGGGGCGTGCCGTTTGTGCAGGTTCCGACCACCTTGCTCTCCCAGGTCGACTCCTCGGTGGGGGGCAAGACCGGCGTCAATCATGCCCTCGGCAAAAATATGATCGGCTGCTTTTATCAACCCCGCGCCGTGCTCATCGACACCACGACGCTTACGACGCTCCCCGATCGCGAGTTGTCCGCGGGTTTAGCCGAGGTCATCAAGTACGCCGCCATAGGAAACCGCGAATTCCTGGGCTGGCTCGAGCAAAACATGGAGGCGCTTTTGCGGCGTGACGCGAGCGCCTTGGCTTACGCCATCGAGACCTCGTGCCGGGACAAGGCGCGGGTGGTCATGGCCGACGAGCGCGAGGCCGGGGTGCGGGCGCTGTTGAATTTTGGTCATACCTTCGGTCACGCCATCGAGGGGGCCATGGGCTACGGGCGCTGGCTGCACGGCGAGGCGGTGGCCGTCGGCATGGTGATGGCGGCCCGTCTGTCGGAACGCCTGGGATGGCTCGCCGCCGACGAGGGCCGGCGCCTGCGTGCGCTCATCGCGCGCGCGTGCCTGCCCGTCACGCCGCCTGCGATCGCCCCGCAGCGCTTCCTGGAGCTCATGGCGGTGGATAAAAAGGCCGCCCGCGGGCGCATACGGTTCGTGTTGCTGCGCGCCCTGGGCGATGCCTTTCTGACCGACGAGGTCCCCGAGGATGCGCTCATGGCGCTCCTTACCGCCCACGAATAGGACGCCCGCGCGTGGGGCCGGGCGTCGGCACACAGGGTTTCGTTGAATCTCCGGGGTCTGGGCAGTATACTTAAAAGCCTTTTTGCGACGGTTTCAACCGACCCCGACCAGTGACGCGATCGCGACAGCCGAAGGGCCTGTATCGGCCCGAATTTGAGAAAGATTCCTGCGGATTTGGCCTTATCGCGCACCTCGACGGGGTGCCGAGCCCGTGGATCGTGCAGACCGCGATGGGGTCGCTTTCCTGCCTTACCCATCGTGGCGCGGTCGCGGCCGATGGCAAGAGCGGGGATGGCTGCGGCCTACTCCTTAAGACCCCGGAGGACTTTCTGCGTCGTGTCGCCTCCGAGCAGGGCATGGAGCTTCCCGCGCGCTTTGCCGTCGGTATGGTGTTCCTGGCCGCGGACGCGGCCTTGGCGCAGGCCGCGCGCCTGGTGTTGCGGGAGGAGTGCGAGCGCGCGGGCTTTCCGGTCATAGGCTTTCGCGCAGTGCCCACCGATCCCTCGGCCCTGGGCGCCGAGGCGCGCCGCACCATGCCGCGTATCGAGCAGATCTTCGTCGCAAGCCCCGAGCCCGACGCCGGGCTTGCCGATGCAAGGCTTTATCTCGTCCATCGCCGTTGCGAGAAGCGTCTGGAGCCCACCGACCCGGACTTCTACGTCGCCAGCCTGTCGACTCGCCTGTTGTCCTACAAGGGGCTTGTCATGCCGGCTTATCTGCCGGTTTTCTATCCCGACCTCAAGGCTGCGGATTTCGCCTCGGCGATCTGTCTCTTCCATCAGCGATTCTCGACCAATACCTGGCCGCAGTGGCGGCTCGCCCAGCCATTTCGCCATCTCGCCCATAACGGCGAGATCAACACCGTCCAGGGCAATCGCTCGTGGGCGCTGGCGCGCGGTTATACCTTGTCGTCGAACCGTATCGATATGACCGAGGCGCGCCCGCTGGTTTCGCAATCGGGGTCCGATTCCATGAGCCTCGATAACATGCTCGAGGCCCTGCTCGCGGGCGGCGCCGACTATTTTCGGGCCATGCGACTCCTGATTCCGCCCGCTTGGCAGAACATTCCGCACATGGATCCCGATCTGCGCGCGTTCTATGAGTATCACGCGATGCACATGGAGCCGTGGGATGGCCCGGCGGGGATCGTATTTACGGATGGGCGCTATGCCTCGTGCGTGATGGATCGCAACGGTCTGCGCCCGGCGCGCTGGGTGATCACCCGTGACCGGCATATCACCATAGCCTCCGAGACCGGTGTCCACCCCTACGCGAGCGCCGATGTGGTCGCCAAGGGCCGATTGCGGCCGGGCGAGCTTTTGTCGGTCGACACCGAGACCGGCGCGCTGCTGTTGCCGGCCGAGATCGACGCGCGTCTGGCCTCCCGCAAGCCCTACCGGAAATGGCTGGACGCGCGCACCCGCCATCTGGAGGGGACGCCAGCGCCGCGCGACGCCCAAAGCCCGGCTATCGACATTGCCGTGCACCAGAAGCTTTTTCAGGTAACCTTCGAGGAGCGCGATCAGGTCATCCGGGTGCTTGCCGAGGATGGCCAGGAGGCGACGGGTTCCATGGGCGACGATACGCCGATGGCGGTCCTGTCGACCGGGGTCCGCTCCTTGTACGATTATTTTCGCCAACAGTTCGCGCAGGTTACAAACCCGCCGATCGATCCGCTGCGCGAGGCGATCGTGATGTCCCTTAACACGAGCTTTGGGCCGGAGCGCAATCTTTTCGAGGAGACCGCCGATCATGCCGCGCGCCTCGAGGTTCCCTCGCCGGTCTTAAGCCGTTGCAAGTTCGCGCGCCTCGTCTCGCAGGACGACCCCGCTTATCGCATCGCCCATCTGGGCCTCTCCTATGAGGCCAACACCACGACCCTCGAGGCGGCGTTGCGGGCCCTGACCGATGCCGCCGTGGCCGCGGTGCGCAGTGGCGCGGTCATCATCGTGCTGTCGGATCGCGATCTCACCCGCGGTCGCCTGCCGATTCACGCCCTGTTCGCCGTGGGCGCCGTGCACCACGCGCTGGTCGCAGCGGGCCTGCGCTGTGAGGCCAATATCGTCGTGGAGACCGGCAGCGCGCGCGATCCGCACCACTTCGCCTGTCTCATAGGGTACGGGGCGACGGCGGTCTTCCCCTATCTCGCCTACGAGGTCATCGCGGATCTGGTGCGCTCGGGCGAGATCCGCACGCAAGACGAGGCCCATGCCGTCAAGAATTATCGCAAGGGGATCAACAAGGGCCTTCTTAAGATCATGTCCAAAATGGGCATTTCGACGATCGCAAGCTATCGTGGTGCCCAGCTTTTCGAGGCGATAGGGCTTGCCGCCGAGGTCGTGGATCTGTGCTTTTTCGGGACCACGAGCCGTATTGGCGGCAGCACCTTCGCGGATTTCGCGCACGACGCCGAGGCGTTGGCGAGCGAAGCGTTCAGCAGCCGCAAGCCCATCCGTCAGGGGGGGTTGCTGAAATACATCCACGGTGGCGAGTACCACGCCTACAATCCGGACGTCGTGCAAGCCCTGCAAGATGCGGTGCGCTCGGGCGATTATGAGGCCTACAAGGTCTATGCCGGGCTCGTCAATGGCCGCAAGCCGGCGATGATTCGGGACCTATTCGCCCTGCGCGGCGATCGCGCCGCCATCCCCATGAAAGACGTCGAGCCGGCGACCGCCCTCTACAAGCGTTTCGATTCGGCGGGCATGAGCCTTGGCGCGCTTTCGCCGGAGGCGCACGAGGCCCTGGCGATCGCCATGAATACCCTCGGGGGGCGCTCGAATTCCGGCGAGGGCGGCGAGGACCCGGCGCGCTACGGCACGATCAAGACTTCCAAGATCAAGCAGATCGCCTCCGGGCGCTTTGGCGTGACGCCGCATTATTTGGTGCACGCCGATATGCTGCAGATCAAGATCGCGCAAGGGGCCAAGCCCGGCGAGGGCGGACAGTTGCCGGGGCATAAGGTCAACGAGATGATCGCCCGCTTGCGCTGCTCAAAGCCGGGCATCGCTCTCATCTCGCCGCCGCCGCATCACGACATCTACTCCATCGAGGACCTGGCGCAGCTCATCTTCGATTTAAAGCAAGTGAACCCGACGGCGCGCGTCTCGGTGAAGCTCGTGTCCGGTCCCGGCGTGGGCACGATCGCGGCCGGCGTCGCCAAGGCGTACGCCGACCATATCACGATCTCCGGTTACGACGGCGGGACCGGCGCAAGCCCGCTTACGTCGGTGAAGTATGCCGGCACCCCCTGGGAGCTTGGCCTCAGCGAGGCGCATCAGACTCTGCGCGCCAATGGTCTGCGCGACAAGGTGATCTTGCAGACCGATGGCGGCCTAAAGACCGGCCTGGATGTCGTCAAGGCGGCGATTCTCGGGGCCGAAAGTTTCGGGTTTGGCACCGGGCCCATGGTGGCGTTGGGATGCAAGTATCTGCGCATCTGCCATTTGAACAACTGCGCGACCGGGATCGCGACCCAGGATAAACGCCTGCGCGAGGCGCACTTCCGAGGTCTGCCGGAGATGGTGATGAATTACTTCCGGTTCATCGCCGAAGAGGTGCGCGAGTGGTTGGCGTACCTCGGTGTGTCGCGTCTCGATGACATCATCGGGCGTACCGATTTTCTGACGGTCTTGCCGGGGCTGACACCCCGCCAAAAGGCCCTGCGACTTACCGATATCATCTCGGATGCCGGCATCGACCAGGGCTTGCCGCAACATTGCCTGACGGAACGTAACGTGCCGTTTGACAAGGGCGAGCTTGCCGAGCGCATCATGAAAGACGTCCTGCCCACGCTCACCACCCGCGAACCCGTGGTTTTGACCTATACGATCCGCAATGTGCACCGCTCGATCGGCGCGCGGCTCTCCGGCGAGATCGCGCGCACTTTCGGGGCCAAGGGTTTAGCGGATAAAACGGTGACACTGCGATTGCATGGTTCCGCCGGCCAGAGCCTCGCGGCGTTCAACGCGCCGGGCCTTACCATCGAGCTCGAGGGGGACGCCAATGACTACGTCGGCAAGGGCATGGCCGGCGGGCGCATCGTGATCTATCCCCCGCGCGACTCACAGTTTGCAAGCGACAAGGCCGCCATCATCGGCAACACCTGCCTGTACGGGGCGACCGGCGGGACGCTCTATGCGGCCGGGCTCGCGGGCGAGCGGTTCGCGGTGCGTAACGGCGGGGCGCTCGCCGTCGTCGAAGGCGTGGGCGATCATGGCTGCGAGTACATGACCGGGGGCTGCGTCATAGTGCTGGGCGAGACCGGCCTGAACTTCGGCGCCGGCATGACCGGAGGATTCGCGTTCGTTTACGACAAGGCCGGGGTCTTCGCCGATCGCTACAACCACGAGCTCATCGATATCCATCGCATCACCGGTGAAGCCATGGATGCCTATCAGGTCTTCCTGCGCGATCGCGTGAGCGAGTACGGGGAGGCGACCGGCAGTGCCCATGCGCGTGCCCTGCTCGCCGCCTGGTCGGAAACGGCCGGGCACATGTGGCTTGTGAAGCCCAAGGCGGTGCGCATCGAAACCCTGCTCGTGGAGAGCGAGTAATGGCCAACGTGTTTCAGTTTCTGGACAAGCCGCGCACCGATCCTGTCAAGAAGGACGTGGTCGTGCGTATCCGCGACTTTCGGGAGGTCTACGGGGGCTTTGGTCCCACGAGCGCCGCCGAGCAGGCCGGCCGTTGTCTTGGGTGTGGCAATCCGTACTGCGAATGGCGTTGTCCGGTCCACAATTACATTCCCAATTGGCTGAAGCTGATCGCCGAGGACAACCTGTTCGAGGCCGCGGAGCTTTTGCACCAGACCAATAGCCTTCCCGAGGTGTGCGGTCGGGTGTGTCCCCAGGACCGCCTGTGCGAAGGGGCTTGCACGCTCAACGACGGCTTTGGCGCGGTCACCATAGGCTCGATCGAGAAATACATCTTCACCGAGGCCCATGCGCGTGGTTGGCGCCCGGACATGAGCGGGGTCGTGCCCATCGGGCAACGGGTCGCCATTGTCGGGGCCGGACCCGCCGGGCTTGCGTGTGCCGATGTGTTGGCGCGCAACGGCGTGAAGGCCGTGGTCTATGACCGTAACCCGGAGATCGGCGGCCTGCTCACCTTCGGCATCCCGAGCTTTAAACTCGACAAGGAGGTCGTGCGCGTGCGGCGCTCGGTCTTCGAGGGCATGGGGATCGAGTTTGTGCTGAATATCCGCATCGGCGAGGATCTGCCGTTCGCCGACCTGTTGCGCAACTATGACGCGGTGTTCGTAGGCGTAGGCGCCTACACCTCTATCGAAGGGGGATTTCCGGGCGAGGATCTGCCGGGGGTCCATAAGGCGCTCCCCTATCTGGCGGCGGTGACGCGCCGCGAACTTACGCTCCCCGAGGGCGAGGCCCCCTACGTCGATTTGAAAGGTCGGCGGGTTGTGGTGCTCGGGGGCGGCGACACCGGCATGGACTGCAACCGCACGGCGATACGCCAGGGCGCGGCGTCGGTCACCTGCGTGTACCGGCGCGACGAGGCCAATATGCCGGGATCGCGGCGCGAGGTCGCGAATGCCAAGGAGGAGGGCGTGCGGTTCGTCTGGAACCGCGCCCCCGTGGAGATCGTGGGCGAGGGCCGTGTCGAGGGGGTGCGCGTGGTAGAGACAGAACTCGGTCCACCCGACGCACGCGGCCGCAGGCGCCCGGAACCGGTCGCCGGGAGCGAGCAGATCATTCCGGCCGACGACGTCGTCGTGGCGTTCGGTTTTCGCCCGAGCCCACCCGCGTGGGTGGCCGAGTCCGGCATAGCGACGGATGCCGTCGGCCGCATCAAGGCGCCGGCAGATGGTCGGCACTTTCATCAGACGACGCATGCCAAGGTATTCGCGGGCGGGGATGCGGTGCGCGGTTCAGACCTCGTGGTCACGGCCGTCTATGAGGGACGTCAGGCTGCGGAAGGCATACTGAGCTACCTCGCGCCATGACCGATCTGAACGCGGGCCCGAATCGCGGCAATCGCCTGCTTTGGGCACTCATGCGTAGGCCGGTGGACATGACGCCGGTGTGGCTGATGCGTCAGGCCGGCCGCTATCTCCCCGAGTACCGGGCGTTGCGTACGGCCGCCGGGTCGTTTTTGGCCATGTGCCAGACGCCTGAGCTTGCCTGTGAGGTCACCTTGCAGCCGGTGCGCCGGTTTCCTCTGGATGCCGCGATCCTATTTTCGGACATCCTCACCATCCCGGATGCCATGGGGCTTGGGTTGTCGTTCGTAGAGGGCGAGGGTCCGCGATTCGAACGGCCGATCCGCGATCGCCACGACGTGGCCCGCCTGCGGGCCCCCGATCCCACCGTGGGGCTACGCTACGTGCTTGACACCGTAGGCCGTGCGCGCCGCGAGCTCGCGGGCCTGTGCCCACTGATCGGGTTTTCGGGCTCGCCCTGGACGCTTGCGACTTATATGGTGGAAGGTCAGGCGAGCGATGACTTTCGGCGCGTCAAGGGATTGCTGTTTTCCGACCCGGCCACACTCGCCGCCCTGCTCGCGGTCCTCACGGAGGCAGTCACCGCCTATCTCAATGCGCAGATCGAGGCCGGGGCCCAGGCGGTCATGATCTTCGACACCTGGGGCGGGAGTCTCGCGGCCCATCATTTCCTGCGGTATTCGCGTGACCCCATGGCCACGATCGTCAGTGGCCTCACCCGTCGCCGCGACGGCGCGCCGGTGCCGGTGGTAGTGTTCACGAAGGGCGGGGGGTGTTGGTTGCCCGCCCTGGTCGAGACCGACTGCGATGCCGTGGGTGTTGATTGGACGACGTCGCTTGCCGCCGCCCGTGTGGCCACAAAGGGCCGGGTGGCCTTACAAGGGAATCTCGATCCCATGGCCCTTTATGCCCCACCCGAGCAGCTCAACGCCGAGGTCCGGGCCGTGCTCGCGGACTTCGGTGACGGCCCCGGGCATGTCTTCAATCTCGGTCACGGCGTGCGGCCGGACGTCGATCCCGATCAGGTGGGCCTTTGTATCGATACCGTGCATGCGGTAAGTGCGCACCCGCATCCCTGACGGTCCATGGGGTTGAAGCCTAGGGAACGGGCGGCCGCGCCCTTTAACGATGTTATTTAGTTTTCTCTGATGCGCTTCTTTGGTTATTCACATTTCGGCTATGTGTCAAGCCCCTGGGAGGCGATCCCATTCATGACCGGGGAGATTTTCCCTGAATTTCGTTAAGCTATTGAATTATTTATGAAAAGTAAGGCCGCTTATTTTTTCATCAGTTTAAAGCGGAATCAACAATCAGGCCAAGGGCGGAGCGCTTCCCGCCGCTTTTCAACACAGTTATCCACAGAGTTTGTGGGTAAGGCGGAATTGCTTTTTTATCCAGCTGGTTAGCGCCGGAATCGCAAGCGCTTTGGGGTGTCGGGCGCAAGCCGGGAGGGCCTAAGGGGGTTACGGCATGGTCGCGATTCGCGTCAGTTTGCCGGTTCCGCTGCGGCGGAGTTTCGACTATGAGTATGAACGGCCGCTTGCGCCCGGCGTCCGGGTCCGCGTCCCGCTCGGGCGGCGCGTGCTGACGGGGATCGTGATTGAGGTGCCGGCCGCCCCCGTCGCAGGCGTCACCCTGCGCCCCATCCTCGAGGTCATCGACGAACAGCCGTTGCTGTCGGATGAGCAGCTGCAATTACTGCGATTCGCCGCCGACTACTATCATCACCCGCTGGGGGAGGTCTTGTTCGCTGCCCTGCCCGCCGGCCTAAAGCGCGGCCAAGGCGTTGTCCCCCTTAAGACCTACAAGCTCACGCCAAAGGGGCGGGCGGCGGATGCCGCGCATTTTGGACGGGCCAAGCGCCAGGCGGCCTTATGGCAGGCGATCAAGGCGGCCGGCGCGATGACCGAGAGCGACCTGAAGATCCTCGGGACGGGTCTTAGGCCCATTCTGCGGGCGTTAGGGGCCCAAGGCCTGGTGGAGGAATGTGAGTCGCAGGAGGAGCCCGCCCCCGCGATCAACGCCTCGGCTGTGGTGTTGCGCCCGGATCAACGCGCCGCGTGCGCGGCGGTGGCCGCTACCTACGGGCACTTTGCCGCCTTTTTGTTGTTTGGCGTCACAGGGAGCGGCAAGACCGAGGTTTATCTCGAGCTCTTGGCCGAGGTCCTGGCCGCCGGTGGCCAGGCGCTGGTGCTGGTGCCGGAGATCGGACTTACCCCGCAACTGGTCGCGCGGCTGAGCGCGCGGCTGGGGGCCGTGGTTGGCATGCTACATTCGGGGCTTGCCTCAGGCGAGCGCGCGCGCCTCTGGTCGGCGGCCGCCACCGGACGCATCGCGGTCGTGGTGGGGACCCGTTCGGCGGTGTTCACCCCCATGCGCCGCCTCGCCCTCGTCATCGTAGACGAGGAGCACGACCCCTCCTTCAAGCAACAGGAGGGCTTTCGCTACCATGCCCGCGACCTGGCCGTATGGCGCGCCAAGCACCTGGGCGTGCCGGTGGTGCTCGGTTCGGCCACCCCATCTCTTGAGAGCTACCGCCATGCCCGCCTGGGCCAGTATCACATGCTCACCTTGCCCAACCGTGGCCCGCGACGCGCCTTGCCGACCGTGCGGCTCATCGACCTCGGACGGGAATCAGCGCGGAGCGGCCTATCCGCGCCGCTCGTCGAGGCCTTGCGCGGGCGTCTGGCGCGCGGCGAGCAGGCGCTCTTGTTTCTGAACCGGCGCGGCTATGCCCCGGTGTTGCTCTGTCCTGAATGCCGCTGGCATGCCCCGTGCGACCGCTGCGATGCGCGTCTCACAGTCCACCTGGGCCGCCAGCGCCTGCGCTGCCACCATTGCGGACGCGAACAAGCCATGCCGTCGGCGTGCCCGAGCTGCGGTCACCCGAAGCTTTTGCGGGTCGGCGAGGGTACCGAGCGTATCGAGGAGCGGCTGCGCGGCAGCCTGCCCGATGCCCGGATCGCGCGCGTGGACCGCGATACGATCGGAAGCCGCCCGGCCTTCGAGACGTTATTGCGTAAGGTCCACGGGCATGAGATCGATGTCTTGATCGGCACGCAGATGCTGGCCAAGGGTCATGATTTCCCAAACGTCACGCTCGTCGGCGTCATCGACGCAGATCAAGGCCTCCATGGCAGTGATTTCCGGGCCGATGAGCAGTTATTCTCCCAGATCGTGCAGGTGGCCGGCCGCGCCGGTCGCGACGAAAAGCCAGGCGAGGTCCTCATCCAGACCCATCATCCCGGACACCCGCTGTGGGCGCCGCTCATCCGCTTGGACTACGACGCCTTCGCCGAGATGGCCTTGCAGGATCGGCGCGACACGCTGTTCCCACCCTACGCCCATTGCGCGCTCATGCGCGCCGAGGCGCGCGCCCCGAACCTGGCCACGCGCTTTCTGGAGGCCGCAAGGCAGCTTGCCGGCGACTCCCCCGATGTGGTCCTGGGGTGCGTCCTTCCGGCGGTCCTTGCGCGCCGCGCGGGCTATTATCGCGCCCAACTTTTGGCGACAAGCCCAAGACGTGCCACTCTTCAGGCCTGGCTCAAGGTCTGGCTTTCGCGGATCTCCGACATCCCGGACGCGCCGCGTGTGCGTTGGTCGCTCGATGTCGATCCCTATTCGCTTTTCTAAAGGGCGGCCATGCCAGGTGCTCCCGCAATGCCCGCGGGATTGTCGGTACATGTTTCGAGAATGGTATTTGGTGCAAGACGCCTTAGGCGATCAAACAAAACCAGCCCTCTGCCAAGACGCTGCAAGGCGCGGTGAGATGACCGCATCTTATTATTAGATAACGGCGAATATGGAAACGCCGACATATCGCGCCGCGCCTTCGCGCGCGGCTTTACTCGCGGATCTTTGAAGTCCGCATAAATTCCGACCGCTATCCCTGCGCTACCCATCCGACTTTGACAAAACATAATCAACCTGCTCATATATTCCCTGTGAAGTCAGTCCCGCCTGCAATGGGGATAACGGTCACAAGCCACGACCGGAACACGTGGCTATATAAGTATAAAAGGAGACTCTTATGGAATCACGGCCATGGGATAACGGCACGCGCATCGTGCATGCGGCGCTTGCCATCACGGTCCTTGCGGAGTTGTCGACGGGCTTGGTCGTAGCCGAAGGTACCCGCCCGCAGTGGCTTTTCATTCACAGCGTCTTAGGGATCCTGACGACGCTTGTCATCATCATCGATTGGATGTGGACGTGGGCGCGACGGGACTTGCCGATACTGTTCCCTTGGAATCGCACCGGGCTGCGCGTGGTCGCGCGTGAGGCTTTTGATGTCTTCCAGGGAAAACTGCCGGGATCCGGGGACACTCTCGGCCTGTCGAGCTTTGCCCATGGCGTAGGCCTGCTTGCGGTCTCGGGCATGGCAATCACCGGCCTGCTCATGTACATGGAGATACCCGGTGGTTA
>JAKARW010000097.1 GCA_021819125.1 Pseudomonadota bacterium | reverse complement strand
CGATAGAACCGCTACCGGCGGCCCCCCGGGGCGACCTTGGGACCCGCTACCTGCCCGGCGCCATCCGCCGCGCGGGTGGGGCTAAACTTTGATCTTAAAGCGCGACCCGCTATCATGCCGGGCTACGCCCCCGCCCCGCGGGTCTGCCATCCCGATACGACGGAGCCCATGATTAAGGACGCGAAAGCCGGACTCCCGTGGCTTGCCCTGGCGGCCCTTGGTGTCGTGTTCGGCGACATCGGCACAAGCCCGCTCTACACCCTGAGCGCATGCCTGACCGTGCTGTCGATGCCCGCTACCCCAGCGCACCTGCTGGGTGTCATCTCGCTCATCCTGTGGACCCTGATCCTTGTGGTGGCCGTCAAATACGCTTGGTTTGTCATGCGCGCCGACGAGCACGGCGAAGGCGGCATCATGGTCATCACCGCGCTCGCCTCGCGTGGCCAGCCCGAGGGTTCGCGCATGCGCTGGGCGATCCTCGCTTTGGGGCTCCTCGGGGCCTCGCTATTCTACGGCGACGGGGCCGTCACCCCGGCGATCTCGGTACTCTCGGCGCTGCAAGGCATGGAGGTCGCCTCGGCGCGCCTGACGCCGCTCGTGGTGCCGCTGTCGGTGGGCATCATTGTCGGCCTTTTTTGGATACAAAGGCGTGGCACCGCGGCCATCAGCCGGTTCTTCGGCCCGGCCATGCTCGCCTGGTTCCTGATCCTGCTCGTTTCCGGGGTGATCTGGGTGGCGCAGGCCCCTTCGGTGATCCGCGCCTTCGATCCGTGGCTCGGCCTGCATATTCTGGTCGCCCATGGCGCCGGGGGCTTGACGATCCTTGGGGCGGTGGTGCTCGCGGTTACGGGCGCCGAGGCGCTGTACGCCGACCTCGGCCACTTCGGCACGCGCCCGATCCGGCTCGCGTGGTATTTCGTGGTGTTCCCGGCGCTCGCCTGCAACTATCTCGGGCAAGGGGCACTGCTCATCCTCCATCCGGCGGCCGCGCAGAACCCGTTCTTCAATATGTTTCCGGCATGGGCCACGATCCCCATGGTGCTGGTCTCGGGGATCGCCACCGTCATCGCTTCGCAATCGATCATCACCGGCGCCTACTCGGCGACCCGCCAGGCCTCCATGCTCGGCTATCTGCCGCGGCTTACCATCCGCCATACCTCCGCCAGTGAACGCGGCCAGATCTATCTGCCGGGTCTGAACTGGATCTTGATGATCGCGGTCATCCTGATCATCCTGGCGTTCCGGTCATCCGATGCCTTGAGCTTTGCCTATGGCACGGCGGTGACCGGCACCATGCTCTTTACCACCATCCTCGTGTTTTTCGTGGCCCGCCAGGACTGGCGCTGGCCCCTGTGGAAGGCCGGCCTGTTCTCGGGATTCTTCGTGTTCCTAGACGGGGTCTTTTTCGGTGCCAACCTCCTGAAATTCGTCGCCGGTGGCTGGGTGCCGGTGGCCATCGGGCTTGCGGTCTTTACCTTGATGTCGACCTGGCGGCGCGGCCGCACGCTCTTGATCCAGGCGCTCTCGCCCGAGTCTTTGTCGATACCAGACTTCCTTGAGATGATCGCCACCAGCACCGTCAACCGGGTGCCGGGAACGGCGGTATTTCTGACCGTGCGGGTCGGCGGCATCCCCCACACCCTGCTGCACAACCTAAAGCACAACAAGGTCTTGCACGAGCGGGTCGTGATCCTGACCATCCAGTTCGAGTCCACGCCCCGCATCGCGCCCACCGAGCGCATGACGATTCGCGACTACGGGAAGGGCCTTTACAGTCTGACCGCCCGCTACGGTTTCATGGAACACCCCGACATCCCCGGGCTCCTGGAGGGCGCCCCCCTGCCATTTCCCTGGAATCGCGCCGACACCACCTACTTCATCTCGCGCCAGCATCTCTTGCCGAAGCCCGGCGGCGCGCTCGCCCTATGGCGTCAACGGCTGTTCGCGGTCATGCTCAAAGCCTCGGCCACGGCCATCGACTTTTTCCATCTTCCCGCAAACCAGGTCATGGAGCTTGGCGACATCGTCGAGCTTCCCGATCGACTCCGCAAGCCACCTATCGATCCCTGACTTTAGCGTAAGCTGTCCCCATCACGGCCCCGCCCCGGCAGGCCCTGAGCGCTTGCCGTGGCGCCGCCCGGCATTCACCACCGCCAACCAATCCCAATCGCCCTCGCCATGGGCCACACAATCCAGAAACTGGTCGCGCATGACGCTTGCGAAGGCGAGCGGCAAAGAGGCCCCGGCACCGGCGGCAAGCGCAAGGTTCACATCTTTCAGCCCGAGCGTCAGGCGAAAGCCCGCCGGCTGAAAGCGTTTCTCGGCCATCAGCGTCCCGTACATCTTGAGAGCCGGTGACGCAAACAAGGTCGCGGTCAGCATTTCAAGATAAGGGCCGGCGGCCACGCCATGGGCCTCGGCCAGTAACGTGGCCTCGCCCATCGCCTCGATCGCGCAGGCAAGCGCGAGATTGCTGGCGATCTTCGCGGCATTCGCGCTTTCCGGTCGATCGCCGAAACGCCACACGCCTTGCCCGAGGACCGCCCATAGGCCCTCGAGGCGCGCCATCGCCGCGTCCGGCCCCGCGACCAGCAGCTGCAGGCGGCCCTCGGCCGCCGCGTCCGGCCGCCCCAGCACCGGTGCTGCCACATAGAAAAGCCCACGCGCCTTATGACGCGCGGCAAGGTCACGCGCAAGCTCGACGGAAACCGTCGCCATGTTGACGTGGATTGCGCCTCTCGCCAGCGCCTCCAGGAGCCCCTCTTCGAGAAACACCTCACGCACCGCGCCATCGTGCGCCAGCATGGAGACGATCACCTCGCTTTTCGCGAGATCGGACAATGCCGGCACGACCGCAATCCCGGCGGAAAGCGCGCCCGGCGATGGCGGCGTGCGGTTCCAGGCGCGCACCTCGTGCCCGGCCGCCGCAAGCCGCCCAGCCAAGCCCCGCCCCATGGCCCCAAGTCCTACGAAACCGATACGCATAGATACCTCCTGCAGACTGAGAGCTATTGTCCACGCCCACGCAGACGGCCTCAATCCCCCAAGAGGTCTCAATGGCTTTCGCTTTCTCAAAGCTACGCGCCCATCTCGCGGATGAGACTGCAGGTCGCAGGGCCTCTAGAAAACCATCGATATGCGCGCCGCTTTTGGATCCACACGCGATATCTGCGGGCAGAAACTCACCCTACATTGAACAACCTTAATTCGGCCGGCAGTGGATCTGCCAGGACAACAACGGACAAACGATCACCGTGTTGCGCGCCGAAATACACAAAACCCTTGCAAATCGACGCTACACCAAACCGGCATACCTGAAAACTTTCCACGCGCCATTTTCTTGGCGCGACGGTCGAGCGGCGCGGTTACTGCGCGCCCAAGGCTCGCCCACAAATAACTAAACGGCGTGTCGGGCGGCCTTAACGCCAAGTAGCCTGTCCCCACCAACGGGAATTGTACACGGCCACCTGCCCAACCCTACGCCATTTTCCGGCCAAACGGCTGATTTAGCGGGCTTTTCTCATTTGCTTCCATGTTCCTGGCCCGGTCGAAAGACTTGCTCCAGCCGATTCATCGACCGCGCCTTTTAAGGCGCTAGGCCGGTAACAAGAACTGCAGGCAGCCCAGGACCGTGGGGCTTAAAAATGTGGCCTAAATCAGGTAGCAAAGATGGGCGCCAAAGGGCGCGAGATGGCCAAAAGTATGATGGCGCTCGATCCACTTCAATCAGCCTATGGTAAGGTGCCCTGACATCGTCGGCAGGTGGTGTGCAAGGGGCTTTACGCGCTTGAGTGTCCCTCTATGTGAGTGGCACGACAAATATTGCAAGTAAAACGTTTTGCATTATTTTAGAGGTCTTACAGAGGCGACAGGGACATCATAATGACCATACTGACGGTTACCGCGCGGGGACAAGTGACATTGAGAAAAGACGTGCTGCAACACCTCGGTATCAAGCCGGGGGAAAAGATCGAGCTCGATTTACTGCCAGATGGCCGAGGCATACTCAAAGCCGCCCGGCCTACCGGCACGATTGACGGCTTCATCGGATTGCTCGCGGGCCGGACAAAGAAAGTCGCCACTATCGGAGAAATCAACGCGGCGATCGCGCAAGGTGGAGCTCATAAAAAATGAAGGTCGCTTTTGATACCAACGTGCTTCTTCGCGCTGTCGTGCGCGACGATCCCGCGCAAGCGAGCGTCGCCGCCAAGATCCTGACCGATGCCGAATTGATCGCCGTAGCAACGCCGTGCCTGTGCGAATTTGTCTGGGTGTTGCTCAAAATCTATGGCTTCCAGTCATCCGACGCGGCCACTGCAATCCACGTACTACTTGCCGCCGCAAATGTGGCAGTGAACAGGCCCGCCGTAGAAGCGGGGCTGTCTGTGCTCGAAGCAGGCGGGGATTTCGCCGATGGTGTCATCGCCTACGAGGGAAACTGGCTCGGCGGGGAAACCTTCACTTCCTTCGACCAAAAGGCGGTTGCGATTCTGACGGCGCAAGGTCAATCAGCGCACCTTTATGAGTCAGTGGGAGCGTTCGGTTGCCCGTATAAAGCTTCCATTTGCACCAAGCAACCGGCCGCTAAGGCCGAGAAGTTTGAGTTACCGACGGAAAGTCCCGATACGCGTTGTCTCGGCGCGCCCTATTCGGGCTTTGATTTGAAGTCATCGTTTTGTTTCGGCTCACAATGATGCCCGAGACACTGTTTGATCATCCCTTCGGTCATCTGTCCGACTGCGGCGCAGAAATAGCCTTACGCCCCAGAAATGCCGACTCCCAATCGTGTTTCTTGAGATAGCAGAACTCT
>JAKARW010000096.1 GCA_021819125.1 Pseudomonadota bacterium | reverse complement strand
AAGGCTTCAACGAAACACCCTCATGGGTCCCATGCGGCGGCATAACGAAAAGAGACCCTTGCGCCCCTTTAAGTTGTGTATCCGCCATGTATGCTCCCTCAAGAATGCGCAAAATTGCGCACGGCGCCGATTCAGCATGTATCATTGGGAATCCATAACGGCTCGACTGTATAGACGACGGCCATGCACGAAAATCGGTCGAACGGCGGAGCACATAAGGCCGCTTGGCGGCGCGACACTCACCCGCAATTGAGGCGATAGAGACGATGATCGAACGCTATAGTGATCATGCTGCAAACGAACGCACTTACTTGGCATGGGTGCGCACGGGAGTCGCGGTCATGGCATTTGGATTTCTGGTCGAGAAATTCGATATCTTCCTTATCTATATCGGCAAGGCGCTGCACAAGAGGACCGGCGCGCACCATGGAGTGCACGCCGCGCAGATACTAGGCATGGGGCTCGTCGCCCTGGGAATACTCATGATGATCGGGGCATCGGTGCTTTTTGTGCGCACGCGTCGCGCCATCATGGCTGAGGCCGTCGCACAAGGACCGGGCAGTCCGGCCCCTTATGTCGCGATGGTGTTGGCGCTGGTGGTGATGGGAATCACGCTGCTCATCTACCTGGCGCAGGTGAACGGACACCCTTGACCATGGCGGCGCGCCGTGCCGCGATCACCCGGGGCTCTCCTTGAGAGTCAGCGACCAACTCCACATGATCGTAGGCCTCGGAACGTCCCAGCAAGAGATTCAGGGAGACAGCCTGCCCCACTCCGAGCTCAAGAAGCAGCCAGCCACCCGTCACTAAAAACGGCACGGCATCACGGATAAGCCGTTGGTAAATGGAGAGACCGTACGGCCCGCCATCGAACGCCTGTCTGGGTTCGTAGTCGAGGAGGTCTCGGCGGTCACGGCTAAGCCTGTGACTCGATATATAAGGCGGGTTACACACGATGACATCGCAGGCTGTAGCGCCGCGCGCCGCAAGGGGCTCAAAAAGATCACCGGATGCCACATGGATACGTTCCGAAAGCCCGAGTCGTTGGGCATTGTGCAAGGTTAAATCGGCGCAGTCCTCCATGAGGTCGCTTGCCCAGATCTCCACGCCGGCAATAGCGTGAGCAATGCCACAGGCAAGGTTACCCGAACCACAGCACATATCGATCAGGCGTGCGCCATGGCCGTGAGCGCCGCGCGCCGCACGCACCCGCGCCACTGCCTCCCATCCCAAAAGCTCGGTCTCGCGGCGCGGGATCAGGACCCCGGGCCCGACGGCAATCTCGACCCCCATAAAACGCTGGCGCCCAAGGACATAACCGAGCGGAATGCCGCTCGCGCGGGCCTGAGCCAGTGCGACCGCCCGCTCCTTCACGCCCATCGGCTCCAGATCCCGCTCCCGGATCTCGCTTACGATCTGCTCGCTTTCCGCTACGGGATCGTCGATGCCGCCGGCCATAAGAATATGTTGTATAGCCCCCATCAACGCCCCATCACCCTCAGCGATATCCATACTGGCCCTCCTTGGCATCACGAACGCGCCTGAAGCCCTCCTATGGCACGCTCTTTTGTGCCTTAAGACTGTCTCCTATTTTCTGGATCCAGTTCAGTCCGCCATTAGTCGGATGAGCCCGTGTCTACCTGATTTCTCAGCCGCCCGGCAGGGAAATTCCGGTAACCTTTTTGTAGAGAGATACCGCGTAAGTGTCTGTCATCCCTGATACAAAATCCGTCAAGCGCAAAAGACGCTGGTAGGGGTCCGCATGAACTCCGCCATTTGGTCCGAGGAACTGCGCCGGAATGAGCTTCAAGCGCATTCGGTCCCGGGCATTGATCCGCCCACGCGCTTGGGCCTCGATCGCTGCACCAAACACGGCAAGCAACCCGGCCAGGACCTCGAAGCCCGCGGCCTCAATCTCGACCACAGGCGGCGCCATGTAGATGCGCTGTTCGCCGAGATTACGCAGGGCTTGCATGCCGCTTGCGGCGGTCACCTCGGCAAGCAGTGGGACGTCGCAATCTCCGGCGCGCAGGCGATGCTCGATCGCCAGAAAGCGCTGCGCCGCCTGTTCTACCAGGGTATTGATGCTGCGCGCCCGCAGGTATTCGATACGGCCCTTGTCGTCGCTCATGCCCGCTAGGCGCTGCGGCAATCTCGGATCGTTGATGATCCCGGCTAACACCCCCTCCACATCCTCGTAAGACAGAATGCCGAGTCGGTAGGCATCCTCCACGTCGACCACGTGATAACAGATGTCGTCGGCAGCCTCGACAAGGTAAGCCAGCGGGTGACGCGTCCAGATGCCGTCGGCGCGCGCCGTGAGCTTAAGCCCGAGGGCGGTCTGCGCGAAATACTCCTCGTCGGCCGCCATGAAACCGTGCTTGCGCAGGCTGACGGCTCCTGAAATCGGATCGTGACGCGCGCCACGCGGATATTTCGTGAATGCGCCGAGGGTGGCCAGAGTCAATTGGAGACCGCCCCGATTGTCTGGGCTTTGGAGCCGCGTCAAAATCCGAAACCCCTGGGCATTACCCTCGAACTGCAAAAAGTCGGCGCGCTCTGCCTCGGACAGCGACGCCAAAAGATCGGCGCCCGTGGCATGGGTCTCGAAAAAAAGGCGGATGGCATCTTCGCCGGAATGGCCAAATGGGGGATTACCGATATCGTGCGCAACGCATGCCGCTGCCACAATCGCGCCGATATCGGAGGGCGATACCTGCAGGTCCTCGATCTCTGGGTAATGCGCCTTAAGGCCCGCCCCGACGAGCGTGCCAAGCGAGCGTCCGACGCTTGAGGCCTCAAGACTATGCGTAAGACGCGTGCGCACATAGTCGCTCTCGGCCAGAGGAAAGACCTGGGTCTTGTCCTGGAGCCGTCGGAAGGCCGAAGAGAAGATGATGCGATCGAAATCCCTCTGGAATTCACTGCGCCCGGTGGTGGGTGATCCGTGCGTCACCGTTACCCCAAGGCGCGCCGACGTCAGTAACGCGTGCCAACTCATGGTCTTGTCCGTCACCTGCCCACCACCCTCCCCCCGATCCACCGCCGCCCCCATCGATGTCGCCATACTATAGATCCTAGCATGGCGTGCCTGCGATATGAGCGTGAAGATTCTGTCCGCCGTCTTTACCCGGTCCTTGGCGCGAAACTCCGTGGGGCGCTGCCCTGAAGTGATTCAAGGCCAAGTTGAGCTAGCCCCCGCCAATAAAAATCGTCTTACGCCGGCTCGACTGGCGGAAATCCGCTGAACCGCCGATCGCCGCTTCAGCGAATGATCGGGTCCACTCTCGAAACCGCGCTTGAACGCAAGCCCTTATGGCGCTCATCCTCCATACCCCCCACCCCACCCGTAATTCACGAGCCGGTTGACCTTCATGCCGATCCCCTGCCGCTTTCGGTAGATCCGTAGTTCCTTCGGAAATACGCTCGCATTTTTGTCGCCGAGCACAAGAAGCGCGGCGCCCGCCTTTTAGGCTCGTTTGCAAAACGCATGCACGGCTCCGAAAGCGCCGCCCTCTGCGCCACCGGCCGCTTGGTTGTTGTCGCGAGTAAATCCATAAATCGAGATCTCTTTTACGCCGATGTCCCGGCCAAATTCCAACAACCGCACCCCCGGCTCTACCCCGAACCCATAGCCATGCCCCCGCGCAAGCCTCTTATGCTGCGCCCAGCATCCGGTACTGCCGATGTGCCCGGAAGAAGCCCTCATGAGCCCCTCGATAGCTAATCTTTGGCGACTCTAGGCTGCCGCCCGGTCAGCGGCGCCGAAGGTCGTGAACGCAAACCGCTCATAGTTGAGGTTATAAGCGGCATAGGGCGTGATTGTGGCGCCGATCATGTCCCCATCCTGACAGCGCAAGCTGCCTGCCGCGCGCTTCCTTGAGCAGTTGTGCTTTTGTGTGGCGACGGGGCGGTTTATCATGACGCGGGGCCGTATGAGGCCGCCCGCCACGACGATTTACATGAAGGAGTGCCGAGAATGCGTGTTGATGAGACGACAGTTCTGGAAGCCATGCGCTTTCGTCACGCCTGTAAGGTGTTCGATCCCAAGCGCCGCATCCCGGATGCCCAATTTGAGGCGATCCTGGAAACCGCGCGCTTGAGTCCAAGCTCCTACGGATTCGAGCCCTGGAAATTTCTCGTTGTGCAGAACATGGATCTGAGAGAGAAGCTGCGGACCGTCACCTGGGGTGCCCAGCGTTCCCTGCCCACGGCAAGCCACTTCGTCGTCGTGCTGGCCCGCACCGCCCAGGGCATGCGCTACAACGCAAGCTACATCTGGCACATCATGCGAGACATCCACAAGCTGCCGGAGACGCACCTACAAAAACGCGAGAGTCTCGTTAAGAATTTCCAGGAATCCGATTTCCACTTGCTCGATTCCGACCGGCTACTCTTCGAGTGGGCGGCGCGCCAGACCTACATCGCCCTCGGCAACATGATGACGGCAGCGGCCCTGATGGGTATCGACAGCTGCCCCATCGAAGGCTTCCCAGTGGATGCGGTCAACGCCATTCTGCGCGACAACTGCGGTGTCGACACCAATGCCCTGCAAGTGAGCTGCATGGTCGCCTTCGGCTACCGCACAGAACCCCAGCCTACCAAAAGCCGCCAGCCACTCGAGGCCATCGTCCAGCGCTTCCCCTAAACCATTAAGCCCTCGGACGCGTTGTGCGATCACGCGTCCGGCACGGCACCCGCCAAAGACTACCCTTGTGGGGCGGCGCGCGTGGGGCAAAATCGAAAGGTCGCGTGCCCACAGCGCCTGGGGGACACCGCACGCCCGATCGTCCCTTTGTCGGCCATCTTTCATCGAT
>JAKARW010000095.1 GCA_021819125.1 Pseudomonadota bacterium | reverse complement strand
CGATCTTTAAGACATCAAGCGGAAAATCCCGTAGATAACCGAGAGCGCAGTAACCGGTCCCAAAGTCATCGACACTTGCGCGCACGCCTCGGCGCCGCAATTCCCGCAAGAGATCTATCGTATGCTCAAGATCCCGCATGATAACGCCCTCGGTGATCTCCACTTCCAGAAATCGCGGCTCGAGCCCGGCCGCGACCAACGCACGGTCTGCAACCCCAAGCAGATCTCCATGATTAAACAATCGTGCCGAGATATTGACCGCCATGGTGATATCCGACACATCGGCACGGCGCCAATCCGCAGCCTGGGTACAGGCAGTGACCAGGGCCCATTCCGTGATGGGCACAATGAGCCCGGTCTCCTCGGCAACGGGAATGAATCGACTGGGAGGCACAAGCCCGACTTGCGGATCCTGCCAACGAATAAGGGCCTCGACCCCCAGAATGCGCCCGGTCCTCAAACAGACCTGGGGCTGGTAATGAAGCACGAACTCTTGTTGCGCGAGCGCCCGGTGCAATGCATGCTCAGTCGCCAAGCGTTGCGTGGCATCCGCCGACATATGCGACCGATAACGCGCCACCACGTCTCCGCCGTCTTCGCTTGCACGAGCCGCAGCGCTATCCGCTTGCTGCAAAAGCGTGTAGGGATCCGTGGCATCCTCCGGGTACAGCCCGATCCCCACGCTCGCCGTCAAAAATAATTCCTTTCCCCGGGCGATAGTGGGCTCAGCGATGGTAGCCCGCAAGGCCGCAGCCAAATCGCCGGCCCCTCCCACGCCCCCTACCCCCTGCACAATCACAAACTTGCTACCGCCAGTACGCGCCAGCAACCCACCATCGGCGATCCCGGCCATCAGCCGGCGAGCGATAATCTGCAAGATCTCATCCCCCGCGCCGTGGCCAAGGGTCTCGTTGATACGGTTGAACCGGTCGATTGCAATCACCACGACGGCCAGACACGCACTTTTTGCCCGCATGTCCGCAAGCCGGTCCTTAAGCTGTTCCTCCAGAAGCCAGCGGTTCGGCAGATCAGTCAGGGGGTCATGGTAAGCGAGATGCGCGAGGCGCTGTTCATGGCGCACGCGCTCGGTGATGTCGCGAAAACACCACACTCGGCCTATGATCTCCTCGCCGCGCCGCTGCGGCTGGGAATAGTATTCCAGGGTACGTCCATCCTGTAATGTCACCGCTTGCGATCGAATCTCATCGGGGTGTTCGTAGAGCCACCGGACGGCCTCAAACAATTCCTCAGGGTCACTAAGAAGTCCTGCGATCATGGCCTTGCGTTCGTTCCACGGGCGCGTCGGCAAATCGCTCGATCCCCACAGATCGCAATACTGCCGATTGAAATCGACGATACTTTGTTGCAGATCCGTGACGACTATGGCGTCGGCCGTGGCTTCCAGGGTCGCGCGCAGAACCGATAGGGAACGCTCCAAGTCCTCGCGCATGCGCACAAGTTCGCTTACATCACGGCCCGTGGATATAAATCCGGTGATGATCCCGGCCTCATCCTTGAGCGGTGTCAAGGTCTTTGCCTCAAAATAGCGTTCGCCGTTCTTGCGCCGATTAGTAAAGATCGCCCGGAACTCGCGGCCCGACAACAGCGTGGACCAGAGTTTCTGGTAAAACGCCCGATCATGAGCCCCCGAGCGAAACATTGCGGGTGTGGCCCCCAGGAGCTCCGAGGCGCTGTACCCGGTCTGCTCGCTTACCGCTGGATTCACATACTCTATGTGTCCGTTGCGGTCCGTTACCATTACCGCGTCCGCAGTCTGCTCGACGACGCTTGCAAGCTTGCGTCGATCATTTTCGATAATACATCGCTGATACCGGCCCTGTGCCTCGCGAAGCTCCCGCTCTATGGCCGGAACCAGTCGCGACATATCCTCCTTTAGAATAAAATCGTGGGCCCCGGCACGCATGATCGCCGCCGCCCGGTTCTCGCCTATGGTGCCTGTGACAAGTATCACTGGGATATCGAGTCGGCGCTCCGCGAGTACCGCCAAGACGTCAAATGGGCTCAATCCGGGCATGGAATAATCCGACAGTATGATGTCATAGCGGTTAGCATCCAGCGCCTGGATCATGGCCGTGCGCGACGCGACGCGATCTAGGGCAAACGTCAAACCTGCCTTGGCGAGCGCGCGCCGCACCAGAGCCTCGTCATCCTCGGCATCCTCCAAAAGTAAAATGCGAACGGGCGCGGCCATAGTGGGAAGTTACATGGTCGGTGGCGGTGGGCTATTCAGGACAAGCCAGTACAACCCCAGCTGGCGCACCGCTTCCATGAATTGCGCGAAATCGACCGGCTTACGAATGTAGCTGTTGGCCCCGAGACCATAGCCTTCCACGAGATCCTGCTGCTCGCCGGACGATGTCAAAATCACGACCGGCAAAAGCTTCGTACGCGGGTCGGCTCGGAGGCGCCGTAATACGGTCAATCCGTCAATCTTCGGAAGCTTTAAATCCAGCAGAGTCAGTATCGGCAATCTGTTGGCACCCGCCACATGGTTACTGTCATCGAACAAATACTGAAGGGCCTCGGCGCCATCGTGGGCGACAATTACCGGGTTCGTGATATTGTTTTTCGCAAACGCCCGGCGCGTCAGCGCCTCATCGTCTGGGTTATCCTCTATAAGCAGGATACAACGTTCAGGAGTCATCGACGTCAAGATCCTCGTTGTCTGGTATGGTAAAGGAAAAACACGCACCCTCGCCGACCGTACCCTCGGCGCGCACGTCGCCGCCGTGGCGGCGCACGATTCTTTGGACGATGGCAAGGCCGATGCCCGTTCCGTCGAAATCGCCGCTCGCGTGTAGACGCTGAAATACCCCAAACAATCGATCCGCATAGGCCATGTCAAAGCCTGCGCCGTTGTCGCGCACGAATAATCGGCGGCGGCCGTCAGCCCACAGCTCACCCACCTCGATACGCGCCTCGGTCTTTTTCGAAGTGAATTTCCAGGCATTGGCCAGCAGATTGGCCACGACTTGACGCATCAAGACGGGGTCCGCACCGATCTTAAGGCCCTCCGCAATGCGCCACTTTACGCACCGTCCGGGCGCCCCGGTTTGCAGCGTCTCGGCGATATCACGCGCCATGGCTGTGATATCCACGGGCTTGCGAACGAGTTGGGCCCGCGTTACCCGCGAGAGCTGCAAGAGGTCGTCGATAAGCTGCGCCATCTTCTGGCTCGCGGCGCGCACCCGCGTCAAGTAATCGCGGCCGACGGCGTCCACCTTATCAGCGTAATCCTCAAGCAGTGCTTGGCTAAATCCGTCTATGCTGCGCAGGGGGGCGCGCAGGTCATGGGACACCGAGTAACTAAAGGCCTCAAGTTCCTTGTTGGCTATATCGAGTGCCGCAACCCTCTGCTCAAGATCCTGATTTAAAGCGGCGAGCGCACGCGCCGCCTCGCGCCGCGCAGTGACATCCTCTATAATACCGTCGAAGTAGGCCTCCCCAACCTCATCCTTGCGTACCGCGCTGATCATGGCCCAGAACTCGCGGCCCTCCAGGGTACGTAGCAAGACTTCCTGATCCAAAACGTGCGTGCCCGGATCCCAGTCCTCGGAAAAGATGTCCTGATCCTTGCTGTCGGCGAACAACGTGTCGATGGGGCGCGCCAATAAGGCTACGCTGGTCGGGGCCTCGAAGAGCGCTAGCATCGCGGGGTTGACCTCAAGGAAGCGCGGTGGCGCCCCCGCCGCGATCCGAAAGACACCGACGTTGAGATTATTAACAAGGTCCCGGTAGCGGCGGCGAACGACATCAAGGGCTTCCTGAGCAGCCTTGCGCGCCGTCAAGTCCCGCGCTATCCCCACAAACCGCCTTCGTTTTCCATTAATGGCGCCTACGGAAATTTCAATTGGGATAGGCAACTCGTCCCGCCTCACCGCCGTGACCTCGCGCAGCCGCCCGATCACGTGGTGTTCGCCGGTCGCTAGATATCTTTCCAGATAAGCGCCGTGGCGGCTTCGATCAGGTTCGGCCATGAGAATACCAACGGAGCGACCACAGGCACTCTTTGCAGGCCAGCCAAACAGGACCTCGGCCGCCGGGTTGAAGGCCTCGATCACCCCTCGCTCGTCGATGACGATGATGCCATCAGGGGCTGACTCAAACAGCGTGCGATTATAAGCGATGGCATCCGTGAGCTTAACGATCTCGGCGCGGGTTAGACGCGATAGCGGCACAAAGATCACAAGTGTCAGGGCAGCCAGCGCGCCCAGCACCAGAAAGAACTGGTCGCGCGCAAGCTCGGAAAGGTCGGTGTTATCGTGTTCGGCCAACCGCTGATAAGCAAGAACCCGCTGGTTCAGGGCTAAAGCCAACGGCCCTTCGGCCGCAGCAAGAATTGCGCGTGTGGCCGATGCGCTGGCAGGGCCTGGCACGGGGGCCGCCACGATCCGCAGCCACCCCACGAACCGCCTGATTTGCTCGGTCACTGACCGGGGCTGCGGTAAACCATCCGTGCGTAACGACGGCAAGGCGCGCCAAGCCTCCCAGATATACCGGGCCTGGTGGTCCAGAGCCATGCGCAAGACGGGTCTGCGCGTCACCGGCGCCGTCGCGACACGCACCGCAAACAAAGCCGCGCGCTGGACACGCATGCGCTCAAGCCCCGCCTCATTGATCGCGCGCGCATCCGAACGAATGGCCGTGATATGATCGGCAAGCGTCACATGAACGGCCAATACCAGTAGCACAAGTATAGTGAGCGCCGCGCCGTGCGCACGGTTCATGCGCCGTAGCGCGCGCTCCGATCCCAGTCGTGTATCCCCCATCCAGCATCCGTTTGGCCTTACACTTTTCGAGGCCTAAAGTCGGGTTATTTTGATATAAAGCATAGACGCCACGGTAGGGCTGTCAAAGGCGCATGGTTGTGCCGGCAGAAACCTTGAGGTCCGGGGACCACCACCCTTTCGAAGCGGCCCGTCCCGGCTAG
>JAKARW010000034.1 GCA_021819125.1 Pseudomonadota bacterium | reverse complement strand
GAGCCCGATCACGCGCGCCACGTAGTCATGGTGGTCGGCGAGCTTTACGATCACCTGCTTTGCGTGGTTTATGACGTGCGCGCAGGTCAGGATGTAGCCGTTGGCGGCGATGATGACGCCCGATCCCAGGGATTTCATCGCAAACCGCCGCGGGGGACTTCCGTTCCCCCGAGGCGGACCGTGGAAGAACGGGTTCGCAAAATGACCGGGGACGCCAAGCCCGGGGATCGCGGCCTTCATGACCTCGGTGCTGCTGATATTGACCACCGCCGCGCGATTCTCACGCACGATGCGGGCGAAATCCGGCAACTGCCCGGCCCACGCCACACCCGCGCCCGCCATCATGAACCAAACCAAAAACCGCACCCTGCGCACGATCATGACCATCCCTTGCAATCCCTATCCCTTCGGGGCGCGGCGGGCTTGGGGTCTTTGGGCAAGCGGCCGCACCGACAACGCCATGGTCTCGACCGTCACGGTCGGCACATCCCCAAGCGCCGTCACCATCCTATGATCCACGACCGTGCGAAAGACATGCAAGGCCCCCAGGCGAAAGAGCTGCGCATGGGCTGGCACGCCTTGCACGCGTCGGCCTATGAACACCGACACCCCGGCAAGCCCGTCGGAATAGACGAGATGCTGCACGACCCCCTTGTGCCCGGCCATGCGCCGCATGAGGTGCATGGCCAGCCGAAATCCGGGAGGCACTTTCGTCACAGTCCAAGTCGGCGTGGGATCGAAAAACAGCTCGCCTCGTTCCTTTTTATAGGTGCTCGCATGGCCTATGCCAATAGGTCCAACGGCCGAGGCGGGAATCGTGCGGTGCAGATGCAGGCGGATGAACAGGAACTGCTCGATGGTTTTGTCTTTGTCGTTTATGATCGCGGCCTTCAACAATAGGCCATTTTTGCGGTCCGCCCACAGGCGATATCCATACCGGTAGCGGTCACGCGGATCGATCACCACGAGCCTTGCGGCCATGCCGGCGACGCGCCCAAGCCCTCCGAGGTGAATCGCATAGAACCGGCGCAGGGGCTTTAGATGAGTGGGTATGAGCGCCGGGAATGTCTTTAGGGCCATGGCGCGCTGCTCGACGAACTCCACGCGATCGTGCGGCAAATAGCAGGTGATCTGCCCATGCTGGCGAATGATCACTTGGCGGCGCCCGTCCAGGGTGGTCAGGCGCTCGGTCACCCGACCGTGGGCGACGCGATGCACGATATGCATGGCCGATAGCAGGCCGTCATGACGATAAACGAAGGTGCCGGTGTAATCCAGGGTATGCGCGGCATCCTGCATGCGATTGAGAAAAGCGCGCGCACTGCCCGCAAAGGCCGCGCCGCTCGCCAGTACCAGGCCCGCGGTCCACAGCGGCCGCCAACCCCTCATGGTTTATTCCGCGCCCCCCGTACCGGCGGGCCGTTATAGGCCGCCAATCGGACATAGGATAGACCATTGATCCCGGCAAGCGGCGCGACCGCCGAATGCTCGAGCAGGAAGGCATTGAGCCGTCGGCGCCACCTAGGACCCTGCCAGTGCGCCCTTTCCACGTAACGCGGCGCCATCGGCAAGGGCGCAGACAGCGCGGTCTGCATGGACACCTGTGGCGCCCCGGAGGGCGGGGTGCCCACCACCGCCATGCGCAACGCAAATAGCGCCGTGGCGGCGGTCAATGACGCAGCCAGCGCGAAACGCGCCACCCGCCACCCTCGCTGATGCCCAAGCGGACCCCAGAAGGCCTGAGTCGCAGGCACGGGGTGGTCCTCGGCGAGCGCCGCAAGGACGCGCGCCGGCAGATCCGTAAGCGGCTTGCCATCCCACTCTTTGCGCAGGACCGCGCGGGCCATGTGGTAGCGGCCCCAGAGTGCCTGCAACTCACCATCCTCCACCACCATATCGAGCAACTTGCCGCGTTCCTTCGCCTCGAGTTCCGCATCCATCAACGCCGACAGTGTCTCTTTCATACACCCTCTCCGCCCACGAAGACTCATCACAGCTCCAGCAACGGCTTCAATTCCTTGTCAATCGCCTCACGCGCCCGAAAGATCCGTGACCGGACCGTCCCTATGGGGCATTCCATGATCGCCGCAATCTCCTCGTAGCTTAACCCTTCTATCTCGCGCAGAGTAATAGCTGTCCGTAAATCCTCCGGCAAGGCCTCGAGCGCCCGGGTCACGGTACGCGCGATCTCGTCGGTCAATACGCTGTGTTCGGGCGTTGCAATCTCGCGCAGATTCGAGCCTTCTTGGGCGAGCTCCATGTCGTCGGTCTCGAGATCGGAAGACGGCGGCCGTCGCCCCTGGAAGACCAGATGATTCTTGGCGGTATTGATCGCGATACGATACAGCCAAGTATAGAACGCGCTCTCTCCACGAAAACCCCCCAACGCCCGGTAGGCCTTGATGAAGACCTCCTGGGTGACGTCCTCGACCTCGGTCCTGTCGTACACATAGCGGGCCACGAGCTTTGCGATCTTGTGCTGATATTTGCGCATCAGCAAATCGAAAGCGCCCTTCTCGCCGTTTTTGACACGCGCCACGAGATCCTGATCCAGGCTCTGATCCGGGCTGTCGTTCAAAGGGCTCCCTACCACTTCCAAATGACCACGGCCATGGGAAAAGGTTCGCCTTGCGACAAAGATTTTTCGGTATCCATGGCAGTCGGCATAAGGTGGGCGATTTGTCGCCTTGGCGGCTCGTTTTGCAATAAGGGGTAAAGGCACTATCATAGCGCAAAACACGCCGGTGCGTTGCATCACGATGAAGAAATCCCCAGACCCCTATCCGCGTGACTTCGACTTCGCGGTCATAGGCTCCGGACTTGCTGGGCTCACCATGGCCTTGCATCTGGCGGACCATGGCCGGGTCGCGCTCTTTGCCAAAGACGGGCTTGTTGAAGGGTCGAGCCTCTACGCGCAAGGGGGGATCGCCGCCGTACTAAGCCCGGAGGATTCGTTCGAGTCGCATGTGCAAGACACGCTCGGCGCCGGCGCCGGCCTATGCCGCGAGGACGCGGTACGATTTGTGGTGAAGCATGCGCCAGAGGCGATCCGCTGGCTGATCACCGAGGGGGCACCGTTTACCACCCACGATGGCCGCTACCACCTGACGCGCGAGGGTGGGCACAGCCAACGGCGCGTGGTGCATGCCGCCGATGCCACGGGACGGGCGGTCGAAACCACGCTCGCCGCCCGCGCCGCGGCGCACCCCCGTATCCATATCCTGACCGATCATATCGCGGTCGATCTTATCACCAGCGCCAAACTCGGCATGGGCGGCGCCAACCGCTGCCTCGGACTTTATGCCCTGAACAAGGCCACCGGGGCAGTCGACGCCTATGGCGCGCGCCTGACCGCGCTCGCCACCGGCGGCGCCTCCAAGGCCTACCTCTACAGCAGCAACCCCGATACCTCGACCGGCGACGGCATCAGCATGGCCTGGCGGGCGGGTTGCCGCACGGCAAACCTGGAGTTCGTGCAATTCCACCCGACCTGTCTCTACCATCCGCAGGCCAAGTCGTTTTTGATCTCCGAGGCCGTGCGCGGCGAGGGCGGCCTGTTGTTGCTACCCGACGGGACGCGCTTTATGCCGAACTACGACCCGCGCGCCGAGCTTGCCCCGCGCGACATCGTGGCGCGTGCCATCGACAGCGAGATGAAACGTCTGGGTCTCGATGCCGTCAGCCTCGACATCAGCCACAAGGGACGCGCCTTCATCGTCGACCACTTCCCGAATATCTATGAACGCTGCCTGGGCTTTGGTTATGACATGGCCGAAGGCCCCATTCCCGTGGTGCCCGCCGCCCACTACACCTGCGGCGGCATCCTCACCGATCTGCGCGGCCGGACGGATCTCGCCGCGCTCTACGCCGTGGGTGAATGCGCCTACACGGGCCTCCATGGCGCCAACCGCCTGGCAAGCAACTCGCTGCTCGAATGCCTGGTCCTCGGGCGCGCCGCCGCCGAGGATGCCATCGCGCGCGCGACCGGCCACGCGCCGCAGGCGGCGCTCCCGCCGTGGGACGAGAGCCGCGTGACGGATGCCGACGAAGCGGTGGTGGTGTCGCACAACTGGGACGAACTGCGCCGCTTCATGTGGGATTACGTGGGCATCGTGCGCACCAACAAGCGCCTGGAGCGCGCCGCCCACCGCGTGAAGCTCCTAAACCAGGAGATCCGTGAATACTATGCCAACTTCAAGATCTCAAACGACCTGATAGAACTGCGCAATCTGGTGCAGGTGGCAGAGCTCATCATCCGCTCCGCGCAGTCGCGCACCGAAAGCCGGGGGCTACACTACTCGCGCGACTACCCAGAACCGGATCGCACACGCCCGCCGCGCGATACCATCCTCACCCCACCACACTACATACCCACCGGCGCGCACCCGGGCGACCACTGGCCGTGAGACGGGTCTTGACCCGGCGCAATCCCGCGGCCCTAGACGAGATACCAGGCCAGCGCCGCGGCCCCGACCGCCAGGCAGTAGTAACCAAACGGGCGCAGGGCCTGCACCTCTTGCTTGCGGAAATAGCGCATCAGGATCCAGGTGCTGAGATAGGCAAAGACCCCGGCCAGTACGCCCGACAGAAAGATCCCGCCGAGGTCGATGTGGCCTGTGATATGAAAGAGTTTGGGGACCTCGAGCACCGCCGCCGCGCCTATGATCGGGGTCGCCATGAGAAACGAAAAGCGCGCCGCCACCGCATAATCGAAGCCCTTGCCAAGCCCGGCCACGACCGTCACCCCCGAACGCGACATGCCGGGTATGAGCGCCAGCGCCTGGGCGGCGCCGATGATGAGCGCCTTACCCCAGGTCATATGCTCCAGCGTATGGTCCGGACGGCGCCTCTTTAGGACATCGCCGATCAACAACACGACGCCGTTGACGATGAGAAAGATCGCCGCCACCACCAGATTGGCGAACAAAAGTTTGATCTTTTTTTCAAACAAGAGACCGATGAGGCCCGCCGGTATCGACGCCACCACCAGCAACCAAAAGAGCCGCGCCTGCTCATTGTCGGGGCGTCCGCGCGAGCGCCAGAGCCCGACTAGGATATCGCGCCAATCCCGCCAGAAATAGAGCAGCAAGGCGCTTGCGGTCCCGACATGAAGGACCACCAAAAACGGCAGGAAGTCGGGGCTTGCCTTGGAGATGTGCCACCCGAAAATGGTGCGGATGAGGACGCTGTGACCTAGGCTGCTGATCGGAAAAAGCTCGGTAACACCCTGAACCACCGCCAACACCAACATCTGCCCCAACTGCATCCCGCGTCCCTCGATGTGTTCGCGGCAGTATAAAGGAGCGGCCTACAGGCGCCAAGGCGACCTCGAGCACCGCCGGCCTCTCAGTCATGATCGGGCGGCCACCGCCACCAATAGAAGAGTGCCCAGGCGACAAGTCCCAGATAGAGCCCGGTAAAGACCGGCCTGGGCCACCTATGAAAAAGCACGGTCTGAAGCAGCCGCGGCACGAACGCGTGCGGCGCGCCGGCCCCGCCGCGCAGCCGATACTCCCACAAGGTCAAGGGACACGTGATGTGGAACACCTGCTCGAACGCCACGTAGCCGATCGCCGCACCATGCAGCACGCGGTAGCGGACGCCGCGCGTCCATCGCCAACCGCGCCACACCCCGAGCGGAATCAGCAAAAACCCGCTCACCACGAAGACCACATAGGCGAAATGCACGATCAGGACCGCATCCGCCCCATAGGACTCGCTCATCACTGCCCCCTGACCGTACGGTACACCGCCGACATCGCCCTGCGGCCACCACGCCCTGCCGCCAAAAACGGCACGATCATCCCCAAAATACCCAAAGCGGCGTTCATCCGGCCTGATCGATTCGCGGATAACTCACCGTTCAAACCCCTGACGACGCCTCGATCCGGTTTTTGCCAAACGCAAGATCACGCAATGGCGCGGCGCGCGGCTATCGCCCCTTTGGCGATTTTGCACGACCGTGTAAGCCGCCGACACCATGAGATCCCGTGGCCATCCGGCACGTTTTTGCCCTTTTGCGCGCCATGCAAGCGGCGCACATCCTTATGCGCGCGACCAGTCGGCCCACACCTGACGATCCCGGCCGCCACGTTTGGCGGCATAAAGGGCGTGATCGGCGCGCGCGATCACATGCTCTGGGCCTTGATCCTTGCCACCGACGCATGTCGCACCGATGCTTACGGTCACTGTAATCGGCCGGTCCTGGCACCGAAAGGGGGTATCACGAACCGCCCGCAAAAGCTTAGTCGCGGTGATGCGAATCCCGTGCGCGTCGGTACCTGGCAACACCACCAGGAACTCTTCCCCACCGTAGCGCCCGACGATATCGCTTGCGCGCACCGCCGTGCGCAGGCGCGCGGCGACCTGCGCCAAGACCTCGTCACCGGCGAGATGTCCGTAGTCATCATTGATTGTCTTGAAATGATCGAGATCGATCATAAGGACACCAAACGCCGCGCCGCCCCTGCGCCACGCCTCAAAAGACTCCGTCAGATGCATAAGGACGGCGCGCCGATTCAGAAGCTGCGTGAGGGCATCGTGTTCGGCCATGGTGCTCAACTCGCTATTCACCGCCTGCAGGCGGGCATTGGCGTCATCCATGCGCGCCGCGCGCCATACGAGCCTGCCGTAAAGCTTATTGATTTCCGCCAAGCAGCCAAGGAGCACCGCCAGGGCGGCGATGAGACCGATGACATGGGCGGCGTACCAGCCGATGCTAAATCGACCCGCCCCGCGATGCATGAGCGCCATGTCGCACCACACCCCGGCGATCGCCACGAATAACCAGGTATCAAGCACGGTACGCGCCCTTCGGCCATAGGCCAGGGCGGCCATCGCCAACATCATGGCCGCCGGCATGAGCACCAGAAGCCATTCGGGGACATGGAAACGCCCGGCGCCGCCGAGCGCTGGCAGCAGCCCCGAGCGCGCAAGCGCCACGGCGGCCGCCACCAAAGACACCATGATCCATACGCCGCGTCGGGCGGTACGCCGAAAGTCCCCGGGGCCGGACCATGCCGCCGGATACAACCCGTAGACGAACACGCCGCCGGCAAAGAGCAGATGCCAGAATACCCACAACCACGCGGCGGCCTCGCCCCTGTGTTGTAACGTGACGAAAAACGCCCCCGGAAAGAGCCAGGCGTGGGCCGCGATCAAGAGCGCGCCACCGAGATAGGTAACCGCCGGCACCACCAGTGCCGGCTGCTCGCCGGCGCGCGCCTGCCCCCACAGCAGATACGCGGTCAAAAGCTGAGCGAGCGCAGTCAGGGAGGCGAAGGCCGGCAGGAAGCCTGGCAGGGCCGCGACCGGGGTCTCGGCGTGCGCGGCGGTGATGAGCGTCACGAGCGATAGCGCCACGATGATGACCACCGCCGCCATGCGCACGGCGGCCGTGGCCGGCGCCTGGCCGAGCGTCAGTACTGGATAATCCCCCCGACTCAGGCCCATCTTATGCCCTCGGCGTTTTCCCCTTCACGATCCTTGCATAGCGCATGCCAGGACCCCGCTGATCCTAACGAAAGGAAGCGTTTCCGTACAATTCGTGGGTAAGCTTATGTTCGGAAAGCCTGACCCAAGGCATGATATACCGCCATTTCCAGGATCTTCGGGGGATCGGAATCCGGACGACTTTCCGAGCCGGATTTGGTCTTGTTGTTGGCCCTCGACGACGCTGTTCGATATCTTCCCCTGAGGCCTTGAACTTGTTTTGGATAAGCGGTCGGTGGCGCCGGCACATCCGGGCCACCTTCTTTCTGGGCGCGATGCGCCGGTGCACCAGGCATCCAGGAACTGGCCCACCCAGGTGGCCGACGGGTCGGTCCCGAGCTGCTCGAAGTCTTCTTTTAAGCAGATAGGCGCGGGCATTTGACGCTGTAACCCAGCCACTCTTTCAGTCGTCCCTTCTGGCCTTGGTATCAAAGATGTTTTAGGCACCGGAGGATCACCGACTTGTCACGCCCGAACGCCTCGGCCCGTTCCGGAAGGCCAAGCCAGACGGTGTGATCCTTAAAGCCCTCGTATCGGCGGATCACCGGGCTCGAAATCGCCATGTTACTGATGGGGCCCCCTCCTGGAGTCAGGGCCATCACGTTTCTCTGCGCCATGACCCCTTGGCTTCTCGAAGGCCTAGCGTACCAACCCGCCAAAAAAAAGGGGGCGCAAGGCCCCCTTTGTCCATCTATCCGGCGCGCTCGACGCCGGCCGGCTACGAACCCCTGCCCACCGACGCAAGACGCGAACGCCCCGCCGGGGCGCGACCGTCACGATCCGGCGACCGGCGCGCAAAACTGCGTCCGGCCCCCGGAGCGCCGCCCGGCCGTCCTGAACGATTACGATCCCCGGCCCGTTCGGGCCGCCCGCGGCCGGCCGATGCCGGATCCTTCGCGCCATTCGCCGGAGGTTCGGTCACCGGAAAACCCGCCAGCGCCCGCGGTGCGATCGGCTGGCCGGTAAAGCGCTCGATGCGCTTGACCGCCCCGTGCTCGGCACGCAAGGCAAACGACACCGCCGAACCGCTCTGGCCGGCGCGCCCGGTGCGCCCGATGCGATGCACATAGTCCTCAGCGGAGCGTGGAAGATCATAATTGAAGACATGCGAAATGGCCGCGACATCGATACCGCGCGCCGCGACATCCGTGGCCACCAGTACACGCACACTGCCCGCGCGAAACTGCGCCAGCGTGCGGTTGCGCGCGCCCTGGCGCATATCGCCGTGCAAAGCCGCGGCGCTGTGCCCGTTTTGGCCGATGGCCGTGGCCAATCGATCAGCGCCATGCTTGGTGCCGGTAAACACGATCGCCTGTCCGACCGGGCCCTCGTTTAGCAACGCCATCAGCATCGCCTTCTTTTGCGCGACATCGCTTACATAGTGAACATGCTGGGCGATCTTTGCGTTCTGCGCCTCGGTGGGCGCAATGCGGATGCGCTCCGGGTCCTTCAACAAGCGACCGGCCAAAGTCGCGATACGGCCTTCGAAGGTCGCCGAGAACATCACCGTCTGGCGCGTCGCGGGGGTCGCCGCCATGATCCGTTCGACGTCGGCAAGAAAGCCCATGTCGAGCATGCGGTCGGCCTCATCCAGAATCACGACCTCAAGGCGCGTGAAATCGACACGCCCCCGCTCCATATGGTCGAGGAACCGGCCCGGGGTCGCCACCAGCACATCAAGCGGCTGCATGAGGAGCTTTTGTTGCGGCGGATAAGGCACGCCGCCCACGATCGTCCCAAGACGCAGGTGCTTTAGCTCTTTGGCATACAAAGACGCCGCGTCCCTCACCTGGGTCGCAAGCTCGCGCGTGGGGGTCAGTACCAGCACCCGTGGTCCGCGGCCGGCGGGGGCGCGGTGCGCCTCGAGCCGCTGCAGGGTAGGCAGCAGGAACGCGGCGGTCTTGCCGGTTCCGGTCTGAGCACAGGCCATGACATCGCGCCCGGCGAGCATTGCCGGGATCGCGCTCGCCTGAATCGGGGTGGGCTGCTCATGGCCGGCGGCCTCGAGGGCTTTCAACAACGCGGGGATCAAATTCAGTGATGCAAAGGACATGAATACTCCTGAAAAACCTAGGGAAGCGGCGCGCGGCCGCACGCCATCGACACCCCACAAGGCAGCGATGGTTAGACGGGATTAGGGTAACGACTGACGGAGGTCGGAAGGTGCGGGATACAGTCTTGATATCGACAACACTACAGACATTAGCCATCCTGAGCGACTATTATGCGACCAAAGACCGCATTATGCAATGGGAAGCCTTGTCCAATATGAAATGAGTCTGAAGCCGGACCGAGATTCCGTTCATGATGGGGGGATGCAAACCCTTATGAACCTCGATAACCTGACCCAAATTGATCAACTGGCTGAGTTTTTGTCCGGCACCCAGACGGTGGCCTTTTCGGTACTGAGTAGCCCGGCCGTCCGTTATGAATGGGCGCAAAAGACCCTCATTCGATTCCGGTATCGGACCCTCTCCCGGCGAGATCAGGGGGTCGTGATCCGCGTGCTTATCAAGGTCAGCGGATACTCCCGGCAGCAGGTCACCCGCTTGATCGCCCAGTACCGCACGACCGGCACCGTGAGACGCCGCCAGAGGACCGTGGCGGGCTTTACGCCGAAGTACAGCCCCCGCCGATATCGGCCTGCTCGCGGCGATGGATGAGCGCCACGACACGCCCTCGGGACCGGCTGTCAAAAAGCTCTGCGAGCGGGCTTTACTGGTCTTCGGGCAGACCGAATACGAGCGCCTGGCGCAGATCTCGGTGAGCCATCTCTACAACCTCCGGAAATCTGTTCCCTACACGCGTAAGCGGCGTCACTTCGAGAAGACCAGGTCGCGGCAGACTCCCATCGGCGAACGCCGCAAACCGGCACCCAATGGACGCCCCGGAACCATCCGCATCGATACCGTCCATCAGGGGGATTTGGACGGGAAAAAGGCGTTTATCATGTGAATGCGACGGTGGAGGTCACCCAGTTCGAGGTGGTCTGTCGCCGTGCGTCCCTGCGGGAACAGTCGAGAAGATCAGTGAATATTATTTGATCCCAATCCTGGAACAGTTGCTGGAGGCCTTCCCTTTTCAGGTGCTGGGTTTCCACTCGGATAATGGCTCGGAATACATCAACAAACGGGCAGCCGAGTTGCTGGAGAAGCTCTTCATCGCGTTCACCAAATCGCGCTCCCGGCAGTCCAACGACAATGCCTTGGCCGAAAGCAAGAATGGGTCCGTGGTGCGCAAGGTCTTCGGCTATAGCCGCATCCCCAGTCGTTTCGCCCAACGGATCAATCTCTTCAACCAGCAGGTCTTGAATCCCTATGTGAATTACCACCGTCCCTGACCCTCCCGGAGACCTACACGGATGCCCAAGGCCGCGAGCGTAAGCGCTACCGCTATGAGGCGATGATGACCCCCTATGAGAAGCTGAAATCGCTCCCTGGGGCAAAGGCCTATTTGAAGCCGGGCTTAAAGCTTTGCGATACTCGACGAGATCGCCTATGCCCTAAGCGACAACCAGGCGGCGGACCGTCTTCAAAAAGCCCGCCAGAAGCTGTTTCACACCATACGCGAACAGGATCTCAAATCCGGCTGAGGGTGGCCTCTTACTCTCGCTCTTCAGACTCATTTAGGGATTGGAAAATACCGCGCCCCATCAGGACAGCGGCAGCGTTCTGGGTTGAGTAATTACAACGCTTCAAGACTTACGCCACATCGGTGAATACGATTCTCGAATCAGAAGTCAATTCGCTCAATGTCTCGAAATAACGACGATGAGTATGTCTCAAATTATCTTTTGTCAATGCTTCTAACAAGACGATCTCTCTGGCGGTCCCACACTCTAGATTTTTAATCTCCATCATAAGGCGCGCCTCCTCAGCCATCTTACGATGCTCATCGCTAAACTCCGTAATCGATTCCAACATACTTTTTTGGCGATTATAGTTTATAAGAAAAATCATAATCACTCCTTCTTAAATTAACCAAATCTAGTTAGGATCTGTTCAATGTCATTCCTAATCGTTGCCATTTGGCTTTTTATATCTTCTGTGGGAAGAGTTCTAGCTAGATATTCTAACATTTCTAATCTCTTTACTATATCTCCCATATAATCCAAGGACTGACGAGCGATATCTGGTCCGCCACCATATTTCACATCAATCCCCAACTTATCAGCAAGTTTCTCCGATATCTCCGCCCATAAGTGCTGGAGCCGCGTGCGAACTTGAATTTCAATCGGAAGAACGTTTGGCCGCACAATCACATGGACAGCGCGATAGCCGTGACTTGGCTGTTCCCTACGATCAATAATAGTGGCCGGAAATATCTCAACGATTGCGCTGACAATGTTATTCTGTGTAGCAATATCCTTTACAGTAGTTCGGCAACCAGCGATGTCCTGCATCTGGGAAAGACGCATCGATCCACGCTTAAGCTTATCAACGATAGCAGTGGTCGACTTGGCCGGTCCCCCCCCAGCTCGAGACCTATACGAGTACGCAACTCCTCGATCACGCGATCATAATCTTCACAGAATGACTTTCGATACTCATCTAGCAGCCGAAGATCTGGATCCGTAACCCCCGTACGAAGACGTCCTCCGAGCTCATCAATCCTTGAACGAGAGAAAATATCGGACCTCATCCAGTCTCTCCAGCCCCGCCAATTATCAGCAGCCAATTCCGCTTTCGGTGGGAGAATTATCGCATAAATCCATTGGTAGGCGCCAACCGCATGACGAGACAAGTAGCCCTATCAACAAAATACGTCAACGGACCACATTCGTCCTAACGATGATGTATAACCGGTATCACGGTCAATGCCGAACCTCTTCCAACATGAGGTGAGTCTGACCGAGGGGCTCGTGTTTCTCCTATGAAATGGGTTCGCAGGAGGGCGTACTCTTGCGCCTCTCGTGCCGCCCCTAGAACGCGCCGCTATGCGCCGTGGATTGCCGCTGCTCGGCCTTCATGCGCCGCAAAGTCACACGGTTTTCGATAACCATATAGGTCGTCGGGTTCGGCCAACGCCGCTTGACGATGATCTTGAATCCGTGCGCGAGATCCCAGTGCGCCCGTGCCCGGCCGATGGAGGCGTGCCCCGTCATGTCGGTCGGCGGCCCATACTTGGCCGTCACCATCTTCAACACCTCGCCGAAATGTTTGGTGCTGATGAAACTCGGGAATATATAGACGGCTTTGGCGAAGCGCCCACCGCGGGTGTAGCTCACGGCAAGCTTGCTTGCATGTTTGAGAACCCCGTTGACTTCGTAGACGTCAAACCAGTGATGGTGGCCACCGGGGGCCAGGGTCAGATGCGCCCGCATCAGCGCGCGGCCCAGCGTCGCGCGGGTCGCGGTCTGCAGCAACACCCCAAAGAGCGCCGGCCGTGGAGGCAACGGACGGGCCGCGCCCGCCACGAGCACCGCCAGCACCGCCGCCCCCAGGGCCCGATACCACCAAACCCTCGCCGGCGCGGCTAGATCTTGCGCCATACACTTGCGATCCACCGCGCCTGCGCCACTGGCACGTCCCCCGGGCGGTAATAATGCGACACCTCTTTAAACCCCGCTGTCTCGACCAAGGATTGCCACGCCGGCCAATCGTACAAGACCGCGTAACGCCCGTCGCGATACCCCTCCTCTCCGGTCCCGCGCGGATTCGAGGCGAAAAACACCCCGCCCCGACGCAGTGCGGCATAGAGCCGCGCCAACACGAGCGGCAGGCTCTGGCGTGGGACGTGAAACAACGAGGCATTGGCGTAGACCCCATCGAACCGCGCCGGCGGCAGATCCAGGTCCAGGAAATCCTGCTGCCAGACCTCGCAATGGCTGTACTCTTGGGCCATGGCGACAAAACGCGCCGCGCCCTCTACACCGATCGCGCAATGACCGAGCTCGGAAAAGGCCTTGAGGTCACGCCCGGGACCGCAACCGAGATCGAGGATCGTCCACGGGCCGCCGGGGCCGAGCGCGGCCAACAGGGCATCGCGGTTTTGGGTCACGTCGTGGTCGCGGGTGGCCGCCCAAAATGCCGCCGCCCGGCCCTCGTAATGGGCCAGGGTGGCATCGAGGAGCGCACGCAACTCCGGAGACGGTAGCGACATGGCTATCAGCTTAGACTATTCGCACACGTCGTGCGATACCGCCGATTCCCGCTTCACTCGCCGCCCCCTACCGATGCGGCTTGCGGCCATGGGGCGCCCACGCGCCTCAGTGAAAGCCGCCTACCTCCATGGGGGGCGCCGGCCGCTCACTTCGTGCCCGGCAAGGCGTTCGCCCAGGTCTCGGTCACGCGTTTGCCGCCCTGCAGGAGCGCCGCATGGATGGTGACGGGCGCGGAACTTGTGCGCACGACGCCAAACTGCATGCGAATGTCGCCTGCGGCATTGCGCGTAAGCCATGACTTGACCACCCGCGCCGGACCATAGACATGCACGAGCGGGGTCAGCATGGCCGGATTGAAGCGCGCGAGTACCGGGCCCGTGAAGTCGATGACATAGGTCTGCGCGTTTGGCGCACGGCGTGCGCGGCGCCAAGCGCTGACATAACCGAGATGCGCGCCGCGCGGATCGACACCGGTCCAGTCGATGCGGTAATGGAAGGTCATGGGCGTGAGCGCCGGCGGTTGACTCTGGGGCACCCAGAAGGCCGAGATGTTGTCATTGGTTGCGCTATTGGTGGGCAATTCGACCAACATGAGATGCCCAGGCCCCCAATCGCCCTCGGGTGTCACCCACGCATTCGGGCGCCGCTCATAATGCATGCCGTAGGCGCGATAGTCGCCGGCGCGCCGGGCCCTTTGCATGAGGCCAAAACCGCCTGGGTTTACCTGCGCAAAGCGATAGATCGCGATACGCTTGGGGTCGCGCAGGGGCCACCACAACCGTCCGTTATCGGGCAGGGCCACGGCGAGCCCATCGGAATCGTGCGCGGAACGGACCATCGGGTCGAAGCGATGATGGCTGAAGCGGCCCTGAAGGAACATGCTGGTGAGCGGCGCTATCCCCAGACGCCGGACGTGCTTGCGCTCAAACAACACCGCCTTGACATCGATCACGGTGTCGGTCCCGGGGCGCACCACGAAACGATAGGCGCCCGTCAGGCTCGGGCTGTCGAGCAGTGCGCAAAACGCCAAATGCCGGGCGCGCGGGTGCGACGCGAATAACCAAAATTCCTGGAAATAGGGGAATTCCTCGGCACGGTCCGGGACTGCGGTATCCACCGCCACCCCGCGCGCCGACAGCCCCCAGGACTGTCCGGCCCCGACCGCCCGGAAGTAGCTCGCCCCCAGAAACGACAGAAACTCATCGACCGCCGGGCCCTTGCCAAAACGCGTGTAGACACTAAAACCGGCAGGCGGGATGGTCTTTGGCAGGCGCGCGGCAAGCTTCTGGTCGGCCGCGACTGCAACCGGCAGCTCGGGGGTGACACGCTTTACGCCAGAGACGATGCGGATCGTTTCCGGCCAGGTAAAGAGATAGCCCGCCGGATACAACTGAATATGAAACGGCGTACCAGGCGGCCACCCGGGCACACGACCGACGTAGGAGATCTTGCTGTATTGAGAAAAATCGAGCTTTTGAAGGCCCTTGGACACCTGGCCCGGCGCCTTGTAGGGGGCGACGGCGAGCGCCCGGGCGCGCGCGACCACCTGACCGAAAAAGGCGTTCGCGGTGGCCTTGGAGATCGCCGCCAGAGGGGCTGCGGCATGTGCCGGTGGCCGGTGCTCTCGCGCGCGCAGCCGCCCGAGGCGCTCCTCGAGCCGCTGCTGCTCCTGCGCGATCTGCGCGATGGCCTGCGCGAAGGCTTGGTCGGACGCCTGGCGCTTTAGGCGTAAAGTCTTGATCGCCGCCAACGCCTGACGGCTCTCGAGGTCGGCCGTCTTGGCCTTTGCCGTCGCCTTACGGACCGCGCCGGTGGTCGCGCAGCCCGTCAAGGTCACGGCCGCGGCCATGATCATCATCGGCCAGAAACTTTGTTTCCTCACCATTCCCCCTGATGTCTTGATAAACGCTACCTTTACTGTTGGATCTGAGCGCACGGCGGCGGTGTCGGCCGATCCACCGGCATCATGTCCTCTGTGAGCCAATACCGGGCGCGTGGCGCGCGTAATGCCCATACCCGCCAGTGTAATGCCGCGACGCTGTCACGGTCGTTCAAAAGCCGCAGTCTGTCGCTTGCGCTCAACGCCGCCGGACCATCTTTTATGGCCGTCAGGATAAGCTGCTGGCGGCTCAACATCATCCCCTCGTGGTGTCTCTCGGATGGGCGCAGCAGCGCGCAGTGCAGGGCGTTTACCCCAGGATCGACAATGGCCGCGAGGAACCCCCGGGCCGCGGTGCAACGCGCAAGCTCGGGGGCCGCCAGGGCCTCCTGGTAGAGACGTAAGAGAGGCGGCGGATCGATCTCCTCGGGCGTCACAAAAAGCCCCAGGTCACGCGCCTTGCGCCCCGGCCCTACCCGGCTTAGCCACACCGAGATCGGTATGGCAGCCACCCACGCACCCATGACCGGCAGCAGCCACCAGAAATAGGTCGGGCTTAAGGTGTAGACCAGGCCCCCCCAGGCGATGGCAAGCGCCGTGCCCGGGCCATGGTAACGCGCCGCCTCCGCCCAACCGGTACTCGCATCACCGCGCGCCTGCGGGCCCCAGGCGGTCTTGCGCCCGATGAGCACCGAGATCACAAACACCGTATGAAAAAGCATGCGTACCGGCGCAAGCAGCGACGACACCAGGCTTTCGGCAAACGCCCCGGCAAGCAGGCGGTGCAGTCCCCCGAAGCCGCGCGTGCGGCGATTCACGACCGCAAGCGCGATCGAGAGCAGCTTGGGGATGAAAAGGATCGCGAGCGTAAACCAAAACAACACCGCCGCCCATTGCGGATGCCACACCGGCCACACCGGAAACAACACGTGGGTGCGCGGGAAATAGCTCGGGGGAATGAGCACATGCATGACCACCTCGGCGGTCGACAGCAGCAAAAACGCAAGCCACAGCAGCGATGATCCGTACGACATGATGCCGTTTACGAACACCACCCGGTGCAGCGGCACAAACCCGCGGGCAAAAATGAGGCGGGTGTGCTGAATATTGCCCTGCGCCCAGCGCCGGTCGCGCTTCAACTCGTCGAGCAAGGTCGGTGGCGTCTCCTCGTAGCTGCCCTCGAGGCCGGGCTCCAGCCATACCTCCCATCCGGCGCGGCGCAGCAGCGCCGCCTCCACGAAGTCATGGCTTATGATCTCGCCGCCGAACGCCCCGGAACCGGGCAGGCGCGGCAAGGCGCAATGGCGCACGAACGGCGCCACGCGGATGATGGCGTTATGACCCCAATAATGGCCCTCGCCCATGTGCCAGAAATGCAGGCCGGCGGCGAACACCGGGCCGTACAGACGGCTGGCGAACTGTTGGACACGCCCAAACAGCGTATTTTGGTGGATGGCCGCCGGCAATGTCTGGATCAGGCCCACCGAAGGGTTGTACTCCATCAGGTCCACGAGCCGCCCAAGGACCTCGCCGGTCATGAGACTGTCGGCGTCGAGCACGACCATGTAGCGGTATTGAGACCCCCAGCGCCTGCAGAAATCGGCAATATTGCCGCTTTTGCGCTTGATATTGAGGCGTCGGCGCCGGTAGTAGAGACGCGCGTCACCCCCCAATCGCGCCCGCAGCCCCGCCCACGCCACCTCTTCCTCCACCCAGGCGTCGGCGTCATTGCTGTCGCTTAGCAGGAAAAAATCATATTGCGCCAAGCGCCCCGCGGCCTCCAGCGACCGGTACACGCTCTCGATGCGCGCGCACACCGGCCGCGGGTCCTCGCGAAACACCGGGACCACGAGCGCGACGCGCGCATCGCGCGTGGTCACCGCCGGGACCTTCAGGCGTGATCGCGTACGCAACAGCAACAACACCGCGCCGGCGAGCGAGACCCACAGACCGACCGATATCCACCCAAACAGCACCCCGAATACCACGGCCAGTGCGTCGTTTAGGATCGTATAGCCCGGATGCGGGAGCACCTCGAGCAAAAACTCGCCGGCCACGAGGCTTGGTATCAATACGAGCAGCGCCAACAACAGCCCCCGCCCCACCCCTCCGTAACGTGAAGCGGGTCCGCGGCGTGCGCCGCGGCTCATGAACGCACACGCTCTGACGCCATGGGTTGGCGCGTGAGCGAGGGCGTAAGCGGCAAGGTCGCGAGCGTCGCGGGCTTTACCCGCAACCAAATAGACAGTCGCGCAAGCGCCGCGCACTCGGGATCATCGGCGACATTCGGGGCACGCGCCGCGAGGTCTGCGACCAGGATCTCGCGCAAACGCGCGAAGGCCTCGCCGCCACTTACCGCCCCCTCGCAGGCCTTTTGCGCCCAAGCCTCGGCGTGGACCCTCTCTACCCCCAGGATTGCAAGATAGGCGCAAAGCCGCCCGCGGATCTCCGCGGGTTCGGCCACGTCGAGCGGAATCATACGCACCCGCCTGCGCGTTCGCTCGTCGATTGTCACACCATCCCCTTCATTGAATCAAACCTTGCGCCCGCGCCCTGCCCCACCACTTTGCCTGCCGGTGAACCTTTAAGTCCATAGACCTTCGTGGAAGTTCCCCGGCGCCGGACCAAACCCGGCCGGATGGCGCCAAGCCTGTCGCCCGGCCTCCGACCAAGGGCCGCCCCCTTTATTATCCTAGTTGCAAGGCCCGCGGAACTAGGGTAGCGTATATCCATTGCAGCTGCTCTTTAGGATGTTACACGATCGGACGTTACACGAAGTTTCACTCGGCAATTTCCCGTATATCTCCTTCGATCCTGCAATTATACCCGGATAACGGGGATCAGTTCTTCCTACACATCGAGGCAATACCAGAATGGCAACAGGAACAGTGAAGTGGTTCAATGAAGCGAAGGGTTTCGGTTTCATTTCCCCCTCGGACGGGAGCGCGGATGTATTCGTGCATTTCTCGGCCATCAGCGGCTCGGGCTTCAAGACCCTGGCCGAAGGCCAGGCCGTGACCTATCAGGTCGAGAAGGGACCGAAAGGTCTTCAGGCCACTCAGGTCACACCGGCCTAATCTAGTCCAAAAGGCTAGACGCGAGTCGTAGACCGGCCGGCGGTCCTCTCGGGGGCCGCCGGTCTTTCCGTTTGGGCCCGCGGCGATCAATCCCCGCGCTTGCGGGTAAGCGCCTCTTTGAGACCCGCAAACGGGTTGTGCTGGGCCTCCGCAGGGGCCGCGGGCGGGGTCGTGAGCCCGAAGTCGGCCTGCGCCCCGATTACCGCATACGAATACTTCTGATGTTCCCAATCATGGCAGTACAGGCACAGATTCTCCCAGTTGCTGCCATCGGGTGGGTTGTTGTCGTGGTTGTGATCCTTGTGGTGGACAGTGAGTTCGTGGAGATTGCTGCGATCGAACGCGCGGCCGCAGCGCGCGCACACATGCGGATGCAGCCGTAACGACTGCTCGCGGTAACCGCGCATGCGCGTATCCGCTTCCTTGTGGGCGCGCGCCACGATGGCGTCGAGCCGCCCGCCGTCCAGATCGCCCCCGGGGCGTCGTGATCCCCCGTTTTTCATCAGCGTCTCCTCATACAAGATAAACCGCGATGGTGATCGCGAGAATCCTCAATTTGGTCGAGATCCGGCTATTACCGGCATCCCATCGCATGCCTTGGCGCGCATAACCCGACGGCGAGACCGAACACAAATACCGGCGGGGTGTTTGTGCGCAACCGTTCACAAGAATAGCGCCCCCGGCCTTCACCGCGCGCACATCTGCCCCCACCTAAATCACCTTCCCGAGCGCACTTTGCCGCTCGCCGCCCGCACGCCTCGAGAGCGGCGCGCGGGCGGCATCCGGGGTCTCGAGGGTGCAGGGTTTGGGAATCTTGGCCACAAAGCCAACAGCACTCGTGGTCGGCCATCACCGGATCGTCCGGATACCCGCTCGAGATAATGGCCACCATACCCAGGTCGATGGCCCGTAGCTCGCTTGAGGGTAGCGAGCCTACCCCGACCATCGCGCACCGTGAGATCGGGGATGAGGACATCGTAGCGGTTCTTGCGATACTCGCATAGCGTCGCCGCGCCATCGGCGGGTGACCCACACCTCGTGGCTGGTTTGCGCCAACATCACATGAGTGGCCTTATGAACCGGCTCATCATCCATCGACAGGATACGCGCCTTAAGCGGCTTAACGGAACTCCCCCCGGCGCGCGGCGCCACCGCCTCCTCGGCCAGTCGCGGAGGATAGAAGCGCCCGCGATCCGTAAATCTGCGGCGTGCCGAGGGCCGTCCCTTCACGTCTCACGAACCCACGCGGCGCGCCCGCCATGCCTGCGTAAGCGCCGACAGTGCTGTGCGCTGCCCTCCGGTGTCATCGAAGTTCGCAGGATCGAGCCAGCGCGCGAAAATGTCTGACAGCGCCGGCCACTCGTCATCAGTGACGGCAAACCAGGCGGTGTCGCGATTGCGGCCCTTGACCACTGCCGCCTTGCGAAACGTCCCCTCATAGCGAAACCCAAGACGCATGGCCGCAGCGCGCGAGGACTCATTCAGGGCGTCGCATTTCCACTCGTAGCGGCGGTAACCAAGCGCGAAGGCGTGCGCCATCATGAGGATCATGGCCTCGGTGGCCGCCGGTCGGCGTTGCAGGCGTGGGGAAAACACCAGGGCGCCGACCTCAATCGACCCGGCCTCGGGACTTATGCGCAGATAAGCGGCGGTCCCCGTCGCCTGCCCGGTAGCGCGATCGACGATCGCATAGAACCAGGGGTCGGTACTGCGCTGCGCGTGGGCAAGCCATGCCCGATAGTCGGCAAAATCGGCAAACGGCCCGTGCGGAAGATAGGTCCATAGGCGGCCCTCACGGTCGAGGCCATGGGCATCATAAAGCGCCCGCGCGTGGCGCCGCACGTCCACACGTTCCACCGTGCACAACCGTCCCGTGAGCACGCGATCATCCGGGCATGCCGGCGGATGCCAGCCGACCACTGATGCCCCCACCTCCTGCCCCAAGTGGTTCTTTTCCGTTTCCGCCATCATACCTCCGCCGCGCCGCCACCCTATCACAGCCGCGCCCGGCCGGTCATCCTCGGCCTGTCGCGCAGGCGTTTTCGCGGCGAGTGGGCGATGCGCGGGGCAAAGAGCGTATAGCGCCAGATTTCCGACACACGCCGGCCGCGAACGATAAGTCACGCCCGCATATGGACGCTTTCTTTGTCCCGGCACCGGCATCACGCAAGACCTGGCGATAACCGTGCGTATAGGCGCTGTAACCCACGGTATCCTGGGTGACGAACGTATCGGGGCGCACTTGCACGCGGCCTGCGACCGCACGCTCCGGGACACGCTGGGTGACCGGGCCTTTCATAGTCGATGACGTCCTTGCGCGCCCCGGTCCTGGCATTGCCGCCTATCACGAGGGTGGAGACCACCACCGCCCAATCTCCCGTACGGCTTGGGGCGCGCGTCCACATGAGATGATGGGGGGCAGCGTCTTGCGATCCACGACCTGCGGCCCGAACATCACCCAGACATTGGGCGCGCCGTGTCAGCCGTTGGCCGCCCGCGCAACCGCACGCGCCCATCGCGTCTTCGGCCAATCACAATAACCTCCGGGGCGTCTTGTTCGCGCGCCGTGCACACCGTAATAGCGCACCGCGATCGCGCTGCAGGAGACCCAGCACGGGCCTCTGGGCCGTAGGTCTGCGATCAGGGACGGCGTGGGTTGTGCAAGGGCGCCCACGAATGGCCGCGCAGACGCGGCCGACAAGCGCCCTTAGTCACGCGCGTGATTAAGCGCACGCGTAAGCGCTGCGGCCAGATCCTCGAGCCGATAGGGTTTTTGCACTGCGGCGCAAAATCCGTAGATCTGGAACTGCGCCACGACCGGATCGTTATAATACCCCGTGGCGATGATCGCGCGCACCCCGGGATCACGCTCCCGCAGCTTGCGCACGCACTCCTTGCCACCCATCCCGCCCGGCACCGTGAGATCCAGGATCACCGCGTGAAACGGCCGCCGGGCGCGCGCCTCTTCGTACAACCGCAGCGCCTCCTCGCCATCGGCGGCCTCGGTGACCTCGCAGCCTAAGGTCCGCAACAGCTGCACCCCGATCGCGCGCACGTCGTGATCATCATCCATGATCAGCACCCGCCGGCCGTGTCCCGCCGCCGCCACCGGTCCGTTCCCGGACACATCCGCAGCCGGCGCCGGGTTGATCCGCGATCGCGGCAGGTACACGGTCAAGGTCGTACCCTGTCCGACCACGGAATCCGCGGTCACCATGCCCTGGTGGCGCTTGACCACCAAATAAGTCACGGCGAGGCCCAACCCGGTGCCGGTGGGCTTTAGTGAAAAGTAAGGATCGAAGACATGCGCGAGATGCTCCGGTGCGATCCCAGGCCCGCTGTCGTGAAAGGCTATCTCGACATAGTCGCCGGCGGCAAGTTCCGCGACCTCAAAACCCGCCAGCGTCACATTGCGCGCCGTGACTTGCAAGACCCCGGCGTCGCTCATCGCCTCCTTGGCATTCAGGACGATATTCTGGATCACTTGACCCATCTGGTCGGGATCGAATTCGGTCGGCCACAGATCCTCGGGGATGTCGATCTCGCAACGCACCGCCGATCCCTTGAGGAAAAACCGAGCGAGATCGCGCACGCTCTCGCCGATCGAGCCCGGCTTTTTGACCGGTGCCCCGCCTTTGGCGAAGGTGAGCAGCTGAAAAGTGAGCTCGCGCGCCCGCCAGCTGGCGCGTTCGGCATCGGCCAGGGCCCCCTGTAAGGCGCCGTCGCCGGGCGCGTAGATCTTGGCGAGCGTGATGTTTCCAAAGATCGCGGTCAAGATGTTGTTGAAGTCATGGGCGATGCCGCCGGCCAGCACCCCCAACGCCTCGAGATTCCAGGCCTTCATCGCCTGCTCCTCCAAGACCTCATGCCGCGTGACGTCGCGAAACACCATGATCGCACCGGTCACCGCTCCGCGGTCATCACGGATCGGGGCCGCCGAATCACTGACGCGCAAGACCCGTCCGCCACGCGCCCTCAAAACGGCCGGATGGCGCAGGTGCTGCACCTCGCCGGTACGCAAGGCCTGCGCCACCGGCCCTTCGATCGGCGGCCCCTGCAGATCCCGATACAGCGGGAACACGGTATCCACGGGCAACGCACGCGCCTCGTCGTCACGATAGCCGGTCAGACGTTCGGCCTCGGCGTTCAAGGCCTGCACCAGAGCCTCGCGATCGGTCACGATGACGCCATCGCCGATACTCATGAGCGTCACCCGCCAGCGCTCACGCTCCTCGCGCAGCGCAGCGGTACGCGCCAGCACCAGGTTCTCGAGCCCGGCGTTCATGCGGTCGAGTGAATCGGCATGACGGCGCGCCTGCTGCATGGCATATAAGGCGGCGGCCGCAAACAATGCAAGCAAGAGGCCGCTTGTAAGCACAATCGCCGGCAGGCCGACTGCGATCTTATGCACGACGCCCGCCCCGGGGCTTACCCGCATCGTGAGATTCTGGCCCAAAAAGCGCACGTGGCCGCTATGCCGGTAGCGGGCCGCGCCGGGGGGTCCGCGCACGAATAATCGCTGGCCGTGCAGCCACACGCTTACGTGATAGCCCTGCCACAGATTGGCGACGAAATGCGAGAAGAGGCCATGGGTATCGAATACGCCGCCAAGGTAGCCGCTGAAGCGGTCACCTACGCGCACGGGCGCCATCACCAGAAAACCCCGCCCGCCTTTGAACAAAGAGATGAGCGAAGTCATCACGGGCCGGCGGCTCATGCGCGCGCGCTCCAACGCGACCGCGCGCTTGGGATCGATGTCCAGCAACCGGCCCACGACCCGCGGGTGACCGGCATCAGGCACCCGCCACACGACACGCGACGAAGGCGCGATCCAGATCACCGCCCG
>JAKARW010000033.1:14569-23806 GCA_021819125.1 Pseudomonadota bacterium | reverse complement strand
ATGAAAGCGCAGCCTCATTCACAAACAGGAGAATTCAGTATGAATATTCGCCCCCTGCACGACCGCGTGATCGTGCGCCGCCTGGAAGAAGAGCGGAAGTCCGCCGGTGGCATCGTGATCCCCGATACGGCCAAGGAAAAGCCGATCCAGGGTGAGATCGTGGCGGTCGGCAAAGGCAAAATCCTTGAGAACGGCGAGATTCGTCCGCTCGATGTCAAGGTCGGCGACAAGGTACTGTTCGGGAAATACGCCGGGACCGAGGTCAAGGTCGGTGCCGAGGAGTTGCTCGTCATGCGCGAAGAAGATGTAGTCGCGGTCATCGACGGCAAATAACGAACGCTTAAAAGAGAGGGAAGAACCATGGCAGCAAAAGAAGTTATATTCGGCGACAGCGCGCGCATCCGGATGTTGCGCGGCGTCAATATCCTCGCCGATGCGGTGAAGGTCACCCTGGGCCCCAAGGGCCGCAATGTCGTCCTCGACAAATCGTTCGGCGCGCCGACGATCACCAAAGACGGCGTCTCGGTCGCGAAAGAGGTCGAGCTCAAGGACAAGTACGAGAACATGGGTGCGCAGATGGTAAAGGAGGTGGCATCGCAGACCTCCGACATCGCGGGCGACGGCACGACCACGGCGACCGTGCTCGCCCAGGCGATCCTTCGCGAGGGCCTGAAGTCGGTGGCCGCGGGCATGAACCCGATGGACCTGAAGCGCGGTATCGACAAGGCCGTGACAGCGGCGGTCGACGCCCTGAAGAAGATCTCGCGCCCGTGCTCGGATCACAAGGAAATCGCCCAGGTGGGCACCATCTCAGCCAACTCCGACGAGTCGATCGGCAAGATCATTGCCGAGGCGATGGATAAGGTCGGCAAGGAAGGCGTGATATCGGTCGAGGAGGGTTCGGGCCTCGAGAACGCGCTCGAGATCGTCGAAGGCATGCAGTTCGACCGCGGGTATCTGTCGCCTTACTTCGTGAACAAGCAGGACACGATGACGGCCGATATCGAGAGCCCCTATATCCTGATTTACGACAAGAAGATCTCCAACATCCGTGAGCTCTTGCCGATCCTGGAGGGTGTCGCCAAGGCCGGCCGGCCGTTGCTCATCATCTCCGAGGATGTCGAGGGCGAGGCGCTCGCGACCCTGGTGGTCAACAACATTCGCGGCATCTTGAAGGTCTGCGCGGTCAAGGCCCCTGGCTTTGGTGATCGCCGCAAGGCCATGCTCCAGGATATCGCCATCCTGACCGGTGGGCAGCTGATCTCCGAAGAGATCGGCATGACCCTCGAGGCGGCCACCATCGACGTTCTCGGGTCGGCCAAGCGTGTCCAGGTGAGCAAGGAGAACACGACCATCATCGATGGCGCCGGCAATTCCAAGGACATCGAGGCGCGCGTCAAGCAGATTCGTGCTCAGATCGAGGAAGCGACATCCGACTACGACAAGGAGAAGATGCAGGAGCGGGTTGCCAAGCTCGCGGGTGGCGTGGCCTTGATCAAGGTCGGGGCGGCCACCGAGGTGGAGATGAAGGAGAAGAAGGCGCGCGTGGAAGATGCCCTGCATGCGACCCGCGCGGCGGTAGAGGAAGGCGTGGTGCCGGGCGGCGGCGTGGCCTTGATCCGGGCCTTGCAGAACATGAAGGTCAAGGGCGACAACCATGACCAGGAGGTGGGCATTCAGATTGCCCGCCGCGCCATGGAAGAGCCGCTACGCATGATCGTCATGAACGCCGGTCTCGAAGGGTCGGTGGTCATGAACAAGGTGGCCGAAGGCAAGGGTAGTTACGGCTTCAATGCCGCGACGGGTGAGTATGGCGACATGCTGACCATGGGTATCCTCGATCCCACCAAGGTCACGCGCACGGCGTTGCAGAACGCGGCCTCGGTATCCGGGCTCATGATCACCACCGAGGCGATGATCGCCGAACTCCCGCAGGAGGAGAAGGCGGCGGCCGGCGGCGGTGGCGGCGGCATGGGTGGCATGGGCGGCATGGGCGGCATGGACGGCATGATGTAAGCTCGTTCTTTCCGGGCCACGGGGGCAGGGACCGCAAGGCCTCTGCCCCTTTTTTATGGTGCGCTTGGGGCCGACGGGCGGACGAAGCCCGCCTACACTCCTGGTATGATGGGGCTTGCCTGTTTGGCAGGATCGCGTGCGCGCGGCGTCGAGGCGCGCCGCCGCGGTCCCGGAGGTTTCGAATGGAGGGGCATAAGACGGGCATGTGGTTCAGAAAGACTCGCGCCATGGCGACCGCGGCGCTGCTGCTGGCCTATCCCGCGGTGTCTTACCGGACGAATACCGCCCGACATTTGGATGTGCTCGGGGCGCTGTTTGCCTTTGCCCCTCTGCTCTTGCTGACCCTGACCGCCGCCTGGACGGGTCGTCCGCGCGGTCTCTGGCTTACCCTCTGGGCGGCGGCGGGTCTTGCCCTCTGGCATGACCGCGCGTTCATCGCCGCTCATTATTCCTGGGCGTATCTCGCCCAGGATGTGGGGGTGCTGTCGCTCTTGTGCGGTCTTTTCCTGCGTTCGCTCCGGCCGTCATGCATGCCCCTCATCTCGCGTCTGTCATGGCTCATGCGCGGCTCTTTGACCCCGCTCCTTGCGCGTTACACCAGGCACGTCACCCAGCTCTGGGCGGGGCTGTTCGGGGCCATGGCGATCGTCTCTGTGCTCTTATTCTTTGGGGCCGGGGTGCGCGTCTGGGCCTTCTATGCCAACGTCTTGACGTGGCCCCTTATGACCGTCGTGTTCGTCGCCGAGTATCTTGTGCGCCGCGTGGTCGTGCCCCCCGAGGAGCGCGCCGGTTTCCTGCCGGTGATCCAGGCCACCTGCCGCCATTGGCGCCGCCTCGTCGCCGCCGAGCGTAACCCACCCCGCCGGCGGCTTTCGCCATGACGCGCGTTTTAGGCGGCGCGCCACTCACCATCGCCACCGATCCTTCGGAGGCGCTGGCCTTTTACCGGGAGGCGCCGCGGTCTTTAGCGCAATTTCTGGGCGACGTAGCGGACGTGACCGCGCTCTGGCCTTCGCGCGGCGCGATCCTGAATGCCTGTACGGATCGCTACCATTTCCTGGTGGGGCTGGCGGCCGCCGCCGTCGCCGGGCGCATGACCATCCTGCCGGCGAGCCACGCCGCAGAGACGATCAAGTCGCTGCGCGCGCGTCTGCCGGACATGCACTGCCTTGCCGACAGCGATTTCGCCATCGCCCTGCCGATGGTGCGTTTCCCGCCACTTGGGCGTGAGGATCGCGGCGGGCCTGCGCCGCCGGTGCCCTCCATCCCCCTCGACCGGCCGGTCGTCACGGTCTTCACGTCGGGGACGACCGGGACCCCGGTGGGCCACGTCAAGACCTGGGGCTCGCTCGTGGCCGGCGCCCGCGCCGAGGCCGCGCGGCTTGGATTGGATGACGGCCCGCGCTGGTCGCTCGTCGCCACCGTGCCGCCGCAACATATGTATGGGCTCGAGTCGAGCGTCATGCTCGGCCTGCACGGTCGTGCCCGGCTGCACAACGCCCGCCCGTTTTATCCCGAGGACATTGCGCGCGCCCTGGCTGCCGTCCCTCGCCCGCGGCTCTTGGTGACATCACCCGTCCACTTGCGCGCGCTCCTGACAAGCGCGGTCGCCACCCCCGCGCTCGATGCGGTCTTATGCGCGACCGCCCCCCTGCCGCAAGTCCTCGCCGAGGAGGCCGAACGCCGTCTGCGCGCGCCCCTGTATGAGATCTACGGGGCCACCGAGGCCGGCCAGATCGCCACCCGGCGCCCGACACACAGTGATCTCTGGGCGCTCTTCCCGGGGCTCGTCCTCGAGGCTTGCGGCGTGTCATGTGTCGTTCGTGGCGGGCACGTCGAGACCCCGGCGGTCCTGGGCGACATCATAGAACCGCACGGGCCTCATGGCTTTCGGCTTCACGGCCGCGGCACCGACATCGTGAACGTGGCCGGCAAGCGCAGCTCGATTGCGTTCCTCGAACAGCAGCTCTTGGCCATCCCAGGCGTGGTCGACGGCGCCTTCTATATGCCAGACGAGGACCTGGCGGGCCCGGTGGCGCGGCTCACGGCCTTTGTGGTCGCCCCTGGGCTTACCGCGGCGGCCATTGAAACCGCGTTGCGCGCGCGCCTCGACCCGGTGTTTCTGCCGCGCCCGCTCATCTTGGTCGATGTTTTGCCCAGGCTTGCCACCGGCAAGCTGCCTTTAGAGACCATGCGCACGCTCTTGGCGGCCCGCACCCGCCACGTGGGAGGCGGCCATGGTTGAGGAGGCGCTGTTGACCTTTCCCGCCGACCACCCGGCCTTTCCCGGCCATTTCCCGGGGGATCCGGTCGTACCCGGCGCGCTGCTCCTCGATAGGGCGCTCGCCCTGATCAGTGCCGCGCGCGGGCTTTCCTACGAGGCCTTGAGTGTGTGCCAGGCTAAGTTTCTGCGCCCGGTCCGGCCCGGCCAGGATGTCACGTTGCGCTGGCAGGATTCAGGGCCGGACCGGATCGATCTGCGCTTCCTGGTTGCCGATCATCCCGTGGCCGTGGCCACTCTCTCGTCGGGCCTCTTGCCCCCATGAAAGCCGTGCGCGCACGGCCCCATCGGCCGCGGGCAAGGCCAGACGGGCCCGCCTTGGCGGCGCCTTGCGCCCCCGTCGTCCCTTGGGGACGTGCCCAGATCGACGGCTATCTGCCGCATCGCGGCGCCATGCGCCTGCTCTCGGAGGTCCGTGCCTATGATCGCGACACCATAGAGTGCGTCGCCGACAGCCATCACGATCCGGCCCATCCCTTGCGTGCCCATGGACGTCTCGGGGCGGCCTGCGCGATCGAATATGCCGCGCAGGCCATGGCCATTCACGGCGCATTGTGTGCCGACCGCGAGCGGCCGCCTGCAGGCTCGCTGCTCGCGGTGCGTGAAGCGCGGTTCTGGGTCGCGCGCCTGGATGACATCGCGGAGGATCTGCTCATCACCTGCCATTGTCTGGCCCGCGATTCACGCGTCGCCAGCTACCGGTTTGTCGTGGCGACCACCGCCGGCCCCGTGGCCGCGGGGCGCGCCACGGTGCAGTTCACCGCCCACGAGGGACGGGCCCCGTGACGCCTCATACCCCGCGCCACGCCCTGGTGACCGGGGCAAGCGGCGCTCTGGGCGGCGCGATATGCCGTCGCCTGGCGGCAGACGGCTGCCATATCATCTGTCATGCCCATACCCGGTCCGCGGACGCCGCGCGTCTGGTCTCCGAGCTGAATGCCCTTGGTGCCACGGCCGATCTGTGCGTCTTCGACCTCGCCGACGCGCATGCCGTTGCCGCGGCGCTCGCCCCATTTCTTGCCAAGGCCCCGATCCAGGTGCTCGTGCATAACGCCGGCGTCCATGACGATGCGGTGCTGGCGGGCATGACGACCGCGCAATGGCAGCGTCCGATCGATGTCTCTTTGAACGGGTTTTTCCATGTCACAAAGCCCCTGCTTTTGCCCATGATCCGCACGCGCTGGGGACGCATCATCAATGTCACGTCGGTCGCAGGCGTCATCGGCAATCGCGGCCAGGCCAATTACGCCGCCGCCAAGGCCGGCGTGCATGCCGCCGGCAAATCACTTGCGCTCGAAGTCGCAAGCCGTGGAATTACCGTCAATTCGGTCGCCCCGGGCATCATCGCCACACCCATGAGTCAAGTTTTCGGTCCCGACGACATCGCCCGTCTTGTCCCCATGGGGCGCGCCGGCGAGTGCCGCGAGGTCGCCGACCTGATCGGGTTTTTGGTCTCCGATCAGGCCGCCTACATCACAGGACAGGTCATTTCCATTAACGGCGGTATGATCTAGGCTTGGCGCCCGGCCTTGAGTCTTCGGGGTATACGGTAGAGAAGACTGAAGACCAGCCGTATGTGCATACCGATAAGCAACAGGTTGTCGCGCACATAGTGAAAATGCGAGATACCACCCTCGCTCTTGCGCAGGTAGCGGACCGGGGCGTCGATATTGCGTACCGCGACTCCTTCCCAAAAAAGTCGCACCGCCGCCTCCGGGTCGAAGTCGAACCGGCGCATGGAGCGGCGGGCGCTCATGATCCGAAAAAGCGGCTGGACCGGGTAGACGCGAAACCCAAAAAGCGAGTCGCCGATATGCCGCCCCATGGTTTCGATATTGGTAAATAGATTGGACAGACGCCGCCCGTACACGCGCACCCTTGGGGCCTCCGCGGTAAACACCGGGACCCCCAGGACCATGGCCTCGGGTTGCCTGCTCGAGGCCTGCATGAAAACCGGAATGAGGGCCGCCGGATGCTGCCCGTCTGAGTCCATGCATAGGACATGGGTATATCCCTGGGTCCGGGCGCGAGCCAGTCCCGATAGCACAGCCGCACCCTTGCCGCGATTGCGGGGTTCGACGATGACAAGAAGATCCGCATTGTGGCGCGCCATCTCGGTGAGCCCTTCGGCGGTGCCGTCGGTGCTGCCGTCGACGACCACCCACACCGGGGCCCAGTAGCGCAGGGCCTCGGTCACGGTTTCATAGACCTTGGGGCCCGGGTTGTAGCTCGGTATAAGCACGAGATGGGTGGCCGAAGCGGTGGGCATTGATGGGTCAGTGCGGTCAGTGGGCCGCGGCTGCCTGTCGGCGATCGGCATTCAGTCGCTTCCGGCGATAAGAGACGGCTTTGCAAAGCGTCGCCGAAGAAGCCGGCGCCGCTGCAAGGTTCGAAGCGATCGGCGCAAGTGCCGCAGGCTATGAAGATAATATAAAGCCTTGAAGGCGTTCAGCGAGCGCCATACGGGGGTATCTCCGAAGATGTCCCCGGCGAGCACGGATAAAAGGGCCTCCTGCATCCGCAACAGGTTGCGCGGCCCCATGAAGAGATCGCGCATGCTCGGGTGGTTGACGCGATAGATAAACCACGCGTAAGTACGCAATCCCCGGCGCGCCGCGCGATCATAGGCGCGTCGCGCGCGCGCGGCCTCGCGCGGTTTTTTCAGGCAGACATCAACGGCGCGGGCGGCCAGGAAGCCGCCATGCATGGCCAGCATGACGCCCGACGAGAACACCGGGTCGATGAACCCCAAGGCATCGCCGACGAGGAGATGGTTCGGACCATGGGAGCGTTCGCAGCCATACGAGAAATTTCCGGTGGCCTGCACCTCCGACACGAGCTCGGCACCGACCAGGCGCCCGGCGAGTGGCGGGCAAAGGGCAAGCGTCTCTTGGAAAAAGTCCGCCACGGGCTTTGTGCGCGTTTTCAGATAGTCAGGCCAGACCACGACGCCCACGCTCGTGATCCCGTTGGCCAATGGAATGAACCAGAACCACCCGTGCTCGAACCAGTAGAGCGAGATATGGCCCTCCTCTGGGCCGAGGTTTCGTATTGCCCCTCGAAAGTGTCCAAAGAGTGCTGAGCTATTGTGTCGAGGATTGCGCCGCTTCGTGTGAAGGCGGCGACCCAAAAAGGTATCGCGCCCGGAGGCGTCGATCACAAACCGGGCCTCAAAATCCTCAGTACTCCCGTCGGCGTGCCGCGCCCGTACCCGGGCCCCGCCGCCGTTTGCGGAAAAGACCACGTCTTGCACCTGGCAGTCCTCACGGGTCTTCGCCCCTTTGGCGGCCGCGTTTTGAAACAAGATGGCATCAAACTCCGCGCGCGGCACGTGATAGGCATAGGGCATGTTTTTGTTCCAGGCGTCGGCGAACAGATATTCCTGGCGGGCCTTCGTGTGCCAGGGAGACACGAATTCCACCCCCCGCTTCACCATGCCTATGGCGCGTACCGCTTCCCCCACGCCCAGGCGCTCGAGTAACGGCAGGTTTGCCGGAAGCAGGGACTCGCCGATATGAAACCGCGGGTGCCGATCCTTTTCGGCAATAACGACCCGATAACCCCGTTCGGCCAGCAGTGCGCCCGCAGTGGTGCCTCCCGGCCCGCCGCCGATCACAAAAACATCGCATGCCGTTCCCATGAAGCGCCCTCTAAACACCCTTCTCAGCGCCTGTCGGCGCACCCTTTCCCACAAGCTTGCGCCCGCTATAGCCCTACGCGTCCCCTGAGCTTACTGCGGCCGCGCGCCGGGCAACAGAGGCGATGTGCCGGTTACTGGCGGCCTGCGGCCACCGGCTCTTCGGAAAAGGCGAGGCGTGTCCCCGGCCTGTACGGCCGCGGGTCGTCAAGCCACGATCCGGCTGAGTGCCCAGAACTGCAGGCCGCCGCCGACCAGGGTCAGGAGGTGAAACGCGGCATGGAGATATTTCACCCGATCGCGTACCAGCAAGGCGACACCGGCGCCGTAGCAGGTCGCCGCCAGACCCAGGGCCGCGAGCACGGCAGGCGGGGTGTGTCGGAAGAACGGTCGGGCGGCGAGGACCGTGATCCAGCCCATGACCCGATAAAGATATTCGGAGCGCTGCGTGTAGCGCCTGGGATCACCCCAAAGAAACGCCACCGCGAGCACCGCCAATCCCCACTCGACGACAAACAGCGTAGCCCCGATCGTCGCGCGCACCATGAGCCAGGCGATCGGGGTGTAACTCCCGGCCACGAACACGGCGATCATCATCCGGTCCAGGCGCTGGAAGCGGTCTTTTCGGATGCCAGGCGGCAGGATGTGATAGACCGCCGATACCGCGTACAAGGCCACCATGGTCGCAGACGACACCGCAACGCACCACGCCTCGAGGAGGCGGCCTACGTGCGCCGCGCGATCCACGAGCGCAAGCCCCGCGGCCAAGGCCAGCACCGCGCCCAGGGCATGTATGGCGGCATTGACCCGCTCCTCGCGGCGCGATTGAGGGCGCCCATGGGCCATGGCAGGGACAGTCTTTGCGGGCGCCTGTGCCCCCCATCCGGAGGGGCCCGAATCGTGTCCGTCGATATCGACGGGGCATGGTTCCTGCGGGCGGGCATTCATAGGGATAGCCGCGCCCCCATGTCACGCAACGCCAAGCGCCGGGCCTCGTAATCCGGCATGACGCGTGCCAATTCCCGCCAGAACGAGGGTCTGTGGTGGGCCGCGATCAGATGGCAAAGCTCGTGGGCGATGACGTAGTCGAACAAATCGGCCGGCACGAGCATGAGCCGCCAGTTCAAGCTGATGGTTCCGCGTGCCGAGCAGCTGCCCCAGCGGGTCTTTTGGCCGCCGATGCGGATCCGTTTCGGGGCCCGGCCCACAAGCGGCGCAAAGTGGATGATGCGCGCCAGGGCGTGATGGTGTGCGGCCCTTCGATACCAGAGCTCCAGGGCGGCGCGCGCCGGCTCCTCGCTGG
>JAKARW010000033.1:0-14469 GCA_021819125.1 Pseudomonadota bacterium | reverse complement strand
ATGACAGCTCCCCGTACCGCCGTCGTGCTATGCAATCTGGGAGGCCCCGATTCCCTGGAGGCTGTAGAGCCGTTTCTGCGTAATCTGTTTTCCGATCCCGACATCTTCAAGTTTCCGGCCGCCGCTGTTACCCAAAATCTCTTCGCGCGGCTCGTCGCGCGGCGACGACGCGAGGAGGCAAGCCGCGGCTACGCGGCGCTTGGCGGGGCCTCACCCATAGGCGGCCATACCGAGGACCAGGCGTGGGCGCTCGAGCAGGCCCTGGCCGATCTCAAGGCGCGGGTCTTCGTATGCATGCGCTACTGGCACCCGCTGACCCGCGAGGTCGTGGCCGCGCTCAAGGCGGGGGGATTTGGGCGCATCGTGTTGTTGCCTTTGTATCCGCAATATTCCCAGACCACAAGCGGCAGTGCGCGCAACGAGTTCCTGCGCGAATGCGCGCGCGTTTGCTACCATCCGGATACGCGCTTCATCGATTCCTGGTACCAGGAGCCGGATTATCTGGACGGGATCGCGGCGGCCATACGGGCGGCCGCGGAACGGTTCAGCGCCGCGGACCCGGCGCGCATCAGTCTGCTGTTATCGGCTCACGGTGTCCCCCAACGCCTCATCGCCCAGGGTGATCCGTATCAGCGCGGGATCGAGGAGACCGCCCGGCTGGTGCGCGAGCGCCTGGCATGGCCGCATGTCACGCTCTGCTATCAAAGCCGCGTCGGGCCGCTCGAGTGGCTGCGGCCCTATGTCGATGACGTCATCCGTGAGCAAGCTCGCGCCGGCGTAGACCAGATCCTCGTCTACCCGATTGCGTTCGTGTCCGATCACGTCGAGACCCTCTACGAGCTCGGCATGACCTATGCCCGGCTCGCTCGCGAAGCCGGTGTCCGGGAGTATCATGTCGTGCCGGCACTGAATACCGATCCGGCGCTCATCCGCGCGTTGTCGCATGTCGTGCGCGCCGCCCTTAGGGAAGAGAGGTGATTGTGAATACCCCGATCGTCATGGTTTTCGCGGGCAATGACCCAACCGGCGGCGCAGGTCTTCAGGCCGATGCCGAGGCGCTCATGAGCATGGGCTGCCATGCCGCCCCCGTGGTGACGGCCATAACCGTGCAGGACACTTTCGGCCTGAAGGACTTCGCCGCCCTGGAGCCTAGCCTGGTGGTGGAGCAGGCGCGGGCGATCCTGGAGGACATGCCGGTGGCGGCCTTCAAGGTCGGCATGGTGGGCAGTCTCGCCAACCTGGCGGCGATCGCCGAGGTCATTGCGGACTACCCTAGTATTCCGGCGATCATCGACCCGGTGCTCGCGAGCGGTCGCGGCGATCCGCTGAGCGACGAACCCCTGGAGGGCGGTTACCGTTCGCTGCTCTGTCCGCTCGCGACCCTGCTCACGCCCAACAGCCGCGAGGCCCGGCACCTGGTCCCCGAGGCCGATACCCTTGAGGCCTGCGCCCAAGGCTTGATGTCGCTCGGCTCACGCTACGTCCTTATTACCGGCACCCATGAGCCGACCGAAGCGGTGGTGAACCTTCTCTATGGAAATCGCCAGTTCATCGAGCGCTTTTCCTACCGGCGACTGCCGGGGGAGTATCATGGCTCGGGGTGTACCCTGGCATCGAGCTGCGCCGCGGTCCTGGCCCAGGGCCTGGAACCGGTCAATGCGATCATCCAGGCCCTCGATTATACGCACAAGGCCCTGGAGGCCGCCTGGTCGCTGGGTATGGGGCAGCAGTTGCCAGACCGCCTGTTTTGGGCCCGGGAAGACGGGGCCGACCGGGATTCATGATTGCCGGACTTTATGCGGTCACCGACGCCGCCTGCTGCGCGCGCGACGGTCTGGCGCGCGTGCGCGCGGCCCTGGTAGGCGGCGCGCGGGTATTGCAGTTGCGGTGCAAGGGTTCGGATCTTGCCATTGACGATGCCCGGGCGTTGGTGGCTCTAGGCCACGCCTTCGGGGTCCCCGTGCTCGTCAACGACGATGTCGAGCTTGCCTTGGCGGCGGGCGCCGACGGCGTGCACCTTGGGCGTGATGATGCCACCGTGGAATCGGCGCGTGCGCGACTGGGGCCGCAGGCGATCATCGGCGCTTCGTGTTACGCGGACCTCGATCGGGCCCAGGATCTGGCCCGGCGCGGGGCGGATTATCTGGCGTTCGGAAGCTTCTACCCGTCACGCACCAAGCCCCACGCCGTGCGCGCCCATCCTTCGCTACTTGCGGCGGCCCGCCCGTGGGGCAAGCCGCTGGTGGCGATCGGCGGGATATTGCCGGAGAATGGGCGTGCCCTGATCGCAGCCGGCGCCTCGGCGCTTGCGGTGGTCGACGGGGTTTTCGGACACAACGATATCGAAGGCGCGGCCCGCGCCTATCAACGGCTTTTTGAGGAAACTGTATGACCGCAAGCCATCGCGCCTTCATGCGCGCCCGATCCGTCATCGCAGGCGGCGTCAATTCGCCGGTACGCGCGTTCAAGGGCGTGGGAGGGGAGCCGATCTTCATGCAGCGTGGGGAAGGCGCGTATCTTTTCGATATCGATGGCAGGCGTTATATCGACTATGTCGGCGCCTGGGGTCCGCTCATCCTCGGTCACGCCGACCCGGATGTGACGCGCGCGGTGGCCGATGCCGCGACCCGCGGCTTGGCCTTCGGTACGCCCACCGAGGCGGAAACCGAACTCGCCCTCGAGGTCCGTGCGCTGATGCCTCACATGGAGAAGCTGCGTTTTGTGAGCTCCGGCACGGAGGCCACGATGACGGCCTTGCGTCTGGCGCGCGCCGTCACCGGACGCGACAAGGTGGTCAAGTTCGAGGGTGGCTACCATGGCCACCCGGATTCGCTGCTGGTGAAGGCCGGGTCGGGCGCGCTTACGCTCGGGGTGCCGACGTCTCCGGGGGTCCCCGCCGCGCTTGCGGCCCACACCCTCGTGGCGCGCTTCAATGACCCGGATTCCGTGGGCGCGCTTTTTACCCAGTACGGGAAGGAGATTGCCGCCGTCATCGTCGAACCGGTCGCCGGCAACATGAATTGCGTACCTCCCGTTGCCGGGTTTCATGAGCATCTGCGGACCTTGTGCGACCGATATGGTGCGCTGCTCATCTTCGATGAGGTCATGACCGGTTTCCGGGTGGCCGCGGGCGGCGCCCAGACACTGTTTGGTATCCGGCCGGACCTCACCACGCTCGGCAAGATCATCGGTGGCGGCCTGCCGGTCGGTGCCGTGGGCGGGCCCGCGGCGCTCATGGATCAGCTGCTCCCGGACGGCCCGGTCTTCCAGGCCGGGACCAATTCCGGCAATCCGGTGGCCATGGCCGCCGGCCTTGCCACCCTCAAAAAGCTCAGGGTGCCCGGGTTCTATGAAGTCCTAGGCGAGCGAGTCGCGACCCTGACCGCCGGGCTGTCGGAGGCGGCGGCGCGCCACCGTCTGGCGTTTACCACCAATGCGGTAGGCGGCATGTTCGGTCTATTTTTCGCCGAAGGCCCGGTGCGCGATTACGACGACGTCATGCGCGCCGATGTCGATCGTTTCCGGCGCTTCTTTCACGGCCTTCTGGGCCTTGGTGTCTATCTTGCGCCATCGGCCTATGAGGCCGGTTTCGTGTCCGCGGCCCACACGCCGGCGGACATCCATGCCACGGTGGCCGCCGCCGACCAAGTCTTCTCGCGGCTTTCGGGGTCCTGATCGGCGCGGCCCCTGCGCGCGGCCACAAAGAAGGGGGCCCTTCGGCCCCCAAGGATGTACCCCCACACGGAATCTTTAGCTCACGAGGATGCGCTGCTCGCAAAATTGCGCGGTGGCCACATGCGGATAGGCGACATGGCTTGATAGCGAGATATCGATCCCGAGCATGGCCACGACATCATCGTGGGCGCGGATCCCGGGCATCTCCTCGCGCAGGTATTCGTAGTGCGCCTGGTTCATATAAACGACATTCGGGCGCACCCCGAAGGCCTCCTCGTAGTCATTGACGAGCGTCAGTACGCAACTTAGCATGCTGTCCTCCCAAACCATCTCGTATACTTAACCCTGTTAGCAGCAAGCATCGTGCCAGGCGCAAAGACTCAAAAAAGTCTCATCCGCACAATGACATGCGAAACTCCTGCCCGCGCCCCTCCCCGATATCGACGCGCCGCGTCACCATTACCTTGCGTGGGTCGTCAGTATCGCCTTGTCCGGCGGGCAGGCCCCGCCCCCCTCCAAAGTCCCGGCCCCGCGCCCGCCTTGCCCCGTGTCTGCGTAAGCCCCGGTCAGCGCCCCCGGTCATTGCGGCCTACCAAAGTGCGCCCTCAACCGGCCCAAGCTTTCGTTTGCGCGCCACTTGTGGTACGGTCCGCCCAACTGCGCCTTGCCGCGGCCCAAGCTTGGGGGGTTGCGCGAGCCGCGATCGAAAGATCTCGCGCCGCCGGCGATTTCCCGGCCCGCCTCCGTCCGAATACGTCCACGCAGGAGCAGCCCGTGACTGCCGTTGCCGACGATCTTCTAAACGCGTTCGCGGCGTCAGGCCTCCCTTGTCGCAAACTCCTCGAAATGATTCCCACGCCGCTTGCGATCTTCGCGGGCAACGAGGCAGTCTTCGTGAATGCGGCCGCGCGTGTTTTGATGGAGGCCGAGTGTGTTGAAGACCTGCTCGGTCTGTCGCCCACCGCCTTTGTGCACCCCTTGGACCGCGCCATCGTCGCAAAGCGCATGGGCAACCTCGAGGAGGGCGCGCACGTCAATGCGCCCGTGGCGTTCAGGCTCCTTACATGCCGCGGCCGGGTGCGCCCTATCACGACTACCAGCACGCGGATCGCGATAAGCGGCGGATACCTCATCGCGGTCATTGCCACGGACGATACGAAACGTTTCGAAACCGAAGACCGCCTAAGAGAGAACGAAGAGAACTTCCAAAAGCTGTTCGAAAGTACGCAAGACGTGTACTACCGGACGGATGCCGACGGCGTGGTTCTTAAGGTCGGGCCCGCCGTTCGCCGGGTCCTGGGCTACGAGCCGGAGGAGATCGTGGGCCGCCGCGCGGAAGACTATTATCCTCACCCAAGTGAACGCGAACCACTGAAAAAGGCCTTGCGTGAATACGGACAGGTGCAAGACTTCGAGGGCCGTATGGTGCGGCGTGATGGGGTTATCATCGACATATCGATCAGCACCTACGCCCTTTATGATTCCGCCGGACAGTTTTTGGGGGTCGAGGGGATCTATCGAGACATAAGCGATCGCAAGAATCTCGAAAGGGAGTTGCGAAGGCTTGCCACAAGCGACAGTCTGACGGGGATCGCCAACCGCCGCGCCTTTCTCGAACAGGCCACGGACAGCCTGCGGCGCGCGGCGCGTTACGACAAGGGCCTCGTTCTTTTCATTGCGGATCTGGATCATTTCAAGGCGGTGAACGATCTTTATGGGCATGTCGCGGGCGACGCGGTTTTGAAAAGCTTCGCTAACGCGGTTGCCCTTGAGCTACGCGACACGGATTTATTCGGACGTCTCGGCGGGGAGGAGTTCGGCATCCTGCTTCACGAGGTCCGTCGCAAGGAGGCGCAGAATGTCGCCGAGCGCATCGGCGACTCCACCCGCGGCCTGCGATTCGTTGCCGCCGACGGCCATGAATACCGCGTCACCGTAAGCATAGGGGCGACCCGAAACCATCGCGACGACCGGGGTATAGAGCGGCTCCTGGCGCGCGCGGATATGGCGCTTTATGCCGCCAAGACGGCGGGTCGCGACTGCGTACGCTGGTCTGAGCCGTAGGCGGCGGTTTGCCGGGCCCGAGCGAGCCACCGCCCGCGACCGGGCCTAATGCAGTGTGCGCGGGATGCTCAATGTGAATGCCGGAATGTCGGCATCGAAGTGCGTCCCGTCGTCGGCCTCCATCTGGTAGCTTCCGCGCATGCTGCCCACGGGTGTCTCTATCATGGCGCCGCTCGTGTACTCGAAGCTCATCCCGGGCTCCAGGTAGGGCTGTTCGCCGACCACCCCATCACCGCGCACCTCCTGGACCTTATTGTTGGCATCGGTGATGATCCAGTGACGCGTAAGGAGCCGCGCCGGCACCGACCCGCTATTGGTGATCGTGATCGTGTAGGCGAACACATAGCGGTTGGCTTCGGGGGCCGATTGGTTGTCCAAATAGGCGGTCTTCACACCCACCTCGATGCGATGCTCGCTTTTCTTCATGTTCATGCCCTCAGGCCCCGCGATTCTCGCAGGGTACGGAAAAAAAGACGGAATCCTCGAGCCGCAGGGCGGTCAACGTCCCACCCCACAAGCACCCGCTATCAAGACAGACGACGTTTCCGAACGTACGGCGACCCAGGCTCGACCAATGACCGAACAAGATGCGCGTCTCGCGGCTGCGCCGTCCCGGCACATCGAACCATGGGACGAGGCCTGGGGTCTGGGTTCCGAGCGGGCCCTTGTCGCGCATGTCGAGCCGCCCCGCCAAGTCGCAATAGCGAATGCGCGTCAAGGCGTTGGCGATGAAGCGCAGCCGCTCGGGACCGGAGAGCGCCGAATTCCATGTATCGGGCAAAGGGCCATACACACCCCCCAACGCCTGGCACAGGTCGGGGCCCTGAAGGACCGCCTCGAGTTCCGCGGCATGGACGCGTGCCTCGCGCATATCCCATTGCGCGGGAAGACCGGCATGCACCATGGCGACACCATGGTCCTCGTCATAATACAGGAGGGGCTGCTTTCTTAGCCAGTCAAGAAGTTCGATACGATCGGGGGCCGAAAGAACCGCCTCCAGGGTATCATCTGTACCGATACGGCGGGCGCCGCAGGCGACGCCGAGCAGATGCAGGTCATGGTTGCCGAGCACGATGACGGGGTCCGTCAAGGTGCGCAGAAATCTTAAGGTCTCGAGCGACTCGGGTCCGCGGTTCACGAGGTCTCCCGTAAACCATAGGCGGTCTACGCCATCCACATAATGGATATGCGCGAGGAGGGCCTGCAGGGATCGCAGGCAGCCTTGCAGGTCCCCTATCGCGTAGGTGGCCATGGGGTGTTGCAAGCAAAGGCGTCTGTCGCTTCGACGAGCGCGCTTGTGATGCCGGGCTCGGTGGCCGAATGGGCGGCTTCCGGCACGACGGTAAGAACGCTTCGCGGCCATGCGCCATGCAGCTCCCAGGCGCTGCGCATGGGGCAGATCAGGTCATAACGTCCTTGCACGATGGTGCCGGGTATGTCCGCCAGCCGATGGGCGTCGGCGAGGATCTGGTTTTCGCGCAAAAAGGAATCGTGCATGAAGTAATGGCATTCGATGCGCGCAAGCGCAAGTGCTGTGTGGCTAAGCCCAAAGAAGTCCACGACGTCCTTTTTCGGGCTCAGGTTGGCGGTGCGCCCTTCCCACAAGGACCAGGCACGGGCACAGCGGTGGCACTCGTCCTCGTCTAGTCCGGTGAGTCTCCGATAATAGGCGCTCACCATATCGCCTCTCTCGGGTTCTGGAATGGGTGCGATGAAGTCCGCCCAGTAGTCAGGGTAGACCCAGCTCGCGCCCTCCTGGTAGAACCAGCGAATCTCGCCGGGCCGACACAGAAAGATGCCGCGCAAAATGAGTCCGAGCACCCGCTCCGGGTGGGCCTCGCCGTAGACGAGCGCAAGTGTCGAGCCCCACGAGCCTCCGAATACCAGCCACCGTTCTATGCCGAGATGGGCCCGGATGTGCTCGATATCGGCCACGAGATCCGCGGTCGTGTTGGCGGCGAGCGCCGCATGCGGCAGCGATCGGCCGGCGCCGCGCTGATCGAACAAGATGACACGGTAGCGCGCGGGGTCGAAGAACTGACGATGATAGGGCTCGCATCCCGCCCCCGGGCCGCCGTGCAGAAATACGACCGGGAGCCCTCGCGGGTTGCCGCACTCCTCGACGTAGAGGGCGTGCGGGGCGGCCACCGCGATGCGGTGCTGCGCGTAGGGCTCTATGGGTGGATAAAGCGTCGCCATGAAGTAACCCAGTATACCGCTGTCGGCTGCGCAGGCGAAGTGACGCTAGTCTTAACGGCGTCCCGCGTGTATCCTTGCGCCCTCCCATGCCCTCCTTAACGACCGAGATTGCCCGCCGCCGGACCTTTGCGATCGTCTCGCACCCGGACGCCGGAAAGACCACCCTGACCGAAAAGCTGCTGCTTTTTGGCGGAGCGATCGTGCTTGCGGGCGCGGTCAAGGGCCGCAAGGCGGCGCGTCACGCTACCTCCGACTGGATGGCGCTTGAGCGCGAGCGCGGCATCTCCGTGACCTCCTCGGTCATGCAGTTCCCATACCACGACGCCATCGTGAATTTGCTCGACACACCCGGCCACCAGGACTTCTCCGAGGATACTTATCGGACCCTGACGGCGGTCGACTCGGTGCTCATGGTGATAGATGCCGCCAAGGGTGTCGAGGCCCAGACCGTGAAGCTCCTCGAGGTGTGCCGTATGCGTAACACCCCGATCATCACGTTCGTGAATAAGCTCGATCGCGAAGGCCGGGAGCCGCTCGAGTTGTTGGATGAGATCGAGCGCACCCTGAACATCACATGCGCGCCGGTGACTTGGCCGCTCGGCATGGGTCAGCGTTTTCGCGGCATCTGCCGGCTGGCCGACGAAATGGCGCGACTCATGCCACAGGGGCGCAGCGAACGCATCCAGGAGGAGCGGCTGCTCGCGGTACGTGATCCCGAGTTGAAGGCCATCCTGGGCGATGAGTACGAACGCATCCTTCAGGAGATCGAGCTCGTGCGCGCGGCGGCCCCGGTGGTGGATGTCGAGGCCTACCGCGCGGCGCGCCAGTCTCCGGTGTTCTTCGGGTCGGCGCTGAATAACTTCGGCGTGCGCGACCTACTCGATGCCTTCATCGCCTTTGCCCCTCCCCCCTTGCCGCGGCCTACCGCCACGCGCGTGGTGGCACCGGACGAAGAGGCGTTTTCCGGTTTCGTCTTCAAGATCCAGGCGAATATGGACCCGCAACACCGGGACCGCATGGCGTTCGTGCGTATCTGCTCAGGCCGCTACCGGCGCGGCATGCGTCTCTATCACGTTCGCGAAGGACGCGAGATCAATGCCGCCAATGCCCTGACCTTTCTTGCCAACGAGCGGTCGATGACCGATGAGGCCTATGCTGGGGATATTCTGGGCCTACCCAATCATGGCACGATCCGCATTGGGGATACGTTTACCGAAGGCGAGCCTTTGCGCTTTACCGGCGTCCCCAACTTCGCGCCCGAGCTCTTCCGGCGCGTTGTATTGCGCGACCCCCTGAAAAGCAAGGCGCTCCTGCGAGGGCTGGAGCAGCTCACCGAGGAGGGCGCGACCCAGCTCTTTCGGCCCCTTTCCGGACACGAAATGATCCTCGGGGCGCTCGGCGCCCTGCAGTTCGAGGTCGTGACGTACAGGTTGCGCAACGAGTATGGGGTCGAGGCCGATTTCGAACCGGCGCCGGTCGTCGCGGTGCGCTGGCTCGAGGCCGATGCCGATACCCTAGGTGATTTGCACAGACGCCTTGCAAGTCACCTCGCCCGGGACGCGGGCGGCGCGCTCGCCTATCTCGCGCCGTCGCGCTCGCACCTCGACCTCACCGTGGAACGGTTCCCGAAGGCCCACTTCCATACCATCCGCGAGCACGCGGGATAACGGACCCGCTTAGCCCTGGCGCTGCGCCTTCTTGCGGTCGTTTTCCTTTAGGTAGCGCTTGCGAAGCCGGATATGGTGCGGCGTTACCTCCACCAGTTCATCATCGTCGATGAATTCGATGGCGCGTTCGAGGGTCAGCTGGATCGGCGGTGTGAGCAGAACGTTCTCGTCTGACCCCGACGCACGCATGTTGGTCAGCTGCTTGCCGCGCAGCGGGTTTACGACCAGATCGTTGTCGCGGGAGTGGATGCCGATGATCATGCCCTCGTACAGGTCCTCGCCCGGTCCTATGAAAAGCCGCCCGCGCTCCTGTAGGCTAAAAAGCGCGTAGGCCACGCTCTTGCCGGCCCCGTTGGAGATCAGGACCCCGTTGACGCGCCCGCCGGTGTCACCTTTCTTCACCGGACCATAATGGTCGAAGACGTGGTGCATGAGGCCCGTGCCCGAGGTGAGGCTCAAAAACTCCGTCTGAAAGCCGATAAGGCCACGCGAGGGGATGACATACTCCAGCCGGATACGGCCGCTCGTGTCGGGCTCCATGGCAAGAAGATCGCCACGGCGGTTGCCGAGCCGTTCGATCAGCACGCCCTGGTGCGCCTGTTCCACGTCCAGGGTCAGCGCTTCGTAGGGCTCGTGGACCTCGCCATTCACGATCTTGGTGATCACCTGCGGGCGCGAGACGGCAAGCTCATAGCCCTCGCGCCGCATCGTTTCGATCAAGATGCCAAGGTGCAGCTCGCCACGGCCCGATACCTTGAATTTGTCGGCATCGGCCGTGTCCTCGACGCGCAGGGCGACGTTGTGGATGAGCTCGCGCTCGAGGCGTTCGCGCAGCTGGCGGCTCGTGACGAACTTCCCGTCTTGTCCCACAAACGGCGAGGTATTGATCTCGAAGGTCATGCTCACGGTGGGTTCATCCACGGTGAGCGGCGCGAGCGGCTCGGGACGGTTCGGGTCGCACAGCGTGTCTGAGATGTAGATGGGGTCGATACCGGTCACGGCGATGATGTCGCCGGCCGAGGCCTCCTTGATCTCGGTGCGCTCGAGGCCCAAAAAGCCCAGCACCTGCAGGACCTTGCCCTCGCGGCGCTTGCCCTCGCGGTCGATGACCGTCACCGCCTGATTGGCGCGCACCGTCCCGCGCTTGATGCGTCCGGTGGCGATAGTGCCCACATAGCTCGAGTAGGCGAGGCTCGACACCTGCATCTGGAAGGGGCCGTCGGGGTCGACCGCAGGCGGCGGAGTGTGGCGCAGTATGGCCTCGAAGAGCGGCGTCATGTCGCCTTCGCGCGCGTCCGGCAAGAGGCTCGCGTAACCGTACAAGGCTGAGGCATAGACGACCGGGAAATCCAGTTGCTCCTCGGTGGCCCCTAGCTTGTCGAAGAGGTCGAAGGTCTGATCGAGCACCCAATTCACGCGGGCGCCGGGCCGGTCGACCTTGTTGATGACGACGATCGGCCTCAACCCGAGGGCAAAGGCCTTGCGCGTCACGAAGCGCGTCTGCGGCATGGGGCCGTCGACGGCGTCGACGAGCAATAGCACCGAGTCCACCATGGACAGCACGCGCTCCACCTCGCCGCCGAAATCCGCGTGCCCGGGGGTGTCGACGATATTGATGCGGTGATCGCGCCAGCGGATCGCCGTATTCTTGGCAAGGATCGTGATGCCACGCTCACGCTCGAGGTCGTTGGAGTCCATGACCCGGGCGCCCATGTTCGCGCGGCTTTCGAACGTGCCGGACTGTTTCAGCAGTTCGTCGACCAGCGTGGTCTTGCCATGGTCGACATGGGCGATGATCGCAATATTCCGAAGATTCTGGGTTGTCATTGGGAGACGCAAGGAAAGGGGCGCGCAGTATACAGGCAACACAGGGCGTGATGCTATAAGGGCGACGCTCGGTTGGGTGTCGGACCGGCGCATTGTACTGGTCCCCCGGCCTCGGGGGAAGGGCCCAAATAGCTCCGGGCCCGAGAAGCTAACGGCGGTCCAGTAGCGCGCCTACCACGGTTCCGAGGACGGCGCCGACGATGAGGCCGGCCACCATTTCATTAAACGAGCGTTCGGCAAGCGGTATCAAGAGGCGGTTGAGACCATGGAGGCCCGACCCGCGCGTGAGCACCATCGATAACGGTAATTGCTGCCCGAAGATATCCGAGGGTCGCAGCAGAAAGCCGATTATCGCGCCAGCGCCAGCAAAGATCGTAGCCAAAGGGATTACCGATTTCACGTCGTCTCTCGCCTGGTTGCGTCCGGCAGTAAACCACCGGCGGTTACCAAAGGCAAGGCTCCTGCCCTTTGACGCATACCGATTATTGGCCCCATTACGCTCTTTTTGATTCCCCGCGAGTCCTCTCAACAGACGCGGGCGAAAAGACCGTCTGCCTGTTCAGGCCTTTGTCCCTGCGTCGAGGGGCAGCCTAAACCCTGGATAGGCGAACGCCGTGCTGATGGTTTCGCAGTCCCGCTCGGACACGCCTTCACGGCGTGCGGTCTCGTACCAAGTCGCTTTCACTTGTTCTTCCATGGCGTCGATGATCGCTTCCGCCTCCTCGCGTTTGAGGTGGAAGCGGGCACATTGCGAGAGCATGTTCGCGGCGTTGCCATAGTGTCCGAAGTCGCCGCAGGTCATCGCGAGATCGCGACGTTCGACGCTGATCGGCATCGATGGGGTCAAGTCATAGGCCGGGGAGAGCCTCCACTCCTTGTTCTTCGCGATCACGGCATGATTGCGCGGATGATCGTCGGTGTTCGAGATCAGCGCATTGAAGACCATGCGGCGGAAGAGTTCTGCTGCGTCCTCTTTGGGCCGCCCGCTGATGCGGCGCAGCGCTTCTACGAGCAGGACGTAGGACCACCGGTCGCGGTGCGGGGGGGTGTCTTCGGTGCGCAGGATGGTCAGGCCGCTGATCATCCGCGCACGCAAATAGCCTGCATCAGCCTTCTCGCGATCGAACCGCTTGACGAGCAGCACGTCGCGATCGCCGATAGTCTGGACGCGGCTTTGCGACACGGTGAGCCCACAAGCCTTAGCCAGATCGAGCATGGAGTGCTCGACGCGCGCATGGTTCCATTTGTCATCAAGGCGATTGAATTTGGCGATCCAGAGCCCGTCGTCGTCCTCGACGACGGCCTTGGGACGCGCACCGCCCATTGAGGTGCCGATCAGCATCAAATCCTGGGCCTGTTCCGCCTCAGGGATGCCCGGTAGGTCCCCGTTGGCGATGAGCGCATCGGCGAGCCCAATCAGTTTGCGAAGGTCGAGCGTCTTGTTGAACTTGCGTTGTGGTGCCGGCGGTTTCGGACCAACGCCAAATCCGAGCGCCCCGGCGCGGTCATCGGGGGAGTAGAGGAGGTAGTCAATCTCACCGAGCGCTGGCAGGCCCGCATGTTTTTCGATGACGCGCCGCCCCCAGTAATCCGGTCCGGCATCACGCAGCGCCCTGAACACACCCCTGAGTGCCATGGTCTGGTAGGTGGCCGGTGCCAGCTTGAGATCGACCGGGTCGATCGGCACGGCGTCCGGGTTGCTAAGGTAGCTTCTGCCGTAAACGAAGCGGCCGACTGGAACACCGGCTCTGTCTGGTTCGAGCACAAAGCGCCCCGCCGTTACGAACGTGCTCGTTCCGGGCAGCATGATATAGACAAAACACTCCGTGGCCCCGACCTTAAAAGTCATTGTCGAGTCCTCCGCCGGAGCGAGCGCGCGCGCGGCCACTCCGTGGGTCAAGCGCTAGCCCCTCGTCGTCGCGGGCCGGATCGGCCAGGTCGGTGAAAGGTCGCAGGAGGTCATAGGCCCACAGCAGCGCGGAATAGACCGCGACACCAGTGCCGAGTCTGCCCTTCTCGGCATCCATGACCGCGCGTGGGCCGGTGCCGATTTTGTCGGCGACCTGCTCTATCGTCATGTTTCGCCGCAGTCGCGCCGTGCGCAGGTTCTTGCCCAGGCGTTTCACGGCCTGTTCGACCTCGTAGGGCGGTGCTTCCATCAAAAGGTTTGTCTTTGCCACCTGCTTTTAATAGCTTCTTATCTTCGTTAAGCCGCTCTGTAAAACATAAATATATCGCAACCGATTGTCAATAAACCGGCCTTTACGGGCATCCCATGTCATATGAGGTGCCCTATACAGCATATAGATCGACCAAGAGCGCGCTCTGTGTGTCGAATCCTGTTTTAACTCTACGGGTGGCCGTTGAAGTGGCTACAGCTGGGGGGAACGCTTGAGGTGTTGCGCCGATCCAGTCCGGATAAGAAAAACCCGGCATGCGAGGGGCAGAATGCTCTTCCGGGTCGGGTTGGAATCGTCGATTTGCGGCGGAGAAAGCGGGGCCGCTTTCTCTGGCATCAACACCTCAACCGTTAGGCTTATTTGTATCACCACTTTCCGAACAAGCATGCCCTGGGGCTCGCAGTCATAGATAAGGTGATCCAGGACCAGCTCGCAAAGACGATACTCCAATCCCTCAAGAAGCCGAAAAATTCCTATCAGGCCCCGGTTGCGCCCCCTTGATCAGCGTGTGCGCGGCGTGGACGCCGAGACCATACAAAGGGGCTGTCCGCTCAATAACCTGATCCAGGAGATGAGCCTGTCGACGCCGAATTCCGCGAACACCTGCCGGTAATCTTTATGCGCTGGCGGGGCGTCGTGTAGGCTGCCTTCCAAAAAACCCAGGCTCAAGGGCACGATCCAGACTGTCGGGCCTAGGCGGTCGCTATCGTAGCTTCCTCCCAATCATGAACCCCCCCGCTTAAAGCCGCTTACGCGGTGGTAGCGGGGGTTTCTCCCCTCACGAAGAGGGCTTCCCGGTTCGACGTCTTCTGCATGATACCGTTTCCGACACCACGGCTTACGATAGACTCCCCAGG
>JAKARW010000032.1:4796-23984 GCA_021819125.1 Pseudomonadota bacterium | reverse complement strand
CCAGAGGCCATGAAGGCGCAAAACTTTCGGCGCTCAAGGCGGTGCTGGGGGCATGGTGGAAGGCCGCCCCACCAACGGCCAGAAAGAGCTCGGCCACATGACCCCGGTCAAAACAGCAAAATCCGGATCGCTTGCAAGGTTGTATGGTCCGCCGGTCCGTTTTGCGGCCGATATATATGGTTGAACATATATATCGAATGTGGAATATAATGGGCGCGTGATGACCGAGGATGACCTTTTTTCCGTGTTGAGCCACGCCATCCGGCGGCGTCTCCTCATGCTCCTCGAGGTCTGCGGGGAGCTTTGTGTGTGTGATCTCACGGCGGCCCTGGATCTGCCGCAGACGGTGGTCTCGCGTCAGCTTGCGGTGTTACGCGCACGCGAGCTCGTAGCGACGCGCAAGCGCGGCACCTGGGTGTATTACCGGCGGCATCCAGACCTCGCGCCCTGGGTGGCGGCGGTCATCACCGCTTTGGGCAAGGCCCCGGGCGGCGCCGTATGCGCCGACGACGCGCGGCGCCTTCAGGCGCTACGGCAGGTCGGTCCGGCTCGTTGCGACGCCCGTTATCCGCAATAAGGGACATGGTTTACGCCAAGCGACCCGAGACCGAGGTTGCGGACGGGTGTTTTTGTGAAGAATGCGTGAAGCGCATGCGGATCCTGGGCGGCGACCTTTCTGATGCGGGGTCCGCAAAGACGCTTTAAAAAAAGCGGCCGATCGGGTCGCGCGGGGAGGGGTAGAGATGGTATTGGCGGTAGCGGTCTTTGTGTTCACGCTCTTTTTGGTGATCGTGCAGCCCAAAGGACTTGGTATCGGCTGGGGCGCGCTGATAGGCGCGGTCGTGGCACTCGCGCTTGGCGTCGTGCACCTCCAGAACATTCCCACGGTCTGGGGCATCGTGTGGAACGCAACGCTTACCTTCGTGGGGCTTATCATCATCTCGCTTTTATTGGATGAGGCCGGATTTTTCCATTGGGCGGCGTTGCACATGGCGCGTGCCGGCGGTGGACACGGCCGGCGGCTTTTTCCTCTCATCATTCTCCTGGGGGCCCTGGTTGCGGCGTTCTTTGCCAATGACGGCGCGGCGCTCATATTGACGCCCATCGTGTTGGCCATGCTGGTGGCGCTCGGGTTTTCTCCCGTCGCGGCGCTCGCCTTCGTGATGGGGACCGGCTTTATCGCCGACACGACCTCGCTGCCATTTGTGATCTCCAATCTCGTCAATATCGTGTCGGCCGACTTCTTTGGTATCCCGTTTCGGCGTTATGCCATGGTCATGGTGCCGGTGGATCTGGTGGCAGGCCTTGCGACATTCGCCGTGCTCTGGATTTACTTTCGGCGTGATATCCCACGGGACTACGACCTTAATCGGCTCGAGGATCCGGTGACGGCGATCAAGGACCCGCTGCTCTTTGCCCTGTCATGGCCTGTGCTCGCCTTGTTGCTCGCGAGCTATTTCCTGGCCGGGCGCCTGCATGTCCCGGTATCGTTGCTCACGGGGCTTGCGGCGTTGATTTTATTGATGGTGGCCGCGCGCGTGTGGCGGGCGGGAAGGGGGACCGTAGTGCCCGTCGGCCGCGTGCTGCGCGAGGCCCCGTGGCAGATCGTCCTGTTCAGTCTTGGCATGTACCTCGTCGTCTATGGTCTGCGCGATGCCGGGCTTACGGCATGGCTTGCACGACTGCTTCAGGGGCTTGCCGCCCACGGGCTTATGACGGCGACTATAGGGACGGGTTTTGTGGCCGCTTTTCTGTCGGCGATCATGAACAATATGCCGACTGTGCTCGTGGGCTCTCTTGCGATCCACGATGTCGGTACCATTCCGGCGGCCACGCGCGAGGCGATGATCTATGCCAATGTGATCGGCTGCGATATAGGACCAAAGTTCACGCCCATCGGGAGCCTTGCCACGCTGCTCTGGTTGCATGTGCTGGCGCGCAAGGGGCAGACCATTTCGTGGCGGACCTATATGCGCGCGGGACTCATCATGACGCCCGCGGTGCTGTTGACGACGCTGGCCGCGCTCGGGTTCTGGTTACGGTATCTGGGCTAAGGCGGCTTAAGACTCGACCGCGCCGCTACAAGGTCGCCGTCGCGTGATCGGCGAGACGTGACCGTTCGCCCCGTTCCAGTGTGACATGGCCCCCGTGCGCCCAGCCCTTGAAGCGATCCACCACATAGGTAAGGCCGGAGGTCGTTTCGGTCAGATAGGGGCTGTCGATCTGGGCAATATTCCCGAGACAGACGACCTTGCTGCCAGGCCCGGCGCGGGTGATGAGTGTCTTCATCTGGCGGGCACTGAGATTCTGCGCCTCGTCGATGATGATGAACTTGCGCAGGAAAGTGCGGCCGCGCATGAAGTTGAGGCTTTTTACACGAATGCGTGCGCGGATCAGATCACCGGCCGCCGCTCGCGCCCATTGCGATCGGCCTCGGCCATGGGCCTCGCCTTGGTTTAGGATGTCGAGATTGTCTTCCAAGGCTCCCATCCATGGGTTCATCTTCTCCTCCTCGGTCCCAGGCAAAAAGCCGATATCCTCACCTACCGGGATCGTGACGCGGGTCATGATGATCTCGGTGTAACGCTGTTGCTCTATCGTTTGTTCGAGACCGGCGGCAAGTGTGAGCAGGGTCTTGCCGGTCCCGGCGTGGCCGAGCAGCGTCACAAAGTCGATATCCGGATCCATCAACAGGTTCAGGGCAAAGTTCTGTTCGCGATTGCGTGCCCACACCCCCCACACCGCGCGCCCCTCTTTCGTGTAATCGAGCACGGCCTCCAGGCGTGCGCGCCCTGGGGAGACTTCGCGCACGATAGTATCAGGAAGCGACGTCTCGCCCCCGGACAGAAACTGGCCCACGAACCAAGCCGTGGTGGCACCCCCGCGGACCTCGAAGGCTAAACGTCCCGACTCACGTTCTGCCAGCGGTTCGACCACGTCCGCGGGTGTCAGGTGCAGCGCCCCGATCCCGCGGTACAAGAGGTCGACATCGTCTAGGACCTGCTCGCTCGTATAGTCCTCGGCTTTAAGGCCCAGGGCGCGCGCCTTGATGCGCAGATTGATGTCTTTGCTGACAAGCACCGCCTCGCGGCCTGGATGGTCATCGGCGAGTAAGCGCGTGATGGTCAGCAATTCGCCGCCGACCCCGGATAAGCCCGCTGCGGCGCGGTCACGAGGCGCCGTTCCAAGCGGGATGAAAAGCCGTCCGCCACTTGCGCCTTTAGCATGCGGCAGCGGCGCTCCCGCGGCCAGATCACCAGGCGCCATCGCCAGGATGTCATCGAGAAAGCGGCTAGCCTGACGCGCGTTGCGGGCGGTCTCCGAGCCACCTTGCTTATGGGTATCCAGCTCCTCGAGTACCGCGATCGGGACGTAAACGTCGTGTTCCTCGAATCGATACAAGGCCGCCGGGTCGTGCATCAGCACACTGGCGTCGAGCACGAATAGTTTCCGATATTCCGCCATTAGCGTTTGACGATCTCGCGCAGATCCCGCAATACCGCGAGCACATGACCATCGACTTTGACCTTGCGATATTCCCGGCGCACGATTCCCTGCTCGTCTATGAGAAATGTGCTTCGTTCAATGCCCATGGTTTTTTTACCGTAAAGGTTCTTTTCCTTGATCACATCGAACGCCTGGCACAGCTCCTCGTCGGTGTCGGCAATGAGATCGAACGGAAAACATTGCTTTACCTTGAAGGATTCATGGGATTTTATGTCATCGCGCGATACGCCCAGGATGACCGCGTTCAGGGCTTCAAACTCCTCGTAGTGATCACGGAAATCCTGCCCCTCGGTCGTACAGCCGGGGGTGTTATCCTTCGGGTAGAAGTACAAGACTACGTTACGGCCACGCAGTTCCGACAGCCGAAAGCCTTGATCATCCGTCGCTTGCACCACGAGATCGGGAATACGTCCGCCGGCTTCGATTTTGCTCATTTCGCGTCCACTCTCCGATGATTGTTCTCAAGGGGCCGGACCGGCCCGGCCCGGTGGCAAGGCCGACGTCGGCGGCCTCCCTATGCGCGGCGCGGGCGGCGGCGAGCGGCCACCCGCAAGCCCATTGCAAGCCCTACGGTCGGTACCGCCGATAGTATTCAGTATCTTGCCATCGCCCACAATACTGACGAAAGACGGGGTTCGCGATAGGCCCAAGTCGTTCGTAACGGCAGGGTCCTTTGCGGGGGGGGGCCGTGCGCAAGCTCCTCGAGTTCGACCCCAAGGCCCGGGTCATTGTTTCGAGCGGTTACTCGAACGATCCGATCATGGCCAATTACCGGCATTATGGATTTTGCGAAGCCATCTCGAAGCCCTATCGCAATGAGGAGCTGCGCATCGTAGTGCAGAAGGTCCTGGCCCGGTAGACGGCGGTCGCGCACGCGGCGGCGAGGGCGGTTTGCGCGCTCCCTTGCTTGCCAACGGTAGGGGAAGTAGTATCGCGCTTTTACATCGGGTCGGATTTATGTTGCGCGGTAGTCTTGTCGCCATCGTGACGCCCATGCGCGATGATGGCGCGGTCGATTTTGCGGCCCTTGATCGGCTCCTTGATTTTCATCTCGAGGCCGGGACCCACGGCATCGTGGCGGTCGGCACCACCGGCGAGGCCTCGACCCTGGATGTCGACGAGCATGTGGCGGTCATCGCCCATGTGGTGCGTAGGGTATCCGGTCGGATCCCGGTTATCGCCGGCACCGGCGCCAACGCGACCTCCGAGGCGGTCACGCTCAGCCGCGCGGCGGGCAAGGCGGGCGCCACGGCGTGCCTGGTGGTGACCCCCTACTACAATAAGCCGACCCAGGAAGGGCTCTTTCAGCATTTCGATGCGATCGCGCGCGCCATCGATCTCCCGGTGATTTTGTATAACGTACCGAGCCGTACGGCCTGTGATCTGTTACCCGAGACCGTGATGCGACTGGCCGCGGTGCCCGGGATCGTCGGCATCAAGGAGGCCACTGGCAATCTCGACCGCGCGCGCGCCATCCGCGCGGGCTGCCCGCCGGATTTCGCCCTTTACGGCGGCGATGATGCCACCGGCGTCGCATTGGGGTGCCTGGGGGCCCAGGGGGTGATCTCGGTGACAGCGAATGTCGCGCCGCGTGCCATGAGAGAGATCTGGGACGCGATCTTCGCCGGCGATCTTGAGGGTGCGCGACGCCAAGATGAGGCCCTTGCGGGACTCCATCAGGCCTTATTTGTGGAGTCGAACCCGATTCCGGTGAAATGGGCGCTGCATGCGATGGGCCTTATCGGTCCGCGTCTGCGGCTGCCGCTGACGCCGTTGTCCGAGCACAGGCGGGCGGCGGTCCGAGAAGCTTTACAGCAGGCGGGGATCAAGCTATGAGGTATGGATGGTTGGGGGTGGTCATTTTAGTGGGCGCAGGTCTTTCCGGATGCGCATCCGCGGGGGGCGGATGCCATGTGCCGGCCTATGTGGTGCCCCCACCGCTGCCTCCCTTGAAGATCCCGGCCGGCCTGTCTAGCCCGACGAACCATAGTCGCTACACAACCCACGGCAGCGCGCTGCCTGACACCGCGACAAGGCGGGCGCCGGGTAGCGGGCGCGAGGCGCATCCACCGGGCGGCGCGCTTACGCCCGCGCCTGCGCAATTGCCCGCCGACTGATTCTGGCGGCGGGGCGGGCTTAAACGATGCGAGCCCGCAGACGGGAATCCAGGATAATTCAGTGGCGCGAAGCGGGCGTGCATGGGAAATCTCACCATAAGGTTTGATGGTCCGGGGGCGGTGGCCGCGTTTCGCGCCGAGCGGTTATTGCGGCGCCTGGCACAGGTCGCGCCGGTGACCGGATTAGCGGCGCGCTATCGGCACTTTGCGAGTCTTGCTCGCGCGCTGTCGGCCGACGAGGAGGCGGTGCTTGCCGCGCTCCTTGACTACGGTACGCCGCCGCCGATCATTCCCGACGCGCACGCCTTTCTGGTGGTCCCGCGGCTTGGCACGATTTCGGAGTGGTCGAGCAAGGCCACCGATATCGCGCGGCGGTGTGGGCTCGATGCGGTGATGCGCCTCGAGCGCGGGGTCGTCTGGCAGCTGGCATCCGAGCGGGTATTGACGGTCGACGAGTGCGACCGGATCGTATCACTCCTCCACGACCGCATGACCGAGACGGTGTTGGCCGACCCCGACGACGGCGCCTGCTTGTGGTTGAGTACCACACCGGCCCCAGGATCCGTGATCGATATCCTGGGCGCGGGGAGTGACGCCCTCGTGCGCGCCGACCAGGCCCTGGGCCTTGCGCTTTCCGAGGAGGAGCGACGTTATCTCGTGGCGGCATTCACGCAACTTGGCCGCAATCCCACCGATACCGAGCTTATGATGTTTGCCCAGGCAAACTCCGAGCACTGTCGGCACAAGATCTTTAACGCGGACTTCACCATCGATGGACAGTCCTGCGAGCACACTTTGTTTGCGATGATCCGTGAGACCGCCAAGGCAAGCCCCGATGGGCTGCTAAGCGCCTATGCCGATAATGCCGCCATCGTCGAGGGTGCGGCCGTGGGGTCGCGTCTATTCGTCGATGGGCGGACACGGAGCTACACGGTGAGCCGGGAGCCGGTCCCCATCCTGCTCAAGGTCGAGACCCACAATCATCCGACGGCGATCTCGCCCCACCCAGGGGCCGCGACCGGGGCCGGAGGCGAGATTCGCGACGAGGGGGCAACGGGTCTTGGCGGTCATCCCAAGGCCGGCCTCGTGGGCTATTCGGTGGCCGACTTGCGCCTGCCCGATGCCCTGCGGCCTTGGGAGGTGGATCGCGGCGCGCCGCCGCAGCTGGCGAGCGCCCTTGACATCATGCTGGAAGCGCCAGTGGGCGCGGCGGCCTTCAATAACGAATTCGGCCGCCCGGCCATCCTCGGGTATTTCCGGTCCTTCGAGATCGAGACCGGGGGGGCGATTTATGGCTACCGCAAGCCCATTATGCTCGCCGGTGGTGTGGGATCGGTGCGTCCGGCCCATGTCACCAAACGCGACCTGCCGCCCGGGACCCCGCTTTTGGTTCTCGGAGGGCCTGCGCTTTTGATCGGTCTCGGTGGTGGCGCGGCCTCGAGTGCGACGGCGGATGGTGCAAGACAGGAGCTGGATTTCGCGTCCGTACAGCGCGCCAACGCCGAGATGCAAAGGCGCGCCCAGGAGGTCATAGAGGCGTGCATAGCGCTGGGCGCCGATACCCCCATCCTTTCCATACATGACGTCGGTGCCGGGGGGCTGTCAAACGCGCTGCCGGAACTCGTTCATGGCGCAGGCCGCGGTGCCGATATCGACCTGCGCGCCATCCCCAACGGCCAGCTCCAGATGTCACCCATGCAGATCTGGTGCAATGAGGCCCAGGAACGCTATGTGCTCGCGATCCGCGAGGAGGCATGGGCGGGCTTCATGGCGCTATGCGAGCGCGAGCGTTGCCCGGTGGCGGTTGTCGGGCGCGTCACCGAGGAGCCGAGGCTTACGGTGCGCGATGCCTATTTTGCCGATCGTCACGCGCCTTATCCGGTCGATCTGCCGCTTGCGTTGTTTCTCCGCGATCCGCCGCGCATGCATCGTCAGGCGCGATCGGTCCGCCGCCCGGTGCGCACACTTCCCACGCGTACGCTTGATATCCATGACGCGGTCGCGCGTGTCCTTACGCTGCCAGGGGTGGCGAGCAAGGAGTTTCTGGTGACGATCGGCGATCGCAGTATTTCCGGTCTTGTGTGCCGCGACCAGACCGTGGGTCCTTGGCAGGTGCCGGTGGCCGATGTCGGTGTGACGGCGACCGGTTATGACGATATCACAGGCGAGGCCCTGGCCCTGGGCGAACGCGCACCGATTGCGGTCATCGACGCCGCGGCCTCGGCGCGCATGGCAATCGGCGAAGCGCTCACGAATCTCGCGGCGGCGCGTATTAGGCGCCTGCCCGACGTCAAACTATCGGCCAACTGGATGGCCAATGCCGGGGGCGAGGGCGAGGACGCCGCGCTCTACCGGGCGGTCGAGGCGGTCGGTTTGCAGCTGTGTCCGGCGCTTGGTATCGCGATACCTGTGGGTAAGGACTCGCTTTCGATGCGTGCCCAGTGGACCATGGCAGGCCAGTCGCGCGAGGTCCAGGCCCCGGTGTCTCTGGTGGTGACCGCGCTCGCTCCGGTCATGGACGTACGCAAGACCTTGACCCCGGTGTGCGTGAGCGATACCGAGACCGATCTCCTGCTGGTGGACTTCGGCCATGGCCGGGACCGGCTCGGCGGCTCGGCCTTGGCGCAGGTCTATGGGGTCGAGGGTGGACGCCCTCCGGACGTGGATGATCCCCGGCTCTTGAAGCTGTTTTTCGGGGTCGTGCAGGTCTTAAATGAACTCGGTCTGCTGTTTAGTTATCACGACCGCTCCGATGGCGGCCTGTTCGTCACCCTGTGCGAGATGGCGTTCGCCGGTAAGTGCGGGCTCGATATCGATCTCACGGGTCTTGGCCTGGACCCCGTCGCGGCCTTGTTCAACGAGGAACTGGGGGCGGTCTTGCAGGTGCCGAGCGCCTCGCGCGATGGCATCCTCGGGGCCCTGAAGAAGAAAGGCCTGCTGCGCTATACGAAGCGCATAGGGACCGTGCGTCCGGGCCGCGATATTATCGTACGCTACTGCGGACGCGTGCTCCTCGAGGGCGACCGCATGGCCTATGAGCGCCTGTGGGCGGAGACATCGTTTCGCATGCAGGCCTTGCGCGATGAGCCGCGAAGCGCCGCCGAATCCTACGCCCTGCTCGGCGATCCGGCCGATCCTGGACTGCATGCGCATGTGCCCTTCGATGTCGCAAGCCCGCTCGCGCCGCATCTGCTCTCGACCCGACCGCGCGTCGCCATCCTGCGCGAGCAGGGGGTGAACGGACAACGCGAGATGGCCGCGGGCTTCATGGCCGCGGGTTTCGAGGCCGTGGATGTGACGATGAGCGATCTATTGGCCGGCCGCGAGGACCTGGCCGGCTTCAAAGGCTTTGCCGCATGCGGCGGTTTCTCGTTCGGCGATGTCCTTGGGGCGGGGGGAGGGTGGGCCAAATCGATCTTATTCCACGAGCCGCTGCGCGCGCAGTTTACGGCGTTCTTCGAGCGCCCCGAGACCTTTGCCCTGGGGGTATGCAACGGCGCCCAGATGATGGCCCATCTACGCCAGCTGATACCGGGGGCCGATGCGTGGCCGCGGTTTGAGCGCAATCGTTCGGAGCAGTTCGAGGGGCGCACGGTGTTGGTGGAGATCCCGGACAATCCATCGGTACTACTCGCGGGCATGGCCGGCGCGCGCCTACCGGTGCCGGTCGCCCATGGCGAGGGGCGCGTGGTGGTGACGCAAGAGACCCATGCCCGGCTGGCGCATGATCGGCTCGTGGCGGCGCGTTACGTGGACCATTATGGGCGCCCGACCGAGGTCTACCCGCGCAACCCCAACGGCTCGACCGGTGGCATTACCGGTCTCACCACCCCCGATGGGCGCTTTACCGCGCTCATGCCGCATCCGGAACGTGTCGTGCGCACGGTGGCCTGCTCCTGGCATCCGCCGGATTGGGGTCACTATGGTCCGTGGTTTGAGATCTTCCGCAACGCCCGGCGTTTCGTGGGCTAGCGGCTAGGCGCTATCAACGCGGCGATGAAGTGTTCGCGGCTGATGCCGAGCGTGGAAATGTCGGGCAGGGCCAGGGCCAGGGCCTCGCGATCGAATGGCTGGCCGATGAGCGCCGAGAGGTCGAGGTCTGCCTCCCCACCGCGCGCGCTATAAAGCCGCGCCGCCTCTATGCGGCGATCGTGGATGGTGAGCGATACCACGATCCGCCCGCCCGGCACGGCGATTGCGCGCTGGCAGAGATACAGACCCTCGCGGATTTTGAAAAGCGGCCGCGGGTGTGTTTCCTCGCCATCCACGACATCGGCGGAGCTCAGTTCACGGGCCACCTCGCGGGCCTTGATCATCAGGCACGAGGGTACCGGTTGCGGCGTAAGACCGCCCACGAGAGGCGCGAACGCCGCGGCAAGGGCGGATTTCACCGCCACAGCCGGTGGCCGCAATCCGGTCTCGGCGTAAAGGGAGGTGAGCCCCTCGTCGAGGGCCGCCTTTAGTGCCGGGCGCAGACCTTCATCCGGGAGGTGTACGATGCGCTGCATGAGGCTTGTGTCGAAATCGACGAGGATGCTGCCCACAAAGCAGAAATGGCCATTAATATCCCCCGCCCCCTGCCCGCCGATCTTGCGCCCGTCTTGTGTGACAATATCATTGACGGGGCGCAGTCGCGCGGTGACGCCGAAATGGCGGTAGACCGCGATCGGGGCCTGTGACAGGTGGCGATAGGCCTCATCGACGCGGCTTGGCACCAGGGCGTGGGGCCGTTTCAGGACCAGGGTGTAGAAGATCTGGCCGGGGCCGAGGAGCACCATGCCGCCGCCCGTCTCGCGGCGCATGACCGGGATGCCGTGCTCCTGGCAATAGCCCCGATCGACGGTGGTGGCGGCGTCGTCGAACGCCCCCAGGCTCACGAACGGGTGGGCGGGCTCGATGAGGACCAATCCTTCCGCGCCCAGACGCGCCAGGGCATGGAAATAGGCGATGGGTAATAGCTCACGGTTGTCGGCAGGTTCAAAAAGCTGCACGCGGTTTCCTAAAGGCGCATGACGCGAACCGCATCTATTCTAACAGGAGGAGGAGGGGATGGATCAGGACCTGAAGGCGGTTCACAAGGCGCCGCTCTTTTCCGGGCTGTTCCCGGAGGAACTCGAGCGCTTACTGGCCCATGCCAAGCGCCGGCAGCTCAAGGCCCACGAGATACTGTTTGCCGAGGGCGACCGAGCCGACGCCTTCTATTTCGTCGTGGAAGGGTCCGTGCGGCTCTACCGCTTGTCGCCACAGGGCGACGAGAAGGTGATCGAGATCCTCATGGCCGGCCAGACCTTTGGCGAGGCCGTGGTGTTTCTCGGCGGCCACTACCCGGTGTATGCCGCCGCTCTTTCCGACGCGACGCTCGTGGAGATACCGACCAACGACTTCGTGCGCATCCTGAAGGCCAACGGCGAGATCGCGCTGCGCATGCTCGCTGGCATCAGCATGCGCCTGCACCAGCTCATCAATGACGTTCAGGCGCTGACGCTCGAGACCGCCGGGCAGCGCGTGGCGGGCTATCTGCTTATGCAATGTCCAGCCGACGCAAAGGCCGCTGATGTCCATATTCAGGTCCACAAGAATGTCGTGGCCTCGCGGCTCGGGGTCAAGCCCGAAACCTTTTCGCGCGTGCTTGCGACCCTGCGGGATCTCGGGCTCATCTCGGTTGCCGGCAACGACATCCATATTGTCGATCGCGCGCGACTTGTCCGCTGGCGGGATCAGGCGGGGCCTGGTAGGGGGTCTTGATGGCGGTCAAGGCCATCGGCGCCGTTTGATATTTAGACTGCGACTAAGGGGTGTAACGGCATGACGGAATACCGCGGGTGTGAGCTGCCGGATGATCTGTTTTACGATCTCGACTATGTGTGGGCGCGCCCCGATGATGGCGGGCTCATCGTGCTCGGAATCACCGATGCCGCTCAGACCATGGCCGGGCGCGTGCAGAAGATTCGTATCAAGAAGGTCGGTACCCATCTGAACAAGGGGCGCCACGTGGCGACTTTGGAAAGCGGCAAATGGGCCGGCGGCGTACCCTGTCCATTCGAAGGGATCGTCGAGGCGGTCAATACCGCGGTCCTCGAGACCCCGCATCTCGTGAATATCGGCCCTTATACCGATGCCTGGCTTGCCAAGGTGCGGCCGGTCGTGCCGGCCGAGGCGTTCACGGATCTCGTGACCGGGCCTAAGGCGATGGAGGCCTTGCGCGCGTGGCTTGATCGCTACGATGTGCAGTGCATGCGTTGCGCCGAGCCCTGAGGGCAGGGCGGTCGGCGGATTTTCTGATCAGGCCGCCCCTTAAGAGTGGAGGTGAAGCGTGCGGATCAGCGAGAAGGGTGAACGTGGCGCGCCGGGTTTCGATGACCCTTTGGGGTTGCTGCACGCCTGCCACGAGCGCATCGAGGGCCACTGCGCGACGCTCGTGCGTCTTGCCGCCCATGTGCGCATCCACGGCGGGGATCGTGAGGCACAGGCGGCGGCCGGGCGCGTGCATCATTATTTCGCGCAGGCCGGCCGCTGGCATCACGAAGACGAGGAGCGCGATCTGGCGCCGCTCCTTCAGCGCCACGCGGATTCCGCGTGGTCCGCAGTCGTCGCGCGCCTCATGAGCGAACACCGCGCCTTGGAGCAGGCCTACGCCCCGCTCGAGCCGCTGCTGCGCGCGCTGCCGATGGTTCCCGCCGATCTGCCGATCGAGCCCTACGTCAGTCTTATGCGCGCCCATATGGCTGCCGAAAATACCGTCCTGCTGCCGCGCGCCCGCGCGGTGCTTGAGGCATCGGAGATCGCCGCCCTGGGGCGCGCCATGGCCGCCCGCCGGGGTGTTAGGCTTTAAGGGCCGTGAGCGCCGGCGTGGGGTCATCCACAAGCGCGGCGACAGCCGGATAGAACTCCTGCTCCTCCTTCTCGTCGTGATGGTGGAGAATCTGGCCTACTGTGTCGATGAGCGCTACACCCTCCTCGCCGTCGCCTTGACTTAAGGCCTCGGCGATCTCCTCGAAAAACCCGCGCAGGTCGCGGTGTCCCTTGCGAAGGATGGAGGTGAGTGCGTTGTCGTTGCCATGGCGCGCCTCGTAGGCCGGAAAGAGCCATGTCTCCTCGGCCCCCATGTGGCGTTCGATGGCATCGCGGAATTCCTGAAACGTCGCGCGTGCCCGCACGAAGTCCTTCGCCTCGGTTGCGCGCCGCGCGTATTCAAAGGCGCGGTCGAGTGTGCGGTGGTGGCGCGTAAACCCATCGATGAGCCGGGCATTCATGGGATCCCCCTGGGCGTTCGTCGCAAAATGGTATCATTACCCTACGCCCGTGGCCGTGTCATCCTTGATGGCGGTCAAGGAGCCGTAAAGGTCACAGTCCGTACAGTGGACAAAAAAGGTAGTCCGGAGGTGGATCATGGAAGTGCGATTGTTGGTATCGAAATGGTGTCCGGTGTGTCCGCAGGCCGAGCAAGTGTGGAGCGAGGTGGCGCGCCGGGTGCCGATCGATTATCAAGTCCTCGACATCGCCGAGCCCGCCGGCCGGGCGCTGGTCGCGAACCTGCGGGTACGTACCGTGCCGGCGCTCATCGTCAATGGCAAGCTTGCCGCCGTGGGGCTCCAATCCCTGGGCGACGCCCTGAAGATCGCGCAGCAGGCGGCGTGAAGCGCGGGCACTTGCCGGCGATCACCATCCGGCGCGTGTACGCACCGCCTGCGCCCGACGAGGGGGCGCGTTGGCTCGTCGATCGCATCTGGCCGCGCGGGCTTACGAAGGATGCCGCGGGGCTTGCGGGATGGGCGAAGGAGGCGGCCCCGGACACGGCTTTGCGTCAGTGGTTCGGACACGAGCCGGACCGTTTTGCAAAGTTCCGTCGCCGTTATCTCGCGCAATTGCACGCCCATCCCGAGGCCACCGAGGCGCTCATGGCGGCGGTGCGCGCGGGCCCCGTCACGCTCGTGTACGGCGCCCACGATGAAACCCACAATAACGCCGTGGTGCTGCGTGAGTACCTTCTGGAGCGCGCGCGTGCGTGAGACCGTGTTCCTTATGCTCATGGCGCTCCATCTGCTGGCCGCCACGACTTGGGTGGGCGGCGTCTTGTTTTTCATATTCGCGGTCGTGCCGGCTGCGCGCGCCAAGCCCTCGGCTGGCATCCCCGATGCCTTGGGGCGTGCGTTCCGGCCGGTCGCCTATGGGGCGCTCGGCACGCTGATCGTGACTGGCCCCTTGCTGCTTTTGGTGCAGGGTATCGGCCCGCGGACCATTATCCGGGCGCGCTTTTGGGTGAGCGCCTTCGGGGTCACGCTCGCTGTCAAGGCGGGTCTCGTGGCGCTGGTGTTGATGCTGACCGTGTGGCATGACGCCATACTGGGGCCCCGCGCCCAGAGGTCTCGCGCAACGCGTATCGTCGGGCGCGCCATAGGCCTGCTGTCGGTCGCCATCCTGCTTGCCGGGCTGTTATTGGCCCAGGGCCTGTAGCAGCCCATCATCCCCGCCCGCGAGGCCCGGAAGGGCCGATGGCAAAGAGTTCGCCGGGGCCGGCCGGTCTTGCTGCAGCGCCCAAAGTTGCGCGTAGAGACCCCCTTGGGCAATCAACTCGCGGTGACGTCCGCGCTCCACGATCCGCCCACCGCGCATCACCAGGATCTGGTCGGCGTGTTGTATGGTGGCAAGCCTATGCGCGACGACGATTGTCGTCCGTTGCTGGGCGAGCAGCGCCAGGCCCTCTTGCACGGCACGTTCGGACGCCGCATCAAGCGCCGATGTCGCCTCGTCAAAGAGCAGGATCTGCGGTTTCCTAAGCAGGGTCCGGGCGATCGCCACGCGCTGCTTCTCGCCGCCCGAGAGCTTTAGGCCGCGCTCACCCACGCGCGTGTCATAACCCTGCGGCAGGGCGGTGATGAAGCCATCGAGGTGCGAAAGCGCGGCGGCTGCCTGCACCTCCTCCATGTCCGCCCCCGGTCGCCCGTAGGCGATGTTGACATAAAGGCTATCATTGAACAGCACCGGATCTTGCGGCACGACGCCTATGGCCTGCCGCAGACTTTTTTGCGTCACCGCGCGGATGTCCTGTCCATCGATGCGGATGCAGCCGACTTCCGGATCGTAGAGACGCGCAAGAAGTCTTATGATCGTCGATTTCCCGGACCCGCTCGGCCCCACGACCGCCGTGGTCGAACGTGGCGCCACCACAAAGTCGACGTCATCCAAAAGCGGCTGTCCACCGTAGGAAAAAGATAAGTGCTCGAACCGCACCTCGCCGCATGAAACCGTAAGATCGGGGGCCCCTGGAGCATCGGTGATCGTGGACCGCACGTCGAGTATGGCAAACATACGCTCCATGTCCGCGAGAGAATGTTTGATCTCCCGGTAGACGGCCCCCAAAAAATGCAGCGGCATGAATAGCTGTATCAAAAACGCATTGATGAGGATGAGGTCGCCGATGTTCATCCGGTGGTCGGCGACGCCGCGCGCGGCAAGCAGCATGAGGCTGCCGATCCCAAGCGCGACGATGGCGGATTGGCCGGTGTTGAGCAGTGCAAGCGACGATTGACTGCGTACCGCGGCATCCTCCCATTGCGCGAGGTGGGCATCGTAACGGCCCGATTCATAGTCCTCGTTTCCGAAGAATTTCACGGTCTCGTAGTTCAAGAGGCTGTCGACCGCATGGTTATTGGCGCGTGAGTCCATCTCGTTCATGGATCGCCGAAAGACCGTCCGCCATTCGGTCACAAACAGCGTAAAGCCGGCATAGACCGCAAGCGTCGCAAACGTGATGGCCGCAAACGCCAAGCGGAACTTGGCGATGAGGATGCCGGCGACAAGCGCGATCTCGACTATGGTCGGGATGATGTGAAACAGCAGGATATTGAGCAGCAGCGCAATCCCGCGGCTCCCGCGCTCTATGTCGCGCGCCACCGCCCCGGTCTGGCGGTCAAGGTGAAAGCTCAAGGGCAGGGCATGGAGATGACGGAATACGGCCGTCGCGGCGCGGCGCACGGCGCGCTGTTTCACGCGCGCGAACACAAGGTCGCGTAGTTCCCCAAAAAGCGCATTGGCGAATCGCAACGCGCCATAGGCGGCGATGAGCGCCACCGGCACGATAAGCACCGATCCATGGACGTCGAGGCGGTTGACGATGTCTTTAAGGAGCAGGGGGACTGCGACCCCGGCGGCCTTAGCCACGATCAGCGAGGTCAGCGCCAAGGCCACGCGCAGGCGGTATTCCCAGAGGTAGGGGGCGAGCTTTTTCACCGTGGACCACAATAGGCCGCGCGCCATTGCCGTATCCTGCCGTGGCCCGGGCAAAGGTCCATCGGAACGTTTTTCCAAGCCGCGCACGCCCTCAGGCCAGACGCTTGTACTTTATGCGCGTAGGCCGGTCGGCTTCCACTCCCAGGCGGCGTTTGCGGTCGGCCTCGTAGTCGGCATAGTTGCCCTCGAACCACACGACGCGGCTGTCGCCTTCAAAGGCCAGGATGTGGGTTGCGACGCGGTCCAGGAACCACCGGTCGTGGGAGATGACGATGGCGCAGCCGCCGAATTCGAGCAGCGCCTCTTCGAGGGCGCGCAGTGTGTCGACGTCCAGATCATTGGTCGGCTCGTCTAGCAGCAGAAGATTGCCGCCGCTTCTTAGCAGTTTCGCGAGATGGACGCGGTTGCGTTCGCCCCCGGACAGATCCTTTACGAGTTTTTGTTGATCGGCGCCCCGGAAATTGAAGCGCCCGGCATAGGCGCGCGAGGATACCTCGCGGCGGCCCAGCAAAATCATGTCCGACCCGCCCGAGATCTCGGCCCACACGCTCTTATGGCCGTCCAAAGTGTCGCGGTCCTGACTGACATAGGCCGGGACCACCGACGGTCCCACGCGTAGCGATCCCCCGTCCGGGTGCTCCTCGCCTACGATCATGCGAAACAGCGTGGTCTTGCCAGCGCCATTTGGCCCTATGACCCCGACGATCCCCCCGGGCGGCAACTTGAAGTTCACATGCTCCATGAGCACGCGGTCGCCGAAGCTTTTCGTGAGATCCGAGGCCTCCACCACCAGATCCCCAAGCCGCGGGCCCGGCGGTATGAACAGATCCTGGGTCTCGTTACGCTGCTCGACATCCTGCGCCACGAGGGTTTCATAAGCGGCAAGCCGTGCGCGGCTCTTGGCGTGCCGGCCCTTGGGCGCGGTGCGCACCCATTCGAGTTCGCGCTTTATGGTGCGTTGGCGCGCGGATTCCTGTTTCTCTTCGATCGCAAGCCGCTTTTCCTTTTGCTCGAGCCACGAGGAGTAATTGCCTTCCCAGGGGATGCCCTGACCCCGGTCGAGTTCCAGGATCCATCCGGCGACGTTGTCGAGGAAGTAGCGGTCGTGGGTTACCGCCACCACCGTCCCTTTGTAATCCTTGAGGAAGCGTTCGAGCCAGGCGACCGATTCGGCATCCAGATGGTTGGTGGGCTCATCGAGCAACAGCATGTCCGGTTCCGACAGCAACAGCCGGCAGAGCGCGACCCGGCGACGCTCGCCCCCGGACAGCACCGTGACGTCGGCGTCGAAGGGCGGCAGGCGCAAGGCCTCGGCGGCGATCTCCAGTTTGCGGTCCAAGTCCCAGGCGCCGGCGGCGTCGATCTCGCTTTGGACCTGGGCCTGCTCTTCGATCAAGGCATTCATCTGTTCATCGGACAGCGGTTCGCCGAATCTGAGGCTTATGGCATTGAAGCGCTCGAGCAGGGCCTTGGTCGCCGCCACCCCTTCTTCGATGTTCCCGCGGACATCCTTGGTCGGATCGAGTACCGGCTCCTGCGGGAGGTAGCCTACGCGCGTGCGCGCCGCCGGCTGCGCCTCGCCGTCGAAGTCGCGGTCCACGCCCGCCATGATCCGCAGGAGTGTCGATTTTCCGGAACCGTTTAATCCGAGCACACCGATCTTGGCGCCGGGATAGAATGACAATGAGATGTTTTTCAGGATTTCGCGCGACGGCGGGACGACCTTCGTCACCCGCTGCATGGTAAAGATGTAGGGAATCGCCATGTCGGCAGTATACACTGCGTTTCGCCAAGTTTCCCGCGGTCGGCCGGCGTGTCCGCATGACGCGTGCGTAGCTCCGTTCATCGTCTCTGCCTGCGGCGCCGACCATGAATCGGGTAGGCTTCCGGTGCGCGCAGGCACTAAGATCGGCGGCTTGAGGTCGATAGGCGAAGTCAGCATAATGCCGGGCGGCGTGGCGCGTAGCAGGGCCGGGCGTAACCGAGGTGTGAGGATGTGGCGTGGAATAGCGGCGGGCCTGGTGCTGATCCTGACCTGTGCCTCAGGATGGGCCCATAAGCTTCCCGATTTATCTTGCCGGGCGTTTTCCGGAGAGTTTGTGCAGCTTGCGACCAAGGGCGGCCATCGCTTCGAGGTCTACCGCACGGGCCCGCCGTCGGCGCGTATCGGACTCTTGTTGTTGCCCGGCCGGGTAGGCCTTGGCCCGCGCACGCTCGCCTGGGCCGATCGCGTCGGGGCGCAGGGCTATCGGGTACTGACCCTGGCTTTGGGGCCTGCGAACCGGCGCGGGCATGGGCGCCGGGCTGCCAGGGAGCGGGCCGCCATCGAATACCTGAGTGCCCCGGGGCGCAAGATCATCACATTCGGTTGGGGGCACGCGGGCGCGCTGCAGTCGCTCGAGGCGAGCGCCGCCGATCCTCACGACGTCTCGGGCACGGTCGTGTGTGACGGGGGGGTGTCGGCTAAGGTGGCCCTTTTGCGAAGGATCGAGTCGAAGGTGCTTTTGATCGCCTTCCAGCAGACCACGCCCTTGCCCAAGCTTCAGACCTTCGAGGCGCGCATGCGGTTCTATGGTAAACCGCTTATCGTCCACTACTACCACATCGATCCGGCGGCCGCCAACCCGACGGGGCGCCATTTCGACAGCGCCATCGCGCAAGAGGTATGGGGGCAGGCGCGCTTGTTTTTCGGGCAGATCCGCTTTCTCTGCCGACGCTGCGCGCCCTATCCCCGATTGTTATTCGATTACCACAACTAGGGCGGCCTTCAAGCGAGCAGGAATTCGAGCAGCGCCTTTTGGGCGTGGAGGCGGTTTTCCGCCTCGTCCCAGACCACGCTGCGCGGCCCATCTATGACCTCGCCCGTGACCTCGACGCCGCGGTAGGCGGGCAGACAGTGCATAAAGATCGCATCCGCCGCAGCCATGTCCATGAGGTGCGTCGTGACGCAGTACCCTTGGAAGGCGCGCGCGCGCACTTCCTTTTCCGATTCCTGACCCATGCTAGCCCAGGTGTCGGTTACCACCAGATCGGCGCCGCGCGCGGCCTCTTCCGGGGTCTCGACGAGATGCGCAGACCCCGCGGCGTCCCCCAGGATCGCCGCGTCCGGCCGGTATCCCGCCGGGGTGGCGATGCGCAAGGTGAAGCCGAACTGGCGCGCGGCATTGATCCACGACTGGCAGACGTTGTTGCCGTCGCCGATCCAGGCCACCGTGCGCCCGGCAATGTCGCCGCGATGCTCGAAATAGGTCTGGATGTCGGCCAGCAGTTGGCAGGGGTGGAAGCGGTCGGTCAGGGCGTTGATCACAGGGACCCGTGAATGTGCGGCGAAGGC
>JAKARW010000032.1:0-4696 GCA_021819125.1 Pseudomonadota bacterium | reverse complement strand
AGCGGATTGCCGCCGAACGTGGATCCGTGCTGGCCGGGATGGAAGAGCTCGGCGGCCGTGCCTTGCGCAAGGCAAGCGCCGATCGGCAGGCCGTTACCCAAAGCCTTGGCCACGGTCATGACATCGGGGCGCGCCTCTTCCTGTTGCCAGGCAAACCACGTACCGCTACGGCACAGTCCCGTCTGAATTTCGTCTAGTATGAGGAGCCAGCCCGCTTCGTCGCAGATCTTGCGCAGGCCCTTCAGATAGCCCGCGTCCGGGATCTGGATGCCGCCTTCCCCAAGGATTGGTTCCACGAGCACCGCGACCACGGTCTGATCGCGCGTGCCCACCTGGCGCACGGCCTCCAGGTCATTGAACGGTACGCGCCGAAAGCCCGGCACCAGGGGTTCGAAACCGGCCTGAACCTTGCGGCTGCCCGAGGCACTCAGGGTTCCCAGGGTGCGTCCATGGAAACTCCCCTCCATGACGATCACGGCCGGCGCTTCGACCCCCTTGCGATGTCCATGCAGGCGCGCGAGCTTCAAGGCCGCCTCGTTGGCTTCGGCTCCGGAGTTTGCGAAGAATGCCCGGTCCATGCGCGCTACCGCGCAAAGCCTCTCGCCGAGGGCCTCCTGCTCGCGGTTCTCGTACCAATTGGAGACATGGATGACGCGCCGGGCCTGGGCGCAGACCGCCTCGACGATCGCCGGATGGGCATGACCGAGGCCATTGACGGCGACGCCGGCGAGTCCGTCCAGATAGCGGCGGCCAGCCTCGTCCCAGAGCCACGCCCCTTCACCATGCGTGAAGGCGACGGGGAGTCGCCCGTAGGTTGTCATGAGATAGTGTTCGGTTGGCATCGCGCCCCCAAAATATAAAGCGCCCCTAGGGTGGGGGCGCTTAACGGTTTTAAGGATCGCGGCCGCCTGTGGCGTCAGGCAGTCCGATCAAAGGGCGCATAGTACCGCCCTCGCCCCCTAAAATCCAGTGCGGGTGTGGGGCGCGCGGCGGTTTTAAGGCGTGCGCCGGATGGTGCCACCCGCTACCAGTCGAAGGCGGGATCGGCCAATAAGGCCAGGGTAAAGTCGACGCCAAAGCCGGTGGTGTCCGAGGGGATCGCGCCGAGCCCCCCCTTATGTCGGCCGGCGGAAAGGTCCAGATGGATCCAGGTGGGGTCGTGGGCAATGAACCGTTTGAGGAATAGGGCCGCCAGGATGTGATCGGCCTCACCTTCGAGGGTGCATTGTTTAATATCGGCGATATCGCTTTTGAGGTCGGCGGTATAGTCGTCTGCGAGCGGAAACGGCCATACCCGTTCGCCACTCGCGCGCCCGGCTTCGATGAGGCGCAGGTAAAGTCCCGGGCGGTTGGTGAACGCCCCCGCCATGCGCGTCCCGAGGGCGTACACGCAGGCGCCGGTGAGGGTCGCGTAATCGATGATGAGGCCTGGGCGCGCGCGTGCCGCGAGCGCCAGGGTGTCGGCTAGTACCATGCGCCCTTCGGCATCGGTGTGCACGACCTCTATGGTCGTGCCGTCGACGGCACGCACGACTTCATTGGGGCGGTAGCTCAACGGGCCTATGGCGTTCTCGGCAATGGCCAGGTAGCAGTCGATCTGGAAGGGCGCCTTTGTTTGCGTAAGCGCGAGCAGTGTGCCCAGGGCCACGGCGCTTCCTTGCATATCCTCATGCATTCCGTACATATGGCGCGCCGGTTTTAGGTTGACGCCGCCTGTGTCAAAGCAGATCCCCTTGCCGACCAGGGCCACCGGCGGGCGCAGGGCCTGGCGCGGGGCGTAGCGCAGATGCACGATCCCGGCGCCTGCGGCGCGCGTGCGCGTCACCGCGAGAAACGCGCCGGCCCCGAGTGCCGCCAGACGCTTTTCATCGAGGAAACGAAAGCGCCAGCCGTTTTCGGCGGCGAGTTTCTTGACGCGCTTTACATAGTCCGCCGGACCAAGCTCGTTTTCCGGAAGGACCGACAGGGCGCGCGCCAGATGATTACCTTGCGCGCTGGCGCGTAGCGTGGCGTCGCCGTCGCCCGGGCCGTAGACATCGACCGTGGCCGGCACACTCTCGGTGTGGCCGGTCTGCCGTGATGGCAGCGGGGCCTGTGCATAGATGCAGCGGACGAGGGCGCGCAAGGCCTCCTTTTGCGCCGCGCCGGTAAGCCCCGGGGCGAGCAAGGCTACGTGCGCGACCCCGGGCCGAAATCGCGTCAGCTTACGGGCGAGCTCGAGATGCGCGAAGGTGTCCTGGCTGTCATCGGCAAACCCCACGGCGAGCGTGGTCCCGGCCTCGTCTGGGGCCTCGGTGATAAATACGGTCCCCGGTTTGGCGGTCACCTTCTGCGCCTTCAGGCGCTTTTGCAGGATGTCGGCAAACGGGGCACGGGCGAGATCGGCGGTGGCGCGCACGATGAGCGCGATGTGCTGATAGCGCTTGAGGTCGGCGGTCTGGTCGCCGACTTTTCGGTAGCGCACGCGCGGAACCTTGAACGTTGTCATGCCTTGCCTTGACCTCCTGTCACAAAACCCCGATCATACCTCCGCGCTCGGACTTGGCGCACGGTTTATCTGTGCCTTGGGCCGGGCGAGCCCCATCCTTACAAGACAGGAAGGAAATGAACGCAAGCGACCAGAAGCGCCTGTTGCGCGAGATGATCTTCTACCGCCGATTCGAAGAGCGCTCGTTTGAGGCCTATATGGAGCGTAAGATCGGCGGCTTCCTGCATCTGTACTCCGGGCAGGAGGCGGTGGCCACGGGCGTGCTCGAGGTGGCGCGATGCGGGCACGATTATGTCATTACCGGTTACCGTGACCATGTCCATGCCATCAAGGCCGGGGCCCCGGCGCGCGAGGTGATGGCGGAACTCTATGGCAAGGAGACGGGATCGAGCCGCGGCCGCGGGGGCTCGATGCACATCTTCGACCCGACCGTGAATTTCATGGGCGGGTACGCCCTGGTCGGCCAGCCGTTCCCATTGGCGGCCGGGCTTGCGCTCGCCTGCAAGCATAAGGGCACGGATCAGATCGCGATCTGCTTTCTCGGTGATGGCGCGAATAATCAGGGTACCTTTCACGAGACGCTGAACATGGCGGCACTTTGGAAGCTGCCGGTGTTGTTCGTGTGCGAGAACAATCTCTATGCCATCGGCACGCGCATAGAACGCTCGTCGGCGGTCACCGATCAGTACAAGAGGGTATGCGCCTACAACATACCGAGCAGCCAGCATGACGGGCAGGACATCGACGTCGTGATGGCCGCGGCGGGTGATGCGATCGCGCATGTACGCGCCGGCCGCGGACCGTATTTCATTGAATTCATGACCTATCGCCAGAGAGGTCATTCGATGTCGGATTCGAATGCCTATCGCTCGAAGGATGAGGAGCGCCAGTGGCTGGAGCGGGATCCGCTCAAAATCTACGCCGAGCGCCTGAAGAAGGCGAAGGTGGTCACCGACAAGGACATCGCCGCCATGGAGAAGTCGGTACTAAACGAGATTGAAAACGACATCGTGCGTTTTGCCGAGGAAAGCCCCGAGCCGCGTGTCGAAGACCTGAACAAGTATTGCCTCGACGACCAACCGGACCCGCGCTGGATAGGTCCGCTCGCGCAGGGGGAGCAGCATGGCTGAGATTGCGTATTGGGAGGCGATACGCCGGGCACACGACGAGGAGCTCGCGCACGATCGTATGGTGATCGCCATGGGCGAGGACATCGGGGTCGCCGGCGGGACCTACAAGGCGACATCCGGGCTTTACCAGAAATACGGGGCCGAGCGCATCATCGACACGCCGATCTCGGAAAACTCCTATACCGGTATCGGCATCGGTGCATCGATGGCGGGCATGCGTCCCATCATCGAGATCATGTCCATCAATTTCGCGTTGTTGGCGCTCGATACGCTCATCAATGCCGCGGCCAAGATCCGGTACATGTCGGGCGGCCGTGTCTCATGTCCGATCGTGATGCGCACGCCCGGGGGGACCGCGCATCAGCTGGCCGCGCAGCATTCCGCGCGCTTGGCGCGCATGTTCATGAGCACGCCTGGGTTGCGCGTCGTGACGCCGCGCGGACCGCTCGATGCCTATGGCATGCTGAAATCGGCGGTGCGGTGCAATGATCCCGTGATCATCATCGAGCACGAGAGCATGTACAACATGCGCGGCGAGGTCCCGGACACCGAGACCTTCCGCCCGCTCGAAGGCGCGGAGATCGTGCGCGTCGGCACGGACGTGACCCTGATCGGATATAATTACAGCGTCCATCTGTGCCTGGCGGCGGCCGCGAAGCTTGCGGCGATGGGGATATCGGCCGAGGTGCTGGATCTGCGCGCCTTGCGGCCCATCGACCGCGATACGATCAGGCGTTCGGTGGAGAAGACCCACAAGGCCGTCATAGCCGAGGAAGACGAGGCGACGGTCGGAGTGGGCTCGGAGATCATATCGGTCATCATGGAGGAATGCTTCTTCGCCCTCGACGCCCAGCCGGTGCGCGTACACGCAGCCGATGTCCCCGTCCCCTATAACCACGAGCTGGAGAAGGCCGCGATCCCGAACGCCGACGACGTGCTGGCGGCCGCGCTCAAGGTCCTGGGCCGCGTCTGACGGCCCAAGGTCTGACCCCTTTTTATAGGAAGCCATCATGGCGGAGCCGTTTTTGATCAAGATGCCGCAGCTCTCAGACACCATGTCGGAGGGCACGATCGTGTC
>JAKARW010000094.1 GCA_021819125.1 Pseudomonadota bacterium | reverse complement strand
CCCCTTACAGAAAGACGCATTTAGCGCAGGAGAAGCGAAAGATCAGCGCCCTCTTGCAGGCGTACTGGCATGCCATGGTGCCGTGACTGGCAACGCGCTAAAATGCCGTTATATGCGTAGTTCCTAAGCGTCGGGTTGTTAAAAATGCCCGCCGACACGGGGCCGGTAGGGGTGTGGCTCGTTATTGCCGCTCACATGGATCCGAGTTGTTCGAGACAATCGCCTCCAGAGACTTATCCGCTTCTCGCGTAACCGCTTTATCGCAGCGTGTGCGACCAATCTTCCGAAACGCCCAATCGATTATTCGTCATCGCCCGCTTAGACATGACCCCAAAAGCTTTGCCATGGCCATAATGTGCGCTTTATGGACACAACGTCTTGGCGAGGTGCTTCGCCAGTTCGGGAATGACCTCCTGACTATAATCTTTATCCAAAGTCGCGCGCACCATCGCGCTGGTCGGAGCATCCAGGCTTTCTCGAAGCAGGCCAAGGAAATGCGGTGGTGCCACGAGGATCAGATGCTGATAGGCCCCCGCCATTCGTCCCGCCTCGAGACGTTCCACCAACTCCGCGGCAAAATGCTGCATCTCCGTTTCCTTGGGACCGGTCTTCCACTGGATTGCGGAACGCCGACCTAGGGCGTCGCTTTGTTGGGTACGACCGGCGCTATCCGTGACGAGATCCCCTTCATGTTTGCGGCTGTCGGGATGGGCCCAATTGTGGACCAGTTGCAAACCCTTGCCACAGCCTTCATTGAGAAAGAGTCGTGCTTCGGCGGCGTTGCTTACTAATACCCAAGTGTGAGTCATATGTTGCCCCTTCAATCTATTCGTGGATCCTCAATGTCCTATCGACTATGCGGCGGGCGCACAGTGAACGGCGCGTCTAGCTCCAGTACATCTCTGTGCACCCACCTAACAAAACCAAAGCACCCCGCGCATTTTTGTACTGAAACCAGCAGCCCACGCAACGATAATTGCATCACGCTCTTCGTGGACGCGGAAGTCAAGAGACTGCTATTCCCCAAACGCCCCAATCGAAGTAGACGAAAGCGCCACGATTGGGCGCGCGGCGGGTTTCTGCCGGGATTTGGGGAACGCAAAGCGATATAGTCAAGAAATATGGCGTGTCGCGGGAACTTTAGTCCCTGTTTCGGGCGCCAAAAGACCTGAAAATCGGGCTGTAGCCACGAAAATAATGCGCCGCCCGATAGAGGCGTTTATTGATTTGGCCCGTTTGTTCCGGAAACGGGGTCATGAATGAGGTCGTGGACACGGTTTTGAATTGCAGAAGAGTCTTCTGCGGCCGTGGTGGTTACCCCGGAAACCGGGGCTCGGTATGACGCTTACGTCCTGTAAGCGTCCCGTTTTGTGATCTGTTTTGGCACTGTCAGTATACCGGAAAAATGGACACAACGACCCCTAGACGCGTTTTTATGCGTCATCGCAAAACGCCGATTTTCGTATGATACGCGGATTTCGAGAGCCACGGGCGGTGACGGGTTTTATAATAACGGGCGAGCCTATCGATCATAAGGATGGTGTGGGATGGTAGAATTAGAACGGCTTGTTCACATTTCTGTAGAAGGGGTGAGCCTCGAAGGCAACTGGGTGATTCCTGAAAATGCCCTCGGTCTGGTGCTCTTCGTTCACGGCAGCGGCAGTAGCCGCTTAAGTCCCAGAAACAATTACGTGGCGCAGATACTGCGCAATGGCGGTATTGGGACCTTGCTCTTCGATCTGCTGAGCAAGGAGGAGGATCGGGTATATGCCACTCGTTTCGATATCGACCTGCTGAGTGAGCGCTTGGCGTTAGCCACCCGTTGGGCGCAGCGCCAACCGGAGGCGGCGGGCCTGCCCTTGGGTTATTTCGGCGCCAGCACCGGCGCTGCGGCAGCCTTGCGCGCGGCCGCCCAATTGGGCGACGCTATTGCTGCGGTGGTGTCCCGTGGCGGGCGGCCCGATCTTACCGGCCCCACCATCACCCAGGTCAAGGCGCCTACCCTCCTTATCGTCGGCGGCTTAGATGGTGTCGTGATTGGCCTCAATGAGCAGGCTTTCGCTTCCTTACGGGCAAAGAAGGAGTTGGCCATTATTCCCGGCGCCACCCATCTCTTCGAGGAACAAGGGACGCTGGAGGCGGCGGCCCGCCTGGCCCTGGACTGGTTTAAGCGCTATTTTAAAGCCGCAGGCGGATAATGCCCCGCCCTGAATGCAAGGATTCCATGGTGGACCCGCCTCGCCTAATGCCAACCGGAGCCGCCGACGTGATGAGGCGGTGCAATAGACCCTTGTATGTCCTTGGTCTAGTGGCTTTTGGCCGCCGCCAGCAGGGGCCGCAACTCCTTGAGCGTCCTCGTATTGAGCACGTCTTTTTTCTCCAGCCAGCCGCGTTGTGCTTGCTGTAGACCAAAATGCAGATTGGCGAAGTCGTAAATGCTGTGGGCATCGGTATTGACGGCCAGCAGCACGCCTTCTTCCTTGGCCATCCGGGCATGGATGTCGACGAGATCCAGACGTTCCGGCTGGGCATTGATCTCCAGAAAGCAGCCGCGCTCGCGCGCATGGCGGATGACGCGGGACATATCCACGTCCATGGGTTTTCGGCTACCGATGAGCCTTCCGGTGGGGTGGGCGAGGATGGTGAAATGGGGGCTGTCCATGGCTTTGAGGATGCGCGCGGTCTGCTTGCCCCTGGGTAGATCGAACTGGGAGTGCACCGCAGCCACCACCAGGTCCAGGTCACTTAGGATGCCGTCGGGCAAATCGAGGCGGCCGTCTTCCAGGATGTCCACCTCTATCCCCTTGAGGAGCGTAATGCCATTGCGCTCTCGATTGAAAGCGTCGATCTCATCCATCTGTCGGCGCAAACGCACCGGGTCCAGGCCATGGGCGACGGTCAGGTGGCGGCTATGCTCGGTGATGGCCAGATATTCGAGGCCTGCGGCCTTGGCGGCCGCGGCCATGTCTTGCAAACTATAGTGGCCATCGCTGGCCTTGCTGTGGGCGTGCAGGTCGCCGCGCACATCGCCCCTTGTTACGAGCTCGGGCAGGTGTCCGGCGCGGGCGGCCTGGAGTTCGCCGCGATTCTCTCGCAGCTCCGGCTCAATATAGGGCAGGCCGACGGCGGCGTAGACCGACTCCTCCGTATCGCCGGCAATTCGTTCCTTCCCGCGAAAAATCCCGTATTCATTGACCTTGAGGCCCATATTCTGACCCATGCGGCGGATAGCTATATTGTGGGTCTTGGAACCGGTGAAATAATGCAGGGCGGCACCGTAGGCCGATTCGTCCACGGCCCGAAGGTCGACCTGAAGTTTGTTGTGCAGGATCACGGTGGCCCGGGTAGTGCCATGGGAGAGGACTTCCGCCACATCTTCATAGGTGATGAAACGTTCCATCACCGGACTGTCGGCGGCGGCCGTCGCCAATATATCCAGGTCGCCCACCGTGTCCTTGCCGCGCCGGAAGCTGCCGGCCACCACCACCCGCCGTACGCCGGGTATGCTCTGCAGATAGCGGACCAGGGCGGCGGCATACGGGGCTGCAATGGCAATGGGAAAACGGGGCACGGCGGCGAGATGAGCCTGGAGGGCCTCCAAAATGCGGGCCTCGGTTTTCTCGCCAAAACCGGGGATGTTGCGGATGCGTTTCTCCTGCGCGGCGCGGGCTAGCTGTTCCACCGTCTCCACGTCCAGTTCATGCCAGAGCGCCTTGACCCGCCTAGGCCCGAGGCTCGGCACCTTGAGTAACTCCGCCAAAGCCGGAGGGGTCTGTTTTTTTAGTTTTTCGAGGAAGGAGCAATGGCCCGTGGTAACCATCTCGATCATTTTTTTAGCCAGATCCTCGCCGATGCCGGGTAGTTCCGTAAGGTCTTCGCCGGCCTCTACCATGGTCTTGACGTCACGGCTCAGGCCTTGTACGAGACGGGCGGCATTGCGATAGGCCCGCACCCGGAAGGGGTTGGCGTCCTCGATCTCCAAGAGGTCGGCGATCTCGTCGAATACGCGTGCAATGTCTGGATTGAGAACCGGCATGGTGTATGGCTACGCCGGCGGCGATGTTTCGCGCAAAATCTGCAGCACCTCACTGTCTTCGACTTCCCGGAAGTCAGCAAAGAACTCTCCTACCGCACGAAACGGCTTTGGGGCCGACAGGTAAACCAGCTCATCGGCCAGAGGACGCAAGCGCGTGATGGTCTCAGGAGGGGCCACGGCAAAAGCGGCGATCAGACGCGCGGGCCGCTGCTGGCGAAGGAGACGCAACGCGGCCCCCAGAGTAGCGCCGGTGGCGACGCCATCGTCAACCACAATAACGATCCGGCCTTGTGGGTCAAAGGCCTGGTGAATCGGTGTGTATTGCGTGCGTCTCGCCTTGATGACCTTCAGTTGCCGGGCTGCTTCGTCGCGGATGTATTGTCCGTCGATGCCAAGACGACTGACTATAGGGTCGGTCCATATCCGCCCGTCTTCATCGACGACGCCTATGGCATATTCGGGGTTGCCGGGCGCCCCGATTTTGCGTACCAGAACCACATCAAGATCCCCATGAAGGGCGTTAGCGATTATGCGCCCCATGGGCAGCGCTCCGCGTGGGATGGCAAGCACCAAGGGATGTTTGCCATCGTAAGCGGCCAGCTTCCGGGCCAGTAATTCGGCTGCCGCTTCACGGTTGGCAAAATGTTGTGGAATCGTGGCCATCATGAGCCTTCCAAGTGATATGGCGGTGCCATGTTGCACGCCGGAATGCGCCGCAATGCGTGGTGCTCGGTCCGGCTTCGCCTTTGACTGAGCGCCGCTTCCCATCATATTGGCATATCGCCCAATGGTTTTGATAGAGACGTTTCTACCTCGCTGCAACGGACTGTCACCAGCCGTTGACCTTGTACGCGTGGCCCAGGCGTGGACCCAGTGGATCGCCTACTTAAAAGGGCAGGCGAAGACACAAACGTTTACTTACTGCGGGTGTGAAATCCCGAGGCAACTTTTCACCCCTTAGGCATCAACGATACGAGGCGCTTGACTATAAGTCCTTGAAGCGACTCCCTTCCCTGTCAGAGGCAGGAGTGGCGCGCAATGGGGTGGACTTCGGATCAAAGCGCAAGGGGAGTACCCCAGGCGATCCCAGCCTTGAGGGCGCCCCGTGACACCTCTTAAGGAGACCCGTCTCGGGCCG
>JAKARW010000093.1 GCA_021819125.1 Pseudomonadota bacterium | reverse complement strand
CCGCGCGCGCCGACGCGTTTGAGTCGGTCTCGAGCCGCTCGCCAATCCGCCACGGCTGCCACGGTACGAAAAGCAGGGCACACCACGCGCCGGCGGCGACCGCCGCAAGGTCGATCCAGACCATCTCCTGGGCGCGGACGGTTAGCCCGCGCTCTTCGGCGAGACCCGACGCACCGCCACCACCACCCCCGGATCCTGGTAAGATGGCTCGGGTTCGGGGGCCATCGGGCCATCGATCCGCGGCCCCGCGAGGTAGACCTTGAGGGCCTTCAGGGGGTGCGCGAAGGTATCGTTGACCGCCGTGCCCTCGTAGCCGCAATGGACCATGCAGTTGTCGCATTTGGGATGGCGTCCGGTGCCGTAGCGGTCCCAGGGCGTGGTCTCGATCAAATCGGCGAAGCTTGCCGCGTAGCCCTCATCACTCAAGAGATAGCAGGGCTTCTGCCAGCCAAAGACGTTACGCGTCGGATTGCTCCACGGCGTGCACTGATAAGTCTGGTTACCGGCCAAAAAGTCGAGAAATAGGCTCGACTGATTGAACCGCCACTTGGCGCCCCGCTGGCGACCAAGCGCAAACACCTTGCGAAACAACGTCTTGCTCTGGGCGCGGCGCAAAAACACATCCTGGCGCGGGGCACGCTCATAACTATACCCAGGCGACACGGTCACCCCTTCCACGCCCAGGCTCGCCGCGAAATCAAAGAATTCGGCGACCTCGGCCGGGTCTTCGTCCTGAAACAAGGTGCAATTGAGCGTCACCCGGAAACCGCGGTCGCGGGCAAGCTTGACGGCCTCGACCGCCTTGTCGAAGACCCCCTCGCGACACACCGACCGATCATGCCGCTCGCGCAAGCCGTCTAAATGTATGGAGAACGTGAGATACGGCGATGGCGTGTACTCATCGATCTTGCGTGATAGCAGCAAGGCATTCGTGCAGAGATACACGAACTTCTTACGCGCCACGATGCCCGCCACAATCGCCGGCATGTCTTTATGGATGAGGGGTTCGCCGCCGGGGATCGACACCACCGGCGCGCCGCACTCGTCGACCGCTTGCAGGCACTCGTCGACACTAAGACGTTTGTCTAGTATCTCGTCTGGGTATTCGATTTTGCCGCAACCCGCGCACTCCAGGTTACAGCGAAACAAGGGCTCGAGCATCAAAACCAGCGGATAGTGCGTGTTGCCCCGCAATTTCTGCCCGAGAATATAACGACCGATACTCCACTGCTGTCTTATGGGCACTTGCATAATGCTCTCCTACGGCGTGGACCCCCCTAGAGGGGGCTCCGGGCCTTCTTTAGTAAAGCGACCGGGAGACGAAACGTCGTCGTCTCGGGCTCCGCTGGCATCTCCGTGACATGTACCACACCAAAATCTTCAAGCCTCTTCAACACGCCCCGCACCAGAATCTCGGGGGTCGAGGCGCCGGCGGTGATGCCCACGCGCAACGGCCCCTGAAACCAGGTCTGGTCGAGTTCGCTCGCGTCTTGCACGAGATAGGCGCGCGTCCCGGGCTGCTCACCGACCTCGCGCAGGCGATTGGAGTTCGAACTGTTGCGGGCACCGACCACGAGCAATACGTCGACCTTGCCGGCAAGCTTGCGCACCGCATTCTGGCGGTTTTGCGTCGCATAGCAGATCCCGCTCAGATCCGGGCCTTGGATACGCTTAAAGCGCGCGCGCAATGCCGCTATCACATCCTTGGTGTCATCCACGCTCAAGGTCGTCTGGGTGACATAGGCAAGCCGGGTCTCATCGGCCACCGCAAGGCGCGCGACATCATCGACATCCGAGACGACATACACAGGCCCCGGGATACGGCCGCGCGTCCCTTCCACCTCGGGATGCCCGGGGTGGCCGATGATGATCACCGCATAGCCCTGAACACTGTAGCGCTGTGCTTGGTAATGAACCTTGGTCACGAGCGGACAGGTGGCGTCCAGCACGTCGAGGCGCCGATCCGCGGCCTCGTCGACTAGGGCGGTGGCCACGCCATGGGCGCTAAAAATGGTCGGAGCGCCCTCAGGGACCTCGTCTAAGCGCTCCACGAATACCGCCCCGCGCGCCTTCAGGTCCTCGACCACATGCTGATTATGGACGATCTCATGAAGCACATACACGGGTGGACCGTAAACCTCCAGGGCCCGTTCCACGATCTCTATGGCGCGCACGACCCCTGCACAAAATCCGCGCGGCTGGGCCAACACCACATCCATTATGGGTCTCGATTCCATCTCTGGTGGTCTTCTCTTTTAGGTTGCGTCCAGGCCTTAAGGCGGCTTAAAGCCACCCCAATCGCAATACCTTAGCATGCTACTAAACAACGAACCAGGGTAACGATAAAGGAGGTAAGCGCGACAATGGGGCGGCACGAGATCCCCCCTTCCGTCAACATGAGCGGCCGGGCCCATCGTCATGAGCGAATGCCCCACATGACCGCGACCGGCAAAGAGACCCGCACTTAAAGGAGCGACAACGCCGATCTTTTTTCCCGTCCGGCCGCCGGCTTTAATCGCGGCCCGCACCCTTAAAGTTTTAAGGCGCGCCGCGCGCAACATGACAGGCCACGTCGTCTTGTACTCCAGCCTAGGCACCGGTAGGCTGCCTCCTATCGGTAAAGCCCCCGAGGTCGTAGCGGGGCGGCCCTGCGGGACCGCCGGGGCCGATATGAGGCTCTTAGCCGAACGACCTTTACGCACGGCGATGACCCACGGCCGCGAGCACCACAAAATCCTCGAGGTTCAATGATGCGAATAGCCCACACCATGATACGAGTCGCGGATCTCGATCGATCCCTGCGTTTCTATGAGAATGCACTTGGCATGCGCGTCCTGCGGCGCACCGACTACCCCGACGGCCGCTTCACGCTTGCGTTCGTAGGTTACGGCGAAGAGCGCGACACTGCGGTCCTCGAACTTACCCATAACTGGGACACCGCGCAGTATGAGATCGGGACGGGCTTTGGGCATGTCGCAATCGAGGTCTTGGACGCGGCGGCGGCGTGCGCGCGCGTCGCCGCGGCTGGGGGGCGGGTCACACGGCCGGCGGGACCCATGAAGCATGGAACGACAGTCATCGCCTTCGTTGAGGACCCGGACGGCTACAAGATCGAATTCATCGAACGACATAAGCCCCGGTGACCGTCCGTAAGCCCGGGCCCGCCGCCAATCGGCTTTATGATCCGTAGGTCCGGACCGCCGAAGGCCGCCTGCAGGGTCTGGGGGCCTACCGCGGCCGGGACCTTCGTCGTTCTGGGCATCCGTGATATCCGTTCGGCGGTCAGGAGCCGACGGACGACACCGAGCGTCCGATCACGGCCTTGGGCTATCTGTCCGCTGCGCCCATGCCGGGTAATCCGTGTAACCCGCGGCCCCGCCGCCGTAGAAGGTCCGGGGATCCGGGACATTCAAGGGCAGTCCTTCGCGCAGGCGCGCGGGCAAATCGGGATTTGCCAGGAACAACCGGCCAAACGACACCAGGTCGGCATCGCCTAAGGCCACGACGGCCTGCGCCTTTAGTCCATCGTATTCGCCATTGACCATCAGGATGCCTTTGTAAAACGACCGGAAATAGCTGATGGGAAGCTGTACCCCGCCATGACGAATATCGGCCTCGAGGGCCTCCATGATATGGATGTAGGCGAGCCCATAGGATTCGAGGGCCTTGACCATGGCCGTAAACGTCGCCTTGGGGTCTGAATCGTGCATATCATTCATGGTCCCGCTCGGCGACAAGCGTATCCCGACCCTCCCCGCCGGCCACACCTCGAGCACGGCCTTGAGAACCTCAAGCGGGAAGCGCATGCGATTTTCGAGCGTTCCGCCATAAAGATCGGTGCGCCGATTCGTGCCGTCGCGCAGGAATTGATCCAGGAGATACCCATTGGCGTTATGGATTTCCACTCCATCAAAGCCCGCGGCTTGCGCCTTGCGCGCGGCCTCGCGATACTGATCGCGGATGCGCGGTAACTCGTCGGCCGCCAACGCCCGCGGCGTCACAAACTCCTGCGGCCCTTCATAAGTCGCCGCTTGGCCCGCGGGCTTGATCGCGCTCGGCGCGACCGGCAATTGGCGGCCTGGCTGAAGCGACGGGTGCGAGATACGCCCCACATGCCAGAGCTGCAGTACCATCTGACCGCCGGCCGTATGCACGGCATCGGTCACCCGCCGCCACCCGGCGACCTGCTCATCGCTGTAAATCCCCGGGGTATCGGGGTATCCCATGCCCTCGGGCGCGATCTGTGTGGCCTCGCTTATGATAAGACCCGCGCTCGCCCGTTGGCGGTAATACTCGACATTCAGGTCCTGCGGGACGAATCCGGGGCCTGCGCGATTGCGCGTAAGCGGCGCCATCACGATGCGATTGGCAAGCCGCAACGCCCCGACGTTGATCGGCGAAAACAAGGTCGGCGCCTCGCGACGGGCCTTTTGGTGCGGCTTGTTGGTCTCCTGCTCCATGGACTCACCCCCTGTCGACGCACGCCCGCCATTTACGAAACCGGCGGCGACGCCCTGCGGCCACCGTCGTCCCGCGCCCTTTAAATATCCTATGGTGCCACTTGGCCCGGAAATTCGCTAAGGTCTTTTGGATGGGACCACGACCAGGCCCCTGACCGCTCCTTCTGGTCATGGAAGACCGGGATCTGCAGGCGCGCGTATTAAAGATATAACGGATCGCACGAGGGTGCGCCATAAAAAAGGGGCGGCGACCCTCTGGCGCAAGATTGCCGCAATTTCGTGCCCGCCCCGCGCAGGCCAACGCTTGCGCGGTCACTTCCTGCCACCGGTTCCCTCACAGCGCCATACCGAAAGTCGGCACGGCGCCGCGCCGCGGGCCGTAAAGCCCCGGGAGCTTGCATCGTACGTCGCGACAAAGACGTCACGGCGCCACGACATCCATCGCCAAAATCTCGGTCTCGCGCAGGCGCGCGGCCGATCGCAAGTCGTGGGTGGGCAGATAGATCGTGGGCTCGGTGCGCGCATAGGCCGCAATCCGGTCCAAAGTCCGCACGGCCATGCGCGGGAAGAAGGTCACGCCGTCGGGCGCCCTTGCCCGCAATGCCCCGTCGGTATAGCTCGCATCCCCCGCCAAAAAATAACTGATATCGTTTAGGCGCACGATCACGGCGACATGTCCGGGTGTATGCCCGGGGGTCGGGACCACCAGCACGTCGCGCGCCTTGGTGACAGCGAAGGTGTGCGTGAATGGTCCCAACGGCGGACCGGAGAAGTCGTAGAAACGTGGCGCGAGGTCCTTCGGCCAGCG
>JAKARW010000031.1 GCA_021819125.1 Pseudomonadota bacterium | reverse complement strand
TTTTTTTAAGGTTTTCAGGAAACACAGGCGGCGCCCTGATCGGTCTATCCCGATCGAGGGGTGGCCACGGCCCGCGGCCGAGGGACCTCGACGGGCATCAACCCCAGTCGAGGCGCTTTGTGAAGTGCGCGACGCTCGGGCGCTCCTCGTATCCCAGCGACGGATAAAACCCGCGACGGTAGGAGTCGCGTTCGCGGCTATTGAGGACGCTTATGCGAAAGCATTTGCGGGCCGCGGCCTCGCTCTCGATCGCCGCCATCAGCCGCTTGCCCACCCCGCGATTACGGGCCTCGGCGATCACGAATAGCTCCGTCACATGGAGCTCGCGTCCGGCGAAAAGGAGATGGGTCACGATCTCTCCATGGACGTAACCCACCACCACCCGATCGTGCTCGGCCACAAGCAGCAGGGCGTTATCCTCAGTAATGAGCGCCGCAAGACGCTGGCCCAAGGTGCTGCCATCGGCTTTGAAGGCCGGGTTCCAGCCGAGCTCCCGATGCAGATGCATGACCCCTGGAAGGTCCGTGCGCTGCAGGGGACGAATCGTAATCGGCAACGCGTCCTGACCGGTCATGCCATCACCCCTTGAATTCACGATACACCGCGAGGCCCCGGAGCAGATCAAAGGCCTGGCGTAGCTGATAGTCTTCATCGAGGAGCTTGCGGGTCGCGGGAGGAATGACCACCGCCTTGCCCTTCGTCTTCGGCGGGTTTGGATTGGTGAGGTGACCCGGAAGATTGATCTCGCGCAGGAAATCGTGGTTGTGATCGGACACGAACTTCCCTTCGTGCACCACGATATTGGGCGTAATCCCGAGGTTTTGGATGGAGTGACCGTTAGGCGTGAAGTATCGTGCCGTGGTAAGGCGCAACGCCCCACCATTGCCGATCGGCATGATGGTTTGAACACTGCCCTTACCGAAGGTCCTCGTGCCCATAATGATCGCCCGCCTATTATCCTGCAACGCGCCCGATACGATCTCGGCGGCCGATGCCGATCCGCCGTTTACGAGCACGACCATGGGGGCGCCGTGCAAAAGATCGGGCCCGTGGGCACGAAAAACGACATCCGAACTCGGGATGCGGCCGCGCGTGCTCACAACGATGCCGTGGTTCATGAAGTCGTCACAAACCGCGACCGCGGCGTTCAATACGCCCCCGGGATTATCGCGCAGATCGAGCACCAGGCCCTTCAGGGGGGCATGGTTTTCCGCCTGGAGATGCGTAAGCGCACGCGTCACGCCTTTGCCGGTCGCACCCTGGAATTCCGAGATGCGCAGATAGCCATAGCCAGGCGCGAGCAGCCGGCTTGCCACGCTATGGATCTTGATGATCTGGCGACGCAGCCGGAAGGTCAGCGGCCGGCTTACCCCCTTGCGCAATATCGTGAGCTGAACTGTCGACCCGGGGCGTCCGCGGAGCAGGTGAACCGCCTTGCGCAGCGACAGGCCCTGAATGAAGGTCCCGTTGATGCGCACTATGAGATCACCGGAACGGATACCACTACGCCCTCCGGGAGTCCCGTGTATGGGGGTGACGACCTTTAAAAACCCCTTGTATTCCGTTACCTCAAGACCGACGCCCCCGAAGCGTCCGGTGGTGTCGACCATCAGGTGACGGTACTGGCGGGGATCGAGATACTGGGAATGGGGGTCGAGATTGTTGACCATGCCGCGTAAGGCGTTGTCAATCAGCTTGTGGCTGCTGACCGGGACCACATATTCGGCCTTGACGATATTGTAGACCTCGGCGAACGTACGCAGCTCGCGTAGCGGCAGGTGCGCGAGGGTGGCGCGCTCATGCGCGGCACGCTCGGCCTGCACCGCGCGCTCGACCGTCAGACCGGCCCCCAGGAATACGCCGGCCAACAGGATGACGGCATAACGCGTCAGGCTTTTTTTCATTGCAGAGGCCTCCTCAAATACCTTCAATGCGCAAGCCAGGCCAGCGGATTAAGAGGCTGGCCGTCGTGGCTGATATCGAAATATAGCCCGGGTCGGGAAAACCCGCCGCTGTCGCCCACGGTTGCGATGACCTCGCCCGCGGACACGACGTCACCCACGCGCTTTAACAAGGTCTGGTTGTGACCGTAGAGGGTCATGAATCCCTCACCATTTTCCAGTATCAACAACAAACCATAACCGCGCAACCAGTTCGCGTAGACGACGCGCCCCGGAAACACCGCGCGCACGTCCTCGCCGAATCGGCCAGGAATGAGGACCCCCTCCCACCGGCCGAGATCTCCCGGCACATGTCCCACACGCAAGGCCGAATAGCGCGCCGGAATCGGCATCGGTAGACGCCCGCGAAAGTGCACGAACGGCCCCACAAGGCGCGGCATGGGACTCGGCACCTTAGGCAGACGCCGCAGTCGGCGTACCAGCGCCCGCAGGCGTAGCGCGCGCCGGCGCAGGGCCTGTAACCGGGCATGGCCGCTTCGCGCCCGCCGATCGAGCAGGCGCACGGCCCGTGCGCGGCGCGCGAGCGCGGCCCGCAGACGCTGGGCCTGGGAGGCCGCCTCGCGTACACGCGCGTGCCACTTCGTGGCCTCCGCGGCCGTTGCCACCATGGTCTGGCGGAGCGCCAGGACCGTATCCTTCAGGGCTGCCAGGCGGCGGGCGCGGGCGCGCAGGACATAGCCATAATACATCATCATGCGCGCCAGGAACCGGGGATCCTTTTGGCTGAAAAGCAGCTGCACCGCACCCTCGCGGCCCGCGACATAGGCGGCCACGGCCTGATGGTCGATGGCCCGGCGCTGCCGCGCCTCGGTGGCGCGCAGCCCATCGGCGCGCGCGGTGAGGGCCTGCATGCGCCGCTCGGAGCGCGCCAGCAAGACCTGGGCGTGCTTAAGCGCGCGACTGGCGCGCGCCACCCGGTCCTCGGACAATCGCAGGACATCGAGGGCGTGGCTCCGTTCATGCAACGTCTCATCGAGGCGCCGCTGCAAAGCGGCCTCGCGCGCGCGCAAAAGTTGCAGGTCGTGCCGCGGCCCGGCATGCGCCGCCGGCGCCGAAAGCACGATGAGCAGGACCCATGCGAAACGGCTGGCGGCAGGCCCGCTTGATCGTTTGCCCGGGGCTTGCGCGCTCACATGAGTTCGATGAGCGACTGCCCGGTCATCTCGGACGGCGGGGTGATATTGAGCAGGCGCAGCAGGGTCGGGGCGACATCCTCCAATGAACCCTGGGGACTGATACGCGCCTTGCGCCCGACGTACAAGAGCGGCACGGGGTTTGTGGTATGCGCGGTATGCGCCTGTCCGCTATCGGCATCGAGCATCTGTTCGGCGTTGCCGTGGTCGGCGGTAATCAGCATCTCACCGCCATGGGCGCGCACGGCGGTGGCGATGCGCGCAAGGCAGGCGTCGATGACCTCGATCGCGCGCACGGTCGCCGCCAAGTCTCCGGTATGTCCGACCATGTCGGGATTGGCGAAATTGCAAATGATGACATCATGGCGTCCGGCGTGAACGGCATGAATCACGGCGTCTGCGACCTGCGCCGCGCTCATCTCCGGTTTACGGTTATAGGTGGACACATCCGTGGGCGAGGGCACGAGAATGCGGTCCTCGCCCTCGAATGGGGCCTCCTGCCCACCATTGAGAAAAAACGTGACGTGCGCGTACTTTTCGGTTTCGGCGACACGCAGTTGGCGCTTGCCCAAATCCGCGAGATAAGCGCCGAGGACGTTGACAAGACGCGTCGACGGAAAAGCCGCCGGGACATGGAAGTCGGCCTGGTATTCCGTAAGGCTGACAAACCGGCCGAGACGCGGCATAACGGCACGCGTAAAACCGTCGAACGCCGGGTCCACGAACGGCCGACTGATCTGACGGGCGCGATCCGAACGGAAATTCATGAATACGACGACATCGCCATCGTCTATCGGGCGTGGCGCCTCTCCCGGCGGAACGATGAGAGTCCCCTTGACGAACTCATCGGTCTCCCCGCGGGCATAGGCAAGCGCCAAGGCCTCGGCGGCGCAGGCCGCGCGGTAATCGGCCTTGGCGGCGGTCAGGAGGTCATAGGCGGCCTGGACGCGTGGCCACCTGTGATCGCGGTCCATCGCATAATAGCGCCCGATCACCGAGGCGATGCGCCCCCGCCCGAGGGCTGCGAATTTGGCCTCCATGGCGGCAAGCGAGGCCCCGGCACTCTGCGGCAGGGTATCGCGACCGTCGAGAAAGGCGTGCAGGTACACCTGGTTTAGGCCGCGCGTGACCGCAAGCTCGACCATGGCGTGGATGTGATCCTCATGACTATGCACCCCGCCGGGCGACAAAAGCCCGAGCACATGCAGGCTCTTATGGCTATCGCGTGCCAGATCCACGGCATCCGTGAGGGTCTTGTTGGTAAAAAACATGCCGGAGGCGATCGCCCGGTTGATACGCGTATACTCCTGGTAGACAACGCGGCCAGCCCCGAGGTTCAAATGGCCGACCTCGGAGTTCCCCATCTGTTTCGAGGGCAGGCCGACGGCGGCCTCGGAGGCCTGGATAAGACTATGGCTGGCGTGGGCCCAGGCCTCATCCCACCAGGGTTTGTGTGCCGCGGCGATGGCGTTGTTTTCTGTCTGCTCGCTGTAACCCCAGCCATCGAGAATAACGAGCACAAGAGGTTTCGGTGTAAAAGGCATGAAGCGCGCTCCGCGCGGGATACCGTCGTTCGGTCTTTTAAATCCCACTTATATTGTATAATGTTTTGTTTCGGGCGACATCTGGACGGCTATGGCTTATGTGCCGCACATCGCCCTTACGACCTTAAGGGAGTCGATATGGTACCTTCCGAGATCATCCAGCCCCTGGACGACATTCTCATTACCAATGAGGATGATATCCAGCTCGCCTCACGGGCGCTTAAGGCAATCGCACATCCGTTGCGACTGAAGATCCTCTGCATCCTCGGCGCCGCCACGGAGGTGAGTGTACAAGATATCGTGGTCCAGGTGGGGACCTCGCAAAGCAATATCTCGCAACATCTGTCGATTTTGCGTGATAAGGGGATACTGGCATCCCGCAAACGCGCGAATAAGGTCTTTTACCGAATCGCCGACCCCCGCATCCTGCAGCTTATAGGGGCCATGCGCATGGCGTTTTGCACACTCCCCGACGAGCGCTGAGGACCGATCATGCTTGGGTTCGTAATCGCACACTGGTACCTGTTTCTGGCGCTGGCCGTGGTAGGCGGCCTGTTGGTGGCAAGCTCGACACTCGAGGGCGGTCCCGGAACACAGAAGGTGACAAGCCTGGAGGCCGTCCAGATGCTCAACCACAAATCGGCGGTGATCGTGGATGTGCGCGAACCGCACGAATTCACGAACGGGCATATCGTGCGCGCCATCAATATCCCTTTGGGGGAGGTAGCGGCACGGAGTCGGGAGCTGAAAAAATACAAAGAGAAGCCGGTGATCATCTGCTGCGCGAGCGGCGCCCGGGCGGCGCGCGCCGTGGGAATCCTGCGCAAGGAAGGCTTCACCGATGTGCGCAATCTTGCGGGCGGGTTATCGGCCTGGCGCAGCGCCAATCTCCCCATCATCTCGTAGGGTCTTTTATGGCTAAGGTCTTGATGTACACTACCCGCGTATGCCCGTATTGTCAGATGGCGTCGCGTCTTTTGGAAAAAAAGGGCGTGTCGTTCGACAAAGTCCGCGTGGATGATGAGCCCGAGCGGCGCCGGGAAATGGTTGAACGGGCGCATGGTGCGACAACCGTTCCGCAGATTTTCATAGGCGACCTGCACATCGGGGGCTACCGCGAGCTCGCGCAACTGGACGTCAAGGGGGAACTCGACCCCCTGCTTGGCCTGTGACGGTCAATAAACGGCAACTTTCAACCATCCTGTAAGGAGCCCTCGTGGCGGATCAAGACACGGACCCGGAAATCGTTTTCAGCCTGGAAAAGATATACGTGAAGGACATTTCCTTCGAGGCGCCGCACGTCCCTGCCGTGTTTCTCGAAAAGGCGGCCATGGAAGTCGACATGCAGCTTGGCATCGAGCACAGCTCGGTCAATCCGGCCGAGGGGCTGCACGAGGTGGTGTTGGCGGTGACGGTCACCGCGCGCATGGATAAGCGCACCGCATTTCTCACGGAAACCAAGCAGGCCGGGGTGTTTCGCATCACCGGCGTGCCTGACAGCGAACTTGAAAAGGTGTTGGAGATCGCCTGCCCCAACATCTTGCTGCCGTTTGCGCGCGAGGTGGTGAACGATCTGGTCTCCAAGGGCGGCTTCCCGCAGTTGCTGATCAATCCCGTGAACTTCGAGATGCTGTATCAACAAAAGCAGGGGGGCGAAATGCCAGATGGGCAGAGCTCCCATTGAGGGCGGGCCGCAGACAACACTAGGGGTCCTGGGCGCGGGCGTCTGGGGGACGGCGCTTGCGGTCGTCATGGCGCGCTCGGGGCACCGCGTGATGCTATGGGGCTCGGATGAGGCGCGCATGGCGCGCCTGGCCCACGAGCGCGCCCACACCGCGGCCTTGCCGGGTATCCGCTTCCCTGACAACCTGGAGATCGAAAGCGACCTGCAGCGCGTGTGCCGCACCGCCACGGGCCTCATGCTGGCGGTCCCGAGCGGCGGCTTTCGCACCATCTTGCGGGCGATAGTGCCGCTTTGCGATGACACGACCATCGTGGCGTGGGCCACCAAGGGCTTGGAGTCGGGAACCCACAAACGGCTGTCTGAAATTCACGCCGAAGTGCGTCCGGGTCGGCCGGCGGCGCTATTGACCGGACCCACGTTCGCACGTGAGGTGGCGGCGGGGCTGCCGGCGGCGATGACCGTGGCCTCGCATGATGTGAGGACCGCCGAGATCGTCGCCTCCTGGATAAGGAGCGAGCGGCTGCGCGTCTATACGAGCGACGACGTGATCGGTGCCGAGATCGGCGGGGCGGTGAAGAACGTATTGGCGATAGCAGCCGGCATCAGCGACGGCCTGGGGTTCGGAGCCAATGCCCGCGCCGCGCTCATCACCCGCGGGCTGGCCGAGCTGCTGCGGCTGGGAGCCGCGGTCGGCGGCCGCCCCGAGACCCTCATCGGTCTTTCGGGCGTCGGCGACCTTGTCCTGACCTGCACCGATGACCTGTCACGCAACCGCCGCGTGGGTCTCGCGCTTGCCGCCGAGCGCTCGCTCGGCGACATACTGGGCGAACTGGGGCAGGCCGTGGAAGGCGTTGCCAGCGCGCGCGAAGTCTACGCGCTGGCCCGCGAGCATCATGTCGACATGCCCATCATCGAACAGGTCTATCAGGTGCTCTTTGCCGGGCGTAGCCCGCAGGCGGCGGTCACGGCGCTCTTGAACCGCGACCCCAGGACCGAGGCGGATATCCCGGGCGCTACCCCTTGATGCCCGCCAACATCTGCTTTAAGGCCCACCTTGGGGGCGCCCCGGAGTTGACGATGCGGATCGTGCCATCGGTTTTTTGATAGACGAGGATGGGCACGAGGGGGAACCCCACGGTCCGGGTATCAAGCTTCAGGTTGTAGGCGAGCTCCTTTTGGACCTTGGGCGACGCCGGCCGCGGGGCAATGGAGCTGCCGGTCTTCCAGGAATAATGGGCCTCTGCCGCGCGCAAGGCCGCGCGCGGGTCTCGCGCCTCGAGGAGGGCGGCGGCCTTGCCGGTGCTAGACGGCGTGAGATAGCCGACCGGGATCTCGTACAGTGTGAGGTGATAGGGCTTGATCAAGCCTTGCAGATGCTCGTAGAGGATGTGGCAGTAGGGGCAGTTCGGATCAAAGAAATCGTAGACCACGCGCCGGCCATGGCCCTCGGTAATGGCGGTCGCGCCCCCGAGGGCGCGATACAGGGCCAGCCGGCGGGCTTGTTTCGCCGCCGACACCGGGTGATGCGCCCACGCCGGCGCACTGACAGCGCAAAGAGCGACCCCGACCCGAACCCATGGCGATAATCCCATCTCATCCCCCTCGCTTGCGTGAACGACGGGCGGCGACACGGTGCCCGCCCCCACCCCTCAATCGATAACCGTAGTCGACAGTCGGCGTGACGGGCGTTTGCCCCCCTGCCGGGGCCGGCTGCGCGATATGGGCCAGCAGGGCCCGGGGGCCCTCGTAGCCCGGCCAATCCCCGACTTGCGCCCCCTGACGATCGAAATAGACGAGCGTGGGCGGCCCGAAGGCGCGTAAACGCGCCAGCAATCGCCGGGTCCGGGGATTGTCGTGACTCACGTCGGCGCGCACCAAGACGAGCGAACGCAGCGCCGTCGCGACGCGCGGATCGCGAAAGGTATTGTTTTCCATGCGCCGGCATTGCACGCACCACGAGGCCCAGAAATCCACCAGCACGGGGCGTCCGCGGGCATCGGCCAGGACCGCCTTCAGGCCACGCACCCCATGGATCGTCCGGAATGAGAGCCGGCGGGCTTCGGGCGGATGGCTCCCTATCACCGAGAGGCGCGCGAGCGGGGCGAGCGGATCGGTGGCCCCCGACAAGGCCCCCACGCCGAGCACCAGACCATAGCCGAGGATCGCCACGCCAAGACCCTTGATGAGGCTCGCGCCGCCAGGGGCGCTCGACTTCAGGGGTTCAAGAGTTCCCAGGGCCACGCTTCCGACAATGGTCAGCAGCGCCCAAAGACCAAGCGTCACGGGGCCGGGCAAGACACGGCTTTCAAGCCAGATCGCCACCGCGATCATGAGGAGCCCGAAGACCGCGCGGATCTTGTCCAGCCACGGCCCGGCCTTGGGCAAAAAATGGCCGGCGGAGGTGCCGATGGCGAGCAACGGCAGCCCCATGCCGACACTCAAGGCAAAGAGCGCAAGGCCGCCGAACACCACATCCCCGGTGCGTGAAATGAGCAACAAAGCCCCGGCGAGCGGCGCGGCCACGCATGGGCCTACGATGAGTGCCGAGAAGGCCCCGAGCACCAGGGTACCGAGCAGCTGCCCCCCTTGGCCAAAGCGGCCCAGACGCTCCTGGATCACGCGCGGCATCTGCAAGTCGTACAACCCGAACATGCAAAGCGCGAGGACCACGAACAAGGCGCTGAAGGCCGATAGCACCCACGGGTTCTGGAAGGCCGCCTGGACATAGTGCCCAGTCAGGGCCGCGACGATGCCCGCCACGGTATAGGTCGCCGCCATGCCGACCACATAGGCCAAAGACAAGGTGAGGGGGCGCGCGCGTCCCCGGCACTGGCCGACGATGGTCGCCGACAAGATGGGGATCATCGGAAAGACGCACGGCGTGAACGCAAGCCCAAGCCCCGCTACAAGAAACAAGACCAAAGTGTCCCAAGGCGGCGCGATTCTCGGGGGCGAAGCGACTGTCGACGACACGGCCATGGACGCCACAGACTTAGAGGATGGCGGCCCGAGCCCCGAGGCCGGGGCCTTCAGGACCACGGTCTTGGCAAGGGGCGGATAGCAGATGCCGGCGTTCGCGCAGCCCTGATAGCGCGAAGTGACGCGCACCAGCTGCCCCCCGGGCACCCGCGCAAAGGGGACGGTCAACACCGTCCGGCCCTCATAGACTTGTTGATGGCCGAAGGCCGGGTCGTTGACCCACCGGCCCTTCGGCAGGCGAAACGGCACGAGCTGCACGGTGCGTGGCGCCACCGCCAGATGGACGCGGCTGCGATAGATGTGATAGCCGGGCGCGGCGGTCCAGCGCACCTGGAGCTTGCCGTGGACGATGGCGGCATGAAATCGAAACGCCTGATTCGGCGCCAACGGGCGGGCGCTGGCCGGCACCGGCAGGAACCCAAGACACAGCGCGGCCATGAAGACCGCGAAGACACCTCGCCTACCCATCAAACCCCGCCTCACCACTATCATGGTGGTAAAGACGCCCCAGGGCCGCTCTTATTCCCAGTCGCCGACATTCGGCTAGGAACCGCCCTCGGCGCACTCCGGACAGGGGATGCTGTAGCCGCACTCCTTGCGCGGGCAGACCTTCTCCGTACCCCGCCGCTTCGTGGTCTTTATGGTCAGGATCGGGTGCCCACACTGCGGGCAAGGCTCGGCGAGCGGGGGATTCCAGACCGCGTACTTGCAATCCGGGTAGCGTGAGCACGAATAGAAGATCTTGCCGTACCGGGACTTGCGCTTAAGAAGCGTGCCTTGACGGCACTCCGGACAGGCCACCCCGGTGTCAGTGGGTTTTTCCAAGGGCTCCATGTGACGGCAGACCGGGTAATTGCTGCAGCCTATGAAGCGCCCGTAGCGGCCCCGCTTGATCACAAGCGGACTTGCGCACAACGGGCACACGCGATCCGGAATCACCTCGGGGACCGGCGCCTCGGCCTCCTCGCCTAAGTTACGCGTGTAGTCGCACTCGGGGTAGCCGGTACAGCCGATGAAGTAACCGTTACGCCCAAGGCGCTTGGACAGTGGCTTATGGCATAGCGGACAGGTCTCGGCGAGAACCTCCACACCGGGCCGCTCGGCATCCTCCTTGTCGCTCACCTGGCGGTGAAACTCCGACCAGAAATCGCGCAGCAAGGGGATCCATTCCTTCTCGCCGCGCGACACTGCATCGAGATCGTCCTCGAGCCGCGCCGTGAAATCGTAATCCACATAGCGCTCGAAATGCTGGGCGAGAAATTTGTTCACGACCCGTCCGACGTCGGTGGGCTTGAAGCGGCGCTTGTCCAGCACCACGTACTCGCGTTGCTGCAAGGTCGAGATGATAGTCGCGTAGGTGGAGGGGCGGCCTATTCCATAGGCCTCCAGGGTCTTCACCAGACTCGCTTCGGAATAGCGCGGCGGCGGCTCGGTGAAATGCTGTTCCTTGTGGATCTCCTTTAGAACGATACGCTCGCCCTCACGCATGTCGGGGAGTAGGCGGTCCGACTCGCCCTCTTCGCCCTCTTCGCCCTTCTTGTCGTCGGCGCCTTCCTGGTAGACCGTCATGAACCCCGGCGCGAGCACCACCGAACCTGTCGCGCGCGAGATATCGCCGGGGCCGGCCTCGAGGTCCACGGCCATGGTATCGAGGATCGCGGGGACCATCTGGCAGGCCATGGTGCGCCGCCAGATGAGGTCGTAGAGCTTGAGCTGGTCTGCGGTCAGCAAGGCGCGCAGGTCTTCCGGTAAGCGGCCCACCGATGTCGGCCTTATGGCCTCATGAGCCTCCTGCGCGTTCTTGGACCGCGTCTTGTACACGTGGGCGGAGGGCGGGAGCTTGTCGGCCCCGAAACGTTCGGCGATCACGGCGCGGATCTCGGTGAGCGCATCCTGCGCCAGGGTTACGGAATCCGTACGCATGTAGGTGATAAGGCCCACGGTCTCACCTTCGATCGCGACACCCTCGTAGAGCTGTTGCGCGGTGCGCATGGTGCGCTGGGCCGTGAACTGCAGCTTGCGTGAGGCCTCCTGCTGAAGCGTAGAGGTCGTGAAGGGTGGAGCGGGGTGGCGGCGGCGCTGTTTGCGCTCCACGGCGAGCACGCGGTAGCGCCCATCGCCGGCACCGGCCTTGAGGCGCGCCTCGATCTCCGCGGCGCGCTGCGCCTCGGTCACCGCGAACTGATCGAGCCGCGTCCCGGAAAGCGTCATGAGCCGGGCGCGGAAGGCCTGCCCGGAAGACTCCATCTCCGAGTCTATGGTCCAATACTCGCGCTCCACGAAGCGCTCGATCTCCTCCTCCCGTTCCACGATCAGGCGCAACGCCGGGCTCTGGACACGGCCCGCCGATAACCCGCGGCGTACCTTCTTCCAGAGCAGGGGCGAGAGGTTGAAGCCCACCAAGTAATCCAGCGCACGGCGCGCCTGTTGGGCATTGACAAGATTCTCGGAGAGCGCGCGCGGCTCGGCGACCGCCTTTTGGATCGCGCGCTTCGTGATCTCATGAAACACCACCCGATGCACGGGTTTGTCGGCCACCAGACCCTCGTCCTTCAGGATTTCGTAGAGGTGCCAGGAGATGGCCTCGCCTTCGCGGTCCGGGTCGGTGGCGAGATAAAGGACATCGGCCTTTTTCATCGCCTTGATGATGAGATCGACGTGTTTGCGATTCTTCTCGATGATCTCGTACTTCATGCCGAAATCATGGTCCGTGTCGACCGCACCCTTCTTGGGTATGAGGTCGCGCACATGGCCATAGGAGGCAAGGGCGGTGAAGCCCTTGCCCAGATATTTGCCCATTGTCTTGGCCTTGGCGGGCGACTCGACAATGATAAGATTCTTTGTCATGTGTCTTCAGGCGGTAGGGGATGAAATTGGGGGCACTATGGGCGCTAGGAGGCGCGAACGCCACCCGACGATTTCCTGGGGAAGGAAACCCTAGTTCAGGGCACCCTGGGTTTCGTTAAACACCAAGTCCTCCATCCAGGCATAAGCCTGTTCCTGGCCCGGCTGGTTGAACAGCACCATCAGGATGATCCACTTCATCTGCTCCAGGTCCATCTCGTCGGTTTCGAGCGCCATCACGCGATCGATGACAAGCTCGCGCGCCGCCGCATCGAGGACCCCGCCCTGCTCGAGAAACAACAGGAAGCCGCGCGACGGGGTATCCATCTTCTTGTGCTCATCCTCGGAATACACGCGCAAGGACTTCAGGGATGCATTGGCGGGCGAGACGGCCTCGTTGCTCCTCAAGGCCGCGAGCCCCTCGAGCCACGCAAAGGCCTTGACGATCTCGGCCTTGGGGAAACCGGCCTGCGCCAACTCATCGGCCAGAGATTCCTGGTCGGGTTGGAAATCAGGCCCCTCGTCCATATAGTTTTCAAATAGGTACATTAGGACGTCGAGGACGTTTTCTTTCATTTCAGGATCTTGCACTCTCCGGTCCGCTCCCGAGGTAGGGCGCACGGCGCCTTTGGTAAAGAGCATGGAGCAAACGGCGATCAAGGTCAATCTTGCGGCGTTGCCACCGAGTCGCCTATATGGATCTCACGATGCGCCTGCATGATGACGCCGTAACTCACGCGCGAGAATATCCGAAAGATCATGAGGAGGCCGAGCGGCTGTTTGCGGCCGCGCAGCGTCTCATGATTCACGGGATCATAAAACGGACGGGGCCGGCTGTAGATCCGCAGCACATAGCCCCGCCGCATCCCGGCATTCTTGCCGACATCTATGGCCACCACGGCGTAGGTTCCGAGGTTCAGGTTGTCGTGGGTCGCCGCCACCACGTGCCCTTCAATACGTTTCCTCGGGGCGCGCGGATAGTAATAGGGGACTGGCGCCTCGTGCCGCCACGGCACGAGACGATCCCCGGCCTCGACCTCGCGGATCGACGATATCACCTCGAGCTCCGGTAGGCGTCCCGGCCGCACGAGCTTCGCTTGGCCGACATACTTCGTTTCATAGGCCAGGAAACCCCCGTCTTTCGTGCGCAACGCCGGGCCGCGCCGGTAGATTTCATAGACCTTATCCGGGTGCGCCCCGAGATGGCGCGCGTAAAACCGGCTCAAGGGGCTCAAGAAGGTGTGGCGATGCACCGCGCCGGCCACATAACCGAGGCGATGGAAGGCGCGCCGCGACAGCGCGAGCGGACGCTGGAGGAACGGCCCTATGACGTTGGGGGCCAAGGTCGGAATGGCGCCGACCAGCGGGCGCGAACCTATCGCGGGCCTTAGTACCACCGTGTTTCTCGAGTGTCCGATCATCGCCCGCGCCGGCCCCTCGTCAACGAGATAGGGCGCGCCGTGGATGTAGCGCAGCACGATGACATCGCCCGGATAGATGAGGTCGGGATCGCGGATCTGGAGATTGCGGTTCCAGATCCCCGGCCACCGCCACGGATCCCGGAAAAAGTAATTGGCAATGCCCCATAGCGTGTCGCCCGCACGCACGACATAGCGTTGCGGGACTTGGGGAATAGCCAGACGATCCGCCCACACGAGGGGGGATAGGGCCATAATCAGCAAAAGACTCAGGCGAACTCGGCGCATGGCAAGGAGTGTAGTGGGTGATTGAGCGATCGTCCACCTGTCTGGGGCCAGGGGCGCGTGACAGGAGATTTCGATATAATGGCGCCATGGCCTTGCGCGAGATCCTTCGTTACCCCGACCCCCGGTTGCGCCGAAAGGCGCTGCCCGTGGCACGCGTGGACCAAGAGATCCAAAGACTTATCCAGGACATGGCCGAGACTATGTATAAGGCCCCCGGCATCGGCCTGGCCGCGACCCAGATCGATGTGGCCAAGCGGGTTGTGGTCATCGACGTGAGCGCCGACCACAGGGATCTGCGGATTTTTGTCAATCCGATCATCTGCGAGCGATCCGGGATCTTTGGCGTCGAGGAGGGCTGCCTGTCGGTGCCCGGTGTATTCGAGGAGGTCGAACGCGCCCAAAAGGTCACGGTGCGCGCACAAGACGAGCACGGCGCGGCCTTTGAACTCGTGGCCGAGGACCTGCTTGCGGTCTGCATCCAGCACGAAATCGATCACCTTGATGGCAAGGTGTTCGTCGACTATCTTTCGCGCCTAAAGCAGCAGCGCATCCGTAAAAAGCTCGAAAAACAGCAACGCCTCGCGATGTGACCCGGTCGTGAGGATGGTTTTCGCGGGGACCCCGCTCTTTGCTATTCCGGCCCTGGAGACCCTGGTCAAGGCCGGCTACGACATACAAGCGGTTCTGACCCAGCCCGACCGGCCAGCCGGCCGCGGGCGCAAACTCACGCCAAGCCCCGTCAAAACACGCGCGCTTGCGCTTGGCATCCCGGTGCATACGCCTGAGAATGGCGCCGGGGCCGAGGTCGTGGTGCGCGCCCTTAACCCGGATGTGGTCGTGGTGGTCGCCTATGGACTGCTCCTGCCACCGACACTGCTTGCGATCCCCGCACACGGCTGCCTGAACATCCACGCCTCGCTGCTCCCGCGCTGGCGCGGGGCGGCGCCCATTGCGCGGGCGATAGAGGCCGGCGATGCCGAGACCGGCGTGACCATCATGCGCCTCGATGCCGGCCTCGATACCGGACCCATGCTGGCACGCGCCGCGGTCGCCATCGGGCCTGACGAGACCACCGAGGTGCTGACCGAGCGACTCGCGCATTTAGGGGCGCAGACGCTCATGCCGGTGCTCGAGGCGCTTTGCGCGGGGCGATCCATCACGGCCGTGGCCCAGCCGTCGACCGGCGCCATGTACGCGCGCAAGCTGCGCAAGGAAGAAGGGGCCATCGACTGGCGGCGGGACGCGTCCGCCCTGGAGCGCCAGATCCGCGCCTTTACGCCCTGGCCGGGTACGCGCGCGACGATCGCCGGCGTGGCCGTGAAGATCGGCGCGGCCCGCGTAGTCGACGCGCCGCACGCCCCGGCCCCGGGCACGGTGCTCACAGTCGAGCCCGATCTCGTGATCGCCGCCGGACACCAAGCGCTCGCCGTGACCCTCTTGCAAGCCGCCAACGCCCGCATGCAGCCAGCCAGGGCCTTTTTGCAGGCCCACCCGCTTAAGGCCGGGGAACGCGTTGAGTAAGCCGCGCCACGCCCTGGTTCTGCGCGCGCGATCCGCGCGCATCATCGCCCATGTCCTCACCGGACGCGCACTCGATCCGGCGCTAGACGAAGACCGCGCGCGCCACGGGCGTCATGGGCTTGTCGAGGAACTGGCCATCGGCACGGTCCGCTACGCACCCCGGCTTCTGGCGCGCACGGCCCCGCTTCTTGATCACCCGTTTCGCAAATCCGACCAGGATCTGCAGGCCCTCATTCTCATGGGTCTCTATCAAGCGTGGTTCATGGGAACGCCGGCGCCGGTGGCGGTGTCCGAGGCGGTATCCGCCGCCGATGCCCTTGGCAAACCCTGGGGGAAAAGCGCACTCAATGCGGTCTTGCGTGCGGCCCTGGCGGCCGAGGCCCGCGAGCCGTACGCCGGATACAACCACCCGGATTGGTTCGTGGATCGCCTGAAGGCGGCATGGCCGGAGGAGGCATGGCGCGCGGTGCTGACCGCGAACGACGAGCGCGCGCCGCTTACGTTGCGCGTGGACACCCGGCGGATCACACGCGACGAGTACCTGGGGCGGCTCGCAAAGGCCGGTATGGCCGCTTATGCACACCCCGTGGCCGACAGCGCGGTGGTGCTGGCCCAAGGGGCCCTGGTGCCGGGACTTCCCGGGTTCAGCGAGGGGCTGGTGTCGGTCCAGGACGCGGCCGCGCAATGGGCCGCCCCCTTGCTCGCCCCTGATCCAAACGACGCCGTCCTCGATGCCTGCGCGGCGCCAGGCGGCAAGACCGGGCACCTCGCGCAATTCGCCCCCAAGGCCTATGTGACCGCGATCGACTCCGACCCGGGACGGGTGGCACGGCTCACGGAAACCTTGGCGCGGCTGCAGTGTGATGCGCGTGTCCGAGTCATGACCCAAGACCTGATCAAAGACCCCCTGGAGGGTCGCTTCCAGCGCATCCTGCTCGATGCGCCGTGCTCGGCGACCGGCGTCATCCGGCGCCATCCGGACATCAAGCTCCATCGCCGCGCCACGGATCTGCCCCCTCTGCGCGCAGCACAGACCCAGCTCCTCGACCGGCTGTGGCAAAATCTCGCGCCCGGGGGCACCATGGTCTATGCGACCTGCTCGGTGCTGCCGGAGGAAAATGAAGACCAGGTGATGAACTTCCTGGCGCGGACGCCGGATGCCCGTGAGGACCCCTTTCGTTTCCCGGTCGGGCACGAGCGTCGGGCGGGCTGGCAGATCCTGCCCGGGGAGGCCGGTATGGATGGGTTTTACTACGCGCGTCTCGTCCGGCGCGCCTGACGACTGCCGGGAGGCCGATCCATGGACACCGAAGCCCTGGAAAAGATGCTGGCGCGCGGCCAGGACAACCTGCTGCTGCGCTTTGGGTTGGGCGGCGAATATGCCCGCCTTCGGCAATACGACAAGGCGATCCCGCATCTTCAGGCGGCGGTCGCCTTCGACCCTCATCACGCCGCGGCCTGGAAGCTGCTCGGCCAGGCCCTGGCGGCAAGCGGCCATCCCGAAGAGGCGCGTGGCGCCTATCAGGAGGGCATCCGCGCGGCCGAGGCCGGCGGCCATATACAGGCCGCGCGCGAGATGCGGGTGTTTCAAAAGCGCCTCGATAAGCCGGGCGGCTGACGCGTCCGCCCCTAATACACCGATGGCATCCCCGGCGGGCGGGTCTTGAAGCGCTTGTGGACCCAGAAATACTGCTCGGGATGCTCGCGCACACCCTCTTCTATGGCGCGATTGGTGGCCGCGGCATCGGTCAGGGCATCACCACTGGGAAAGTCCGCAAGCGGCGGCCCGAAGGCGATCTCGTAGCCCTGGCCGCGCGGCTTCTGCCACACATAGCAGGGAACGACCTGCGCTGCGACCGCGCGCGCCAACCGGCCTACGGCATGGAGGGTGATCGTGGGCACCCCGAAGAACGGGGCGAACACGCTGGAGCGTTCGCCGAAGTCCTGGTCCGGCAGATAATAAAGGACACGGCCCTCGCGCAAGGCCTTCAGGACCGGTCGCACACCCTCTTGTTGCGTGATCATGGTCGCCCCGAAACGGCCGATGCCACGACGAAAGGCGGCCTCGACGACCGGATTGGGCAGCCGCCGATAGACATTGGCCATGGGTCGTTCCAAGGACAGTACGCAACCGATCTCGATGGCCGCGAAGTGCGGGACAAGCAGGATCACGTTGCCGCGCGCAAGCGCCCGGTCGTAATGTTCGCGCCCGCGAAACGAGACCAAGCGCGACAGCCGTGCGGGGCTTGCCCACCATGCGACCATGACGTCGAACACCCCCTGGCCCAGGGCCGCGAAGTGGGCTTGCGCCAGGCGCGTGCGCCAAGCCTCGCTTTTTTCCGGGAAACACAAGCGCAGATTGATCATGACGACACGGCGGCGCGTGGCGAGCAACCGGTAGGCCAGCCACCCGAACGCCCGGCCGATCGCCGCCAGCACCGGCAGGGGCAAGTGGCTCAAACACCAGAATACCCCTAACGCCACGCGCGTGGCGGCCTCACCAAGGCTGCCGGCGCGTTCACTCATAAGGGGACTTCCCGTCGCGGCGCACACGCTTGAAGCGCTTGTAGGTCCAGAGATACTGTTCCGGCATCTTGCGCACCGCCTGCTCGATGGCGGCGTTCATGCGCGTGGCATCGGCCAATATATCGTCGGTCGGAAAGGGGGCCAGCGCCGCACCGATCGTGACCTCGAATCCCCCGGCCCCAGGCAGCTTGCGTGTGTAGCAGGGTAGGACCACGGCGTCGGATAGGCGCGCGATCCGCGCGAGCGCCGTAAGGGTGGGAGTCGGCACCCCGAAAAACGGCGTTACCACGGCTTGGGCCCCGCCGGGATCGAGATCCGGCAAGTAATAAAACGGCTTATGGTCCTGGATCGCGCGGATGAGCGGACGCAAGGGGGCATCGTGGCGCCACAGCAAGCCCCCGAAGCGCGAACGCCGGCGCAGCAGGAGCTGCGCGAGCACGCTGGCGGGGGCGCGATACATGCTGATACAGGGGCGCTCAATCGAGACCCGCAGGCCCCCGATCTCGAGACCCAAAAAATGCGGGGCTAGAAAAATGATGTTTCGGCCGCGCGCGGTCGCTTCGTCATACGACGCACGCTCGACGATGCGCACCCGCCGGTAGAACTCCTCCTCGGAGGCCCACCATAGACGCGCGGTCGTCAGGGCGTTGCGCCCCATGGCCACGAAATGGCGGCGCACCAGGCGCTCGCGCGCGCGCGATGAGAGCTCGGGGAAGCAAAGAGCGATATTGATACGCGCCACGCGCCGGGCGCGCACGGCCACGAGGTAAGTCATCACGCCGAGACCGGCGCCCAGGGCCGATAGCCAGGACCATGGCAGGGCGCCGAGCGCGCGCAGCAGGCCCCCTACCGCCTTCTCCGGCAGCGTCAGTCGTTCAGTCATAGAGGGAATGGCCGGTATCACGGGTCTTGAAGCGCTTCATCGTCCAGAGATACTGTTCGGGCATCTTGAGAACCGCCTGCTCTATCGCGGTATTCATGGCGGTCGCATCACCTATTGCGCTGTTTGTCGGGAAGTTTGTAAGCGGCGGCTCCAGCCACAATTCACAGCCGCCATCAGGTAGAAAACGTGTAAAACACGGGATGACCACAGCGTCGGTCAACCGCACAAGGCGTCCGAGGGTCGGTAAGGTCGCGGCCGGGACTCCGAAAAACGGCGCGTAGACCGACTCCTTGGGACCAAGGTCCTCGTCTGGCACATAGGACGCGCCGAAACCGGCTTTGATCGCGCGAATGAGCGGGCGCATCCCAGCCTCGCGCGCAAACACGCGTCCGCCGAACCGCTCGCGCCCGCGCGTCATGACGAAATCCAGGACCGGGTCCTTGAGGGGCTTTGCGAAGCCGACATAGGGAAAATAGCGCGACAACACAAGGCTTGCCTCGAGCCCCACGCAATGGCAATGGAGGACGACGATATTATGGCCCGCGGCGCGCGCGGCCTCGTAATGCTCGAGACCGGTCACCCGCAGGCAACGGTCGAGGGTCCGCTCATCGCCCCACCAGACGACCGCCATGTGAAACAACGCGAGCGCCGCCAACCGGAAGTGCTCGCGCACCGCGCGCTCCTGGCGCTCGGCGGTCCATTGCGGAAAACACAGGCGAATGTTGGTCGCGGCGATGCGCCGCCGCTTGGCGTTGCCGCGATAATAAAGGCCGCCCAGGACATTGGCGATACCCACGCGCGCGCCAAGCGGCAGATAGAGGCTTGCCCGCAGAAACGCCACCGCCGCCCACGCAGGCCAGCGGCGGGGCGCAAACAGCCGCCAGGTGAGACGCACCCGATGGGCGCCGGGGAGATCAGAGACCGCAATCATGGGCCGGCATTGTGCCAGACGAGACCCCGGCGGTCATTGCATGCCGTCTTCAGGCGATCGATCGGCGCCGAGCAACGGACGCACGGCATTCAGGATGTTGCGAAAAAGCCCCTTGTGTCGCGCCTCCTCGGAGGCGAGCAGGGCCTTCATGGCGGCGCGTTCGGTCGGTTTCCGGAAACAAGCCGGGCAATTGTCGGGGATCACAGGCAGGGGTGCGGCACCCGCGAAATCGCGTAGCTGGCGTTCGCGAACGTAGACAAAGGGCCGGATCACGCGGAGATCCCCGGCATCGACCCGATAATGCGCGCGCATGGTGCGCAGCGTCCCGGCGTGGAAAGCGCTCATGAGAAACGACTCGGCGATGTCGTCTAGGTGCTGGGCGAGGGCTAGCACGTTGTAGCCATGGTCGCGGGCGACGCGGTAGAGGGTCCCGCGGCGCATGCGCGCGCAGTAGCTGCAAAACGAGTCGTTGCCAAGCGTCGTGCGGGCGCGCTCGGCGATGGCCTGCCTTTCGTAAAAGTACGGGACACCGAGCGACTCCATGTACGGGATGAGCGGGGCGGGATCAAAGCCCTCGATGCCCGGGTCCACGGTGGCGGCACCGAGATCGAAGGCGAGCGGGGCCTTTTTCTGGAGGTGGCGCAGGACCTGCAGGAGGCTTAAGCTGTCCTTGCCCCCCGAGATTCCAAGCAGCACGCGGTCACCCGCGCGGATCATGTCGTAATCAGCGATGGCTTGGCCTGTCAATCTCAACAATGGCCTTGGGGGGGAAGGTGGCATCGGGGTATGTTAGCCGTTGAACGCCGCTCTGCCAAAAACGAAGGGCCCGGACTGTCATTTCCGGGGGCAGCTATGTTATGGTATGAGCTGCTAGCAGACCAGCCCTCGCCTGATCTCAAAGATTAAACTCACACAAGGACATCACCCTAAAACACCGGGAGTCACCATGTCGAAATCCTACCTCTTTACATCCGAATCGGTATCCGAAGGCCACCCCGACAAGATCGCGGATCAGATATCGGATGGGGTGCTTGATGCCGTGCTAACGCAGGACCCGCAGGGGCGCGTGGCCTGTGAAACGCTGGTCAACACCGGGCTTGTGGTTTTGTCGGGCGAGATCACGACCACAGCGATTGTGGACTTTACGGACGTCGCGCGCGCCACCATTCGCCGCATCGGCTATAACGCGCGCATGGGCTTCGACGGGGATACATGCGCGGTGGTGGTGGCCATGGACAAACAGTCCCCGGATATCGCCCAGGGCGTCAACGAGGGCCAGGGGCTGGATCTGGAACAGGGCGCCGGCGACCAGGGACTCATGTTCGGTTATGCCACGAACGAGACCGAAACCCTCATGCCCATGCCGATCACCTTTGCGCACACGCTCATGCAGAGGCAGGCGGCGGTGCGTCGCTCGGGGCGTCTTCCGTGGCTGCGGCCCGACGCCAAGAGCCAGGTCACCATACGCTACGAGAACGACGTTCCGGCGGCCATAGACACCATCGTCGTCTCCACCCAGCACGACCCGGAAGTGCGTTACGAGGACCTGAAAGAAGCGGTCATGGAGGAGATCATAAAGCCGGCGCTACCCGAGGGCTGGCTCACCAAGGACACCCGCTATTTTATCAATCCGACCGGGCGCTTCGTGATCGGCGGGCCCGTGGGTGACTGCGGACTCACCGGTCGCAAGATCATCGTCGACACCTACGGCGGCATGGCCCGCCATGGCGGCGGGGCGTTCTCCGGCAAGGACCCGTCCAAGGTCGACCGTTCGGCGGCCTATGCGGGACGCTATGTGGCTAAGAACATCGTCGCCGCGGGTCTTGCGGCGCGCTGCGAGATCCAGGTCGCCTATGCAATCGGGGTTGCGCAACCGGTATCGATCCGGGTCGAGACCTTCGGGACCGGGGTCGTCAGTGACGCCCGGATCGCTGAGCTCGTAGCCGAGTATTTCGATCTGCGGCCCAAGGCCATCATTCAAACCCTGGACTTGTTGCGGCCGATCTACGCCAAGACCGCGGCCTATGGCCACTTCGGGCGTACCGAGGCTGAGTTCCTGTGGGAGCGCACCGACAAGGCGGAGGCGCTGCGCGCCGCCGTCGGTGGCAAGAAGGTCCAATCGCTGTCGCGCTAAAGTGGAGTTGAGAGATGAAATCGGCGATACATGCAAAAGAAACGAATGACTACAAGGTCGCCGACATCGGCCAAGCCGCCTATGGCCGCGCCGAGATCGCGATCGCAGAGACCGAGATGCCAGGCCTCATGGCCCTGCGCGCCGAGTATAAGGGACGAAAGCCTCTCAAAGGCGCGCGCATCGCCGGCAGTCTTCATATGACGATACAGACTGCGGTGCTGATGGAGACCCTGGTCGAGCTGGGCGCCGACCTGCGCTGGTCGTCGTGCAACATCTTTTCGACTCAGGATCACGCCGCCGCCGCCATGGTGGCAGCCGGGATCCCGGTCTTCGCGTGGAAGGGTGAGAGCGAAGAGGAGTTCTGGTGGTGCATAGACCAGACCATCAATGGGCCTGACGGCTGGCATCCGAACATGTTGCTCGACGACGGTGGCGACCTGACGGCGGTCATGCACGAACGTTACCCCGAACTGATGAAGGACGTCCGCGGACTGTCAGAAGAGACCACGACCGGGGTTCACCGGCTTTATGATCTCGAGGCCCGCGGCAAGCTCCTGTGTCCGGCATTCAACGTGAACGACTCGGTCACCAAGTCGAAGTTCGATAACCTCTATGGCTGCCGTGAATCGCTGATCGACGGCATCAAGCGCGCCACCGACGTCATGATCGCGGGCAAGATCTGCGTCGTGGCCGGCTACGGCGATGTCGGCAAGGGCTGCGCTCAGGCCTTCCGCGGCATGGGCGCCACGGTATGGGTCACTGAGATCGACCCCATCTGCGCCTTGCAGGCGGCCATGGAAGGTTACCGGGTCGTGACCATGGAGGAGGCGGCGCCATTGGCCGACATCTTCGTCACCGCGACCGGCAACGTCCACGTCATAGGTCTCGAGCATGTGCGCGCCATGAAACATGAGGCGATCGTGTGCAATATCGGGCACTTCGACTCGGAAATCGACATCGCTGCGCTGCGCACCCTCCCCTGGGAGAACATCAAGCCACAGGTCGACCATATCGTCTTTCCGGACGGCAAGAAGGTCATCGTCTTAGCCGAAGGGCGGCTTGTAAACCTGGGCTGCGCCACAGGCCACTCGAGCTTTGTGATGTCGGCTTCGTTCACAAACCAGGTCATGGCGCAGATCGAGCTCTGGAACCATCCGCAGGACTACAAGGTGCGGGTCTACACACTGCCCAAGCACCTGGACGAAAAAGTGGCGCGCCTGCATCTCAACAAGATCGGCGCGCACCTTACAACACTGAGCGCGGAGCAGGCCACATACATCAATGTGCCGGTCGAAGGCCCTTATAAGCCGACCCGGTACCGCTACTGATACCAGGAATGGAGTCGCAAAAGCACTACGCACGGGTGTTTAGCTTCGAGTTCTTTCCTCCGAAGAGCGAGGAGGCCCGGAGCGCCTTTCATGCCGCCCTGGAACAGCTCGCGCCCCTTGATCCGCGGTTTTTCTCGGTGACCTTCGGGGCCGGCGGCAGCACCCGCGAGCGGACTTTGGAGACCGTGCGCGAGATTGCGGGGCGCGGCAAGGCGGCGGCACCCCACCTCTCATGCATCGGCGCGACACGCGACAGCATCCGCGACATCCTCGCGACTTATAAGGCCCTCGGGGTACGCCATATCGTGGCGCTGCGTGGCGACCTGCCGTCCGGCATGGGTGACCCCGGAGACTTTCGGTACGCCTCCGAGCTCGTGCGCTTCATCCGCGCCGAGACCGGGGAGCACTTTCATATCGAAGTGGCCGCCTACCCCGAGGTGCACCCCCAAGCGACGAGCGCCGACGACGACATCCGGCACTTCCAGGAGAAAATCGATGCCGGTGCCAACTCCGCCATCACCCAGTACTTCTACAACGCCGACGCCTACTATTGGTTTGTCGATGCCTGCGAGGCGCGCGGCCTTACGGTACCGATCGTGCCCGGCATCATGCCCATCACCAATCACCGGCAACTGCTGCGCTTCTCGGAGGCCTGTGGGGCGGAGGTGCCGCGCTGGATCCGGCGACGCCTGGAAGATTTCGGCGACGACGGCGAGTCGATTCGCTCGTTTGGCCTCGACGTCACCACCTCGCTGTGCGCCGAGCTTCTTGCCGCCGGTGCCCCCGGACTTCACTTCTATACCCTGAACAAGGCCGCGCCCTCGAGCGTGATATGGGAGCGGCTGGGGTTGTAAACCGGCCACCCAAACCAGAGCCGCGCACCACAACCTTTCACCCTGCGTTCAGCGCGGGTATCGTCGCTGCGGGCACGCGCGGCGTCACCCAAAGCGACGCGCTTTGCGGCCCGGGAATATCCGGCATTGGGCATTCCTCATATTCGGTGCCCGCGCCGGTCAAGCCCGACAAAATGGTTGCAAGCGCGCGCGACGCGAGCCTACAAAATCGCTGCCTCGGGGCCCACGCATGATGGGTCAATGAGCCCACCAACGGCATTCGGCGCATATGCCGGTACCCGGTGACGTGGCGGATAGGCGCTGATCACCCGGGAAACCCCGGGTTCCATCGTACTGCGGGGCTCGGTAGCCTATTCATGCCGCATTCCGAGGCACCGAAAGCCCCGTGAACCGTCGAGCCCCTTCTAGTTTGTGACGACGGGCGGCGCGCGCTACACTGAGAGTACCCTGATCATGAGTCGGAAAATGCTTGATACATTGGCATACGCCAAGCGGCTGCGAGGTGCTGGGTTCACAGAAGAGCAGGCGGAGACGCAGGCAAGCGCCCTTTATGATGCCGTTACCGGCCTAACCGCGACTAAGCTTGATGTCGTCGAGGCAAAGAATGAAATCAAGGAGGCAGCGGCCGGCGAGTTTACCGCCGTCCGACGCGAGATCGGTGAGTTCAAAGAGGCAGTAGCTGGCGAGTTTACCGCCGTCCGACGCGAGATCGGTGAGTTCAAAGAGGCAGTAGCTGGCGAGTTTACCGC
>JAKARW010000092.1 GCA_021819125.1 Pseudomonadota bacterium | reverse complement strand
TGCCGATCTCAGCCGAGCAGTCGCCACAGACAACGGCCGTTGCTCTTTTTGTCGAGCATCTCCAGATAGGCCTCGTGGGCCGCGAGCTCTTCGGCCGACGGCGCGATCACGAGCGGCGCGCCCCCCTCATAGGACAAACCTTCCCCCGCAACCGCCTCGACTGTGGCTGTCTCTTCAGCGAACAACGCCGTCTGGCCGCCGGTCATCGCCAGATAGACATCGGCCAGGATCTCGGCATCGAGCAACGCGCCGTGCACAACCCGCTGGCTATTGTCGATATTGTAGCGCCGGCACAAGGCATCGAGGTTGTTTTTCTGGCCTGGATGCAGGGTGCGCGCGAGCTTCAAGGTGTCCTGCACCGTGCAGTAGTCTTCGACTACGGTCACCGGCAAGGCGCACCCCCCGCTGATCGCACGGGCGAGCTCGGCGTTCAGGAAGCCTATGTCGAACGGGGCGTTATGGATCAAAAGTTCAGCGCCTTCGATAAATTCAAGGAACTGTGCGGCCACGTCCGCGAAGCGCGGCTTGTCCTCGAGCATGGCGTTGGTGATGCCATGGATCTCGACTGCCGCCGCGTCGATTTCGCGATCGGGATTCAGGTACTGGTGAAAACGCCGTCCGGTGAGGCGCCGGTTAAGGAGCTCGATCGCCCCCACCTCGATGATGCGATGCCCCTCCGAGGGCTCGAGACCCGTGGTTTCCGTATCCAGCACGATTTGTCGTATCACGATATCCGCTCCTTGACACCGCCACCGAGAAGACGATCGATGGCGTCATTGGCGAGACGATCCGCGCGTTCATTCCCCGGATGGCCGGAATGACCTTTGACCCAATGCCAGCGCACCGTGTGACGGTCCGCGGCGGCATCCAACTCACGCCACAGATCGGCGTTCGCCACCGGACGCCGTGCGGCCGTTAACCATCCGCGCCGCTTCCATTGCGCGAGCCACTCGGTGATGCCCCGGCGCACATACTGCGAGTCGGTCACAAGCTCGACCTCGCACGCGCGATTTAAAGCCTTCAACGCCGCAATCGCCGCCTGCAACTCCATGCGGTTGTTGGTGGTGGCCGGCTCCGCGCCACTTAAAGTACGCTCATGCCCGCCGGCCTCGAGGATCGCGCCCCAACCCCCCGGCCCGGGGTTGCCGCGGCACGCCCCGTCGGTATAGATCACGACCTTAGCCATAACGTGCCCCCGCGGGTTGCGACATCGCACGCACGCGCGCGCGGCGCCGGATCGGTGGGATGGGTGTGACGCCCGCCACCCGCTTTTTTGCCACCAGCACGTACACCGCGCCTGCCAGCGGCCACCAACGGTCCCCCATGCGCTCCAAAAAAAACAGCCGATCCATCAAGCCTTGACGCCCGAGCGGTGGCCGATAATACAGCATGGCCCCGCGCGTCAACTCGCAATCGAGCAAAGACAGCCAATCGCGCAGCCGCCGTACGCCGATCCAATTCCCGCACCAAGGGGGGCTATGCGCGCGCCGGCGCACAAGACAGGGCACCCTCCAGAGGCCTGTGGGATTAAAACCCAGGATCACGATATGGCCCTCCGGCACCAACACCCGATGCGCCTCGCGCAACAGCTGATGCGGCGCTTCCGATATGTCCAGGGAGTGCGGCAAGACCATCACCTGCACCGATTTGCTGTCAAAGGGCAGCGCCTCGGCACGCCCCGCCACCCATTGCGGCCCCGGCACCGCAGGCTCGATGTCCACCAGCAGGTGCACGGCCGTGGGGCTTGATTCCAATAGATCGCGGCGCCCAAGCCAGCCGCATTGAACCGCAAAGGTCCCAGGCAAGGCAGGCAGGATCTCGCGTAATTTGTGTCCCTCGATGGCCTGCAGGGACTCGCCAAGCGGTCCCCCGAACCATGCCCGCAGGCGTTCGACGCGCGCCTCCAAGCCTTCGTCCGTTGACTCCGTCATGGCTTACCCTCACACTCCGGGCATGGACGAGGTGATAGCAGTCCAGGCCTTTCGCGACAACTATATCTGGCTTGCCCCCGGACCGGAACCCGGTCTTGTAGCGGTCGTGGATCCCGGGGATGCCGACCCTGTCATAGCGGCGCTCGCCGCGCGCGGGCTGTCGCCGGCCTATGTGCTATGCACCCACCACCACGGCGACCATGTGGGTGGACTTGCGGCATTGGCGCGACACTATACCATCCCCGTATACGGACCGGCCGCCGAATCCATCCCCGGGGTCACCCATCCGGTCTCGGAGGGCGACATCGTGGGATCGGAGGCCGGCGGCCGCTATCGGGTGCTGGCCGTACCCGGGCATACGCGCGGACATGTGGCTTATGTCGGGGCCGATCGCCTGTTTTGCGGGGACACCCTATTTGTCGCCGGATGCGGGCGGTTGTTTGAGGGAACCGCCTTTCAGATGCATGCCTCGCTTACGCGGCTTGCGTCCCTACCGCCGGACACGCGCGTCTACTGTGGTCACGAATACACCCTCGCCAATCTCGCATTCGCGCGCGCCGTGGAGCCCGATAACGCCGCCATCCTCGCCTTCGAACGCCGCGCGCGCGCCAAGCGCGCCGCCAACGAGCCGACGATCCCTAGTACAATTGCCGACGAACGGAGCATAAATCCCTTCCTGCGCGCCTCCGAACCTGCCGTTCGCCGGGCCGCCGCCTCGATGGGCGGCCGAACGTCGGATACGGGCGCGGCCATATTCGCTACACTACGCCGCTGGAAGGATGGTTTTAAGGGATAATCATCGTTGACGCAGAGCCTGCCAGAACCTATAGTTCGGACTTATGACCACGGCGTTCTTAAATGGCAACCGCCCCCACTAAAACGCTTCGCTTCGCGGGACTTGCGGTCTTGCTGACAGGCCTCGCGGGATGCGCAATGGCGCCCCTGCCGCAATTGGCGTCTTCGGGATCGGTGCCACCTTCCGACCCAAACACCATAAAGACCGAAATCCCGCGCAAGGCGGCCGCGCATGCCCCGGCGGTGGTCAAGGTCGGTGAATGCCCGGTTCCGGCCGTCAGTAACACCCCGATCGGCCGCGCGGTTAACACGAGCGACATAAAATACACGAACCTTTGGAACCGCATCCGTGCCGGACTGCGCCTGCCGCACATGGAAGGGCCGCTGGTCACGCGCTACGAACAGTGGTTCGCGAGCAACCCCCAGTATGTCGATAACATGGTGCAACGCGCGAATTTGTACCTCTATCAGATCGTGCAGGACGTCAGCAAGCGCAATATGCCCATGGAGATCGCCTTGCTGCCGGCGATCGAGAGCGCCTACTCGCCCGACGCCTACTCGCGATCCGCGGCCATAGGGCTCTGGCAGTTCGAACCGTCCACCGGGCGGATTTGGGGCCTTAAGAACAACTGGTGGTACAACGGCGAGCGCGACATCATCGCCTCCACGAATGCCGCGCTCGACTTTCTTCAATCACTCCACAATCAGTTCCACAGCTGGAATCTCGCGCTGGCCGCTTACAATGCCGGTCAAGGCACGGTCGAGATGGCCATCGCACATAACCAGGCCCTGGGCCTTGGCACCCATTACCGGGATCTCAGGCTGCCGTTGCAGACCGAGCACTATGTGCCAAAGCTCATGGCGTTCGTGAATATCGTGCGCGATCCCGCGAAGTTTGGACTGACGCTGCGCGCCATCCCGAACAGCCCCTACTTCGTACGCGTCAACACCGGTTCGCAAGTCGATCTCAGCGTGATCGCCCGGCTGGCCGATATGTCGCTCAAACAACTCTACGCCATCAATCCGGGCTTCACGCATTGGGCAACCGCCCCCAACGGTCCCCATACCATCCTCGTGCCGGTGGCCACCAAGGCCGCGCTGATCGAGGGCTTAAGCCAACTGCCGCCCCAGGATCGCATGCAGTGGGCCCGGCATCGCGTGGTGCCGGGAGATACGCTCTATGGGATTGCCGGCGAATACGGAGTGAGTGTCGCCTCGATCCGCTCCACCAACCACATCTACGGCGACCTCCTGCGAGTCGGCCAAAGCCTTTTGATCCCCATGGCCGGACGGCTTCTCGTGGTGTCCCGCCATTCGGCTGCGCGCACAGAGGTGGCCTTGGCCCGCAGCGGAATGCAGCGCGTCAAGATCATCCATCGCGTACGGCCGGGCGACACCTTATGGAGCATCGCCCAGCGTTATCGCGTCTACGTCTCGCAACTCGAGCGCTGGAACGTACTGAATGCGCATGATGTCCTGCGGCTCGGGCAGCGCATCCTGATTTGGGCGTCTCCGGCCATGGTCCCGCAGGCCATGGCCAAAACACGCGTCGCCGAATAACCTTCCGTACCCCACGGCCGGTCTTCACGTGGCGGACAAAGCGCGCAGCCCTTCGCCCCGCTTTAGTCGCGCGCGAAATGGCGCTAGACTGCGGTTCGCGACCGGCGCCCCTGGATGGACCGGGCTCGCACCCAAAGGGACGTGGACTGCCGTCTCCACGGATCCGGCGCGGGTGGCGCGGATTAGACCCTCATAAAGCCCCAACCTTTCGGTCGAGGGCCCGATTCATATGCAACGGAGACCATATTCATGGGATTTTTGGCGGGCAAACGTGCACTCATTGTTGGCGCACTCAATGATCGGTCGATTGCTTGGGGCATCGCCCAGGCCATGCACGCGCAGGGGGCCGAGATTGCTTACACCTACCAAAACGATAAAGTGCAAAGCCGTGTCGAAGGGCTTGCGGCCCTTACGGGAAGCCACATCGTGCTGCCCTGCGATGTCGGCCGCGATGAGGAAATCGACGCCCTGTTCGAAGAGCTGCGCCGGGCCTGGCCTGATGGGTTCGACGCCCTCATCCATTCGGTCGCCTACGCACCGCGCGATCAGCTTGAAGGCGACTACCTGGACGCCGTGACCCGCGAGGGTTTTCTCGAGGCCCACAACATTAGCTCCTACAGCTTCGCGGCGCTTGGCAAGGGTGCGCGCGCGGCCCTCATCCCCCGCCGGGGCTCGCTCCTTACGCTCTCTTATCTCGGTGCCATGCGCGTGGTGCCACACTACAATGTCATGGGGCTTGCGAAGGCAAGCCTCGAGGCCAATGTGCGTTATATGGCGCAGAGCTTAGGGCCACACGGGGTACGCGTGAACGGCATTTCGGCCGGGCCCATAAAGACCCTGGCGGCGGCGGGAATCAGTGATTTTCGGCGGATGCTCGACTACTACGAGCGCAACGCCCCGTTGCGTCGTGGCGTGACCATAGAGGAGGTCGGCCACGCCGCCGCCTTCTTGTCCTCGGACCTTGCGTCCGGGATCACAGGCGAGATCCTCTATGTCGACTCCGGCTACCACATGGTCGGCATGGGCGAAGGGGCCGAGTGA
>JAKARW010000091.1 GCA_021819125.1 Pseudomonadota bacterium | reverse complement strand
TGGCCACCCGAAAGGAACGCCACGCCAGGGACCGCGGCGGGCACGGTTCGCAATAGGACCTTTACCGTAACGTCCGCCACCTCCTCCACGCTCGCCTGGACCGGACAGTCGGCCCCTGACAACACCATGTTGGGCTTTAGTATCATGCCCTCAAAAACCACGCATTGCCGGTAAAGCTGTTCAAAAACAGTATGCAGCGCGGCTTCCGTAACCTCGGCACACCGTTCCAGGGTATGGTCGCCATCCATGAGCACCTCGGGCTCGACGATCGGCACCATCCCCGCCTCCTGACACAACGCGGCATAGCGCGCAAGCCCGTGGGCATTCGCCTCGAGGCACGCACGGCTCGGGATTTCTTTGCCTATCGTGATCACGGCGCGCCATTTGGCAAACCTCGCGCCCATCTGCCGGTATTCAACCAGACGCTCCCGCAGCCGGTCGAGCCCTTCGGTAACCTTTTCTCCCGGATGGGCGGCAAGCTCCTTGGCGCCCGCGTCCACCTTGATTCCAGGGACAATGCCCGCTTTTGCCAACACCGTCAGAAATGGGGTTCCATCCGCCGTCGCCTGCCGTATGGTCTCGTCGTACAAAATCGCGCTGCTGATATAGTCTCCGAGTCCTGGCGTTGTCAGGATCAGCTCCCGCCAAGCACGCCGCGCGTCCACAGTTTGGGGGATCCCGAGTTTGGCAAACCGCCGGCTGCTGGTCGGGTTGCTCTCATCCATAGCAAGTATTCCCTTACCTGCCTGCATCATCGCCTGCGTCGTGGCAACAAGATCGCGCACCGCCGGTGTCACTTCGCGCAGACCCATACCATACCTCCTTGGTCGATTCTAAGATTGCCGTACTGAGAGCGCACCTCCTTGTAAATACCTTAAAATGCGTCTCCCGCACGCAACAGCGACTATTTCAAAGTATACGCGTAGACAATATCCCTGCAAGTCTACTTTATTCTATATCGCGCGTAATTTTCCGTTGGTTTCTGTTAATGAGTCCGCGCGCCGCCTGCAGGTTTGCGGAAATCACCAAAAACCGGCTTCTGATGTCCGCTAACCGTGCCGAGCTCTACCGCAAGCATGGAAAGCGATCCTCCCTCGATACCGGAGACCGGGAAGCGAACGAGGTCGCCTGGTTGTCGCGTGCCGAGAACGTAGAGCAGCGGCAGATAGTGGTCCGGCGTGGGGATCGCCAGGGCTGCATCAGGTCCGAGCGTTTCATACTGGATGAGCGGCGCATTGTCACCGGCGCGCATCAACTCCTGGACTTTATTGTCAAAGCGCGCCGCCCAGTCGTAAGGTTCCTGCGATGGCTTATTCCAGGCATACATACGGAGATTATGTATGAGATTGCCGCTTCCAAGGATCAGCACGCCCTCGTCCCGCAAAGGCGCGAGCGCGCGGCCGATCCCGAAGTGGTAGTCGGCGGCCTTCGTCGCATCGATACTAAGCTGTACGACCGGAACATCGGCATCGGGATAGACATGGCGCAGGACCGACCATGTGCCATGATCGAGCCCCCAGCTCTCATCGAGGCTTACCGCAAGTGGCGCCAGGAGTCGTTGGATCTCGTGGGCAAGCACAGGATCACCCGGTGCCGGATACTGCACCTGGTAGAGCTCCTGCGGAAATCCGCCAAAATCATGAAGGGTCCTCGGGGTCGCTACGGCGGTCACTGCCGTTTTAGACCCATACCAGTGCGCCGAGATCGCCAAAATCGCCCTGGGCCTTGGCATCTTTTCACCCAACCGCCGCCAGGCCCGGGTGTAATCGTTACTTGCCAAAGCCTGCATGGGATTGCCATGCCCCAAAAAGACCGCCGGAATCCTGTCGGCCATCGACCGGCACCTCTCTCATCCCGTTGACCAAACGGCTCTTATTGCGGCAATACGAGCCCTGGTCCCATACACCGGGTTGGTTTGAGCGCTACGAATCCTTTCCCCCGCCAGACATAGGCGCGCCGAAGGCTTTTAATCCCCTGGATGCCCTGCGGGGCTCGGCCCTTCGTAGCCTAAGATCCTCTGGCGCCCGTCAAAGGCCAGGACGGGGATGCCTCATAAGGATTCTTTTGCATACGCGCGCCCGCGTTTGGCAGGTCTCCAGCATCGAGCCCCTCCCGATGCGCCGGCCAAAGATCAGTGGTGCATCATCATGAAGCGCATCGGTGGCATGTGACGATACATATCGATAAGCTTGTGCCACTGATCAGCCGACAATGTCTTGCGCACGATACGCACTTGGGCGACCTCAAGATCCAACAAGCGCGCATGATCATGATCCAGACGGTTTAGGATATCATGCACGGTCCCCTGCGCTGCGCCTTGCAGTAAAGCCTTACGGAGCGCCCTTTTGTCATTACGCAGGCGCTTCATGAGCGGCACCGCGACACGCATATGGCGGTTATGCCACACAGCCAGCACGCTCACCTGTCGGTCACTAAGATGCAGACTGTAAGACCGCATCTCCGCCAACGGCAGGACCATGGGAACCATAAAATGACGGAAGGCCCTCTGGTGCATCCCGGCATGGCACCCCGGGGGTGGCGAGCCCATGGGCTTCATGGAAGGCATGGCAAATGCCGTTCCCGTGGCAAGCAGACCGAGCAGCGCAAACATCAATCGCGATTTCGACATCATTTCAGGCTCCTTTCATAAACAATTAACCACATATCCCGTGACCGCCATTATGCTAGTAAAGATTAATCCGAACCAGGACCGGAAGATGTAGTTTTCTGCAACAGGTCGGCCAACGCGCCACACCCGCCGCGACCGTCCTCTCATTTACGGGCCCAGACGATTGGACTCGGCTGCGTATTCGCGCAGATAATCACGAAATGCACTGGCGACAAGCGACGGCGATTTGCCCTTGCGGTTAACGACATACCAGGATCGGGCGATCGGCAGATGCTCGACATCAAGCACTTTCAGGTGGCCCGAGGCGATCTCCATCATGATCGTATGACGCGATAATATGGACACCCCGAAATGCGCCATGATGGCCTGCTTTATGGCCTCGTTGCTCTCAAGATCCATGCGCACACGCACCTTGAGCCCGTGCTCGGCAAACAAGCGCTCAGTGGCAGCGCGGGTTCCCGAGCCTGGCTCCCGCAACAGAAATGGCTCCTCGGCAAAACGTCTCAACGGTATTTGTTTTTGGTCTGCGAGCGGATGATCGTTCGACGCCACTGCCACGAGCGAATTGGCCAGGAAGGCTTCGGCATCCACCTCGATTTCCTCGGGCGGCTGACCCAAGATATAAAAATCGTCTTTATTGGCGATAAGCCGCTCGATGATATGGGCGCGATTGCAGACCTTAAGAGATGCCTCTATGGTCGGATAACGTTCGCAGAACCGGCCCAGAATACCTGGCGCGAAATACTTGGCGGTGGTGACGACCGCGATACTCAAGGCGCCACGCTTTAATCCCTTGAGATCCGCAAGCGCCATGTCGAAACGCGCCAGATCATCGAATATCTCGCGCGTCGTCTTATGAAGCTCGCGCCCGACCTCAGTCGGAAACACCCGCTTTCCTGCCTGTTCGAACAAGGGGTAGCCTACCGTCTGCGTAAGCTTTTTCATTTGCATGGACACGGTGGGTTGTGTCAAAAACAAATCCTCGGCTGCCTTGCGAAAGCTTCCCAACCGCATAATAGCGTCAAAGACTTCCAGTTGCCGAAAGGTGCTATGGCGCATATTCGTTCCCTCGGATGCGAAAAGCCCTTGGAATATCTTGTGTTTTTCTCCGGCACGGACCTTATGTCCTATAGACTATCATCTATCGTTTCGATAGAAAACATTGACTATCCTTTATCTCATTTCAAATGACAGGATAAGCGCGCGAAGACTCCAATGGCAGGACTTCGAACGATCAGGACATTTCATGCCATCCATCAGACGATGATCATGGTCATCCTGGGAGACGATATGGCCACACAAGAGATCAAGGGTAAGGAGCGTTACAAGTCAGGCGTCATACCCTATAAGAAAATGGGCTACTGGCAACCCGACTATAAGCCGAAGGACACGGATATCATCACCCTGTTTCGCATTACCCCGCAACCGGGCGTGGACGCCGAGGAGGCCGCCGCCGCGGTCGCCGGCGAATCCTCGACAGCCACCTGGACCGTGGTCTGGACCGACCGCTTGACCGCCTGTGAACTTTACCGCGCCAAGGCGTTTCGCATAGACCCCGTTCCCCATACCGGAGAAGGCACCAAAGTGGAGGCGCAGTATTTTGCCTACATCGCCTATGACATCGATCTTTTCGAACCCGGCTCAATTGCAAACCTCACGGCCTCGATCATCGGCAACGTGTTTGGATTCAAGGCGGTCAAGGCCCTGCGGCTTGAAGACATGCGCATCCCGGTCGCCTATCTCAAGACCTTCCAGGGACCGGCCACCGGCATCGTCGTCGAACGCGAACGCCTGGACAAGTTCGGCCGTCCGCTGCTCGGGGCCACCACCAAGCCTAAACTTGGTCTTTCCGGCCGCAACTATGGTCGCGTGGTCTATGAGGCCTTGAAGGGTGGCCTCGACTTCGTAAAAGACGACGAGAACATCAACTCGCAGCCGTTCATGCACTGGCGCGACCGTTTCCTTTATTGCATGGAGGCCGTGAACCGGGCGTCGGCCGCGACCGGCGAAGTGAAGGGTCACTATTTGAATGTCACCGCGGGCACCATGGAGGAGATGTACGAGCGTGCCGAGTTCGCCAAGTCGCTTGGCTCAATAATCGTCATGATCGACCTTGTGATCGGCTATACCGCCATCCAGTCGATGGCCAAGTGGGCGCGCAAAAACGACATGATTCTGCACCTGCACCGGGCCGGCAACTCGACCTACTCCCGGCAGAAGAACCACGGCATGAACTTCCGGGTGATCTGCAAGTGGATGCGCATGGCCGGCGTCGATCACATCCACGCCGGCACGGTGGTGGGTAAGCTCGAGGGCGACCCGCTTATGATCAAGGGCTTCTATGACACGCTGCGCGATCTGCACACGCCGCAGAGCTTGGAAAACGGCCTTTTCTTTGATCAGGACTGGGCGTCATTGAACCGCGTCATGCCGGTCGCCTCCGGCGGCATCCACGCAGGCCAGATGCACCAGCTCATCCATTACCTGGGCGAAGACGTGATCCTGCAGTTCGGTGGCGGCACGATCGGGCATCCGATGGGCATTCAGGCCGGCGCTACCGCCAATCGCGTGGCGCTCGAGGCCATGATTTTAGCGCGCAACGAGGGCCGCGACTATTTAAAGGAGGGCCCGCAGATCCTCGAAGCCGCGGCCAAGACCTGCACGCCCTTGAAAGCCGCCCTCGAGACCTGGAAGGACATCACCTTCAACTATGAATCGACCGACACCGCGGACTTCGTGCCGACCGTGACGGCCAGCACCTAG
>JAKARW010000090.1 GCA_021819125.1 Pseudomonadota bacterium | reverse complement strand
CGGCCATTGCCGACAAGATCGCCGCGATCGCGCACCGCGAACGCCCAGTCGAACGAGGCCTCCAGGGCACCCTTCGGGCAGGCCGCGACGCACGCCTGACAGACGATGCAGCGGCCGTAATCCAGGGCGACATCCGACCCTTTGCCGGATAGCGCCGCGGTGGGACAGCACGCCACGCACGACTCGCAGTCGGGGTCGCAATGGTCCGAATCGAGTCGCGGCATGCCGTATACCCCTTCCTGGCCATCCGGACCGCGCCCCGGCCACGGCGCGGTCGCTATCCCGGCCTTGAGTCCCGTCCATGTCCAAAACGGCATAGAACCCTCCTTCAGCGATCCGCGCCGGCAATGGTGAGCCCGAAGCTCGCCTCGTTGATGGCGTAGTCCATCATATTGCTGCCATGCACGGTGAACGGAAAGACCCGCCAGTTCGAGAATGAGGGGGACTTGATCTTGACGCGCGCCAGCCGTCCCTCCTCTATATGGACCGCATAGAAGAGCGAGCCGCGCGGGGTCTCGGACCAGCCCAGTCCTTCGCCCGAAGCGTGCGCCGGGATCTGCGCGCATATCGCCCCAGGTGCAAGACGCGCCGAGGCCTGGGCGGCCAAAGCCAGCGTCTCGCGTACCGATTCGTTGCGTACGTCCGCGCGCGCCTTGGCGTCGCCCGTTTCGCGTACCGGTACCAGAAAGCGCAAAAGCTCGTAGGCCGCATAGGGATGATCGCGGCGCATATCGCGATCGAGTCCCGAGGCCCGGGCCACGGGACCTGTGGCGCCTTGGTCAAAGGCTACGGCCGATGCCAGGACCCCGGTTGCGATCAGGCGGTCGAGGTAACTTGCGGTGCGGTTCAGGCGGTCGAGATAGGTGCGAGCCTCGTGGCCTAGCTCGGTGAGCAGGGAGTCGAGGCCTTGGGTGTCGATGTCACGGCGGACCCCGCCCACGCACAACAGATGGCGCAGAAAGCGCGAGCCCGTGAGCCGTCCGGCCATTTGCTTGACGCGTTCTTCGAGCAGCTCGCCTTCGGCGGACGCCACCTTGAGGGTCGTGGTCTTCGCAAGCAGGGCGAAATAATGAAAGTGATTGTAGAGCCGTTCGATCTCGGCCAGCAGGGTGCGCAGGAGCCGGGCCCGTGGCGGCACATCGATGCCAAGCGCCGCCTCGACCGCCTGGCAATAGGCGAGCGCATGACAGACGCTGCCCACACCCGATACGCGCTCGGCAAGGTACACGCCGGCGGCTGCCGGCAATCCTTGGAATCGGCGCTCCACGCCCCGATGTTTATAGCCGAGTCGCGCATGGTAGTGGATGATGGCCTCACCGATATAGGAGAAGTGGAATTCGCCGGTCTCCAAGACGTCCCCGCGAATCGGACCCCACACCAGATCCTGGACTTGATCGGCCTCGATCTCGGGCATGGTGGGTGCCGCCGTCTCGCCGGACCACGTCGGCTCCTCGGTGTCTTTCCCAAGCGGTGGGGCGGATAGGTGGCGGCCTTCGTGGATCAGCAGCGGGTAAGGTTCCGGATGGCCGGCAACCTCGATCCCCGAGAGCTCTATCATCTCCCGCTCGTACCAGCCAAGTAGCGGCACGATCGGGGCGAGCGAAGGCACGGTGTGGGCCGCGGGGATGCGCAGCAACAAAAACGGGCGGCCGCGTCCGCGGTTGATGAGATAAAGGATCTCCGGGCCGTGAGCTGCCGGTCGCGCGTAGGCCATCTCGAAGCGATACCCCTCGGCGAGCGCGGCCTGGGCTGCCGCCGGCAGCGCCTCCGCCGGCAGTACGCGCTCCTCGCAGCCGTTCATCGGAGCACCTGCGCGGCGCGTACGAAGAGCCGCCACAAAAGGGGCGGCCACCAAAGACCGAGGATCGTCAAGGGTATGATGGCAAGCCACAAGGGAGCTGTCATCCAGACACTCAAGGCAAGCCCCGGTTCATGTCCCGCGGCTGGCATCGGCCCTGCGACCATGCGCCGGAAGTGCGCGAGAAAACCTATGAAGATCACGATCAGAAGCAGTGCCATTACCGCCACCGCCCAGGTGTTCGGGCCACCCATGCCGGCGCGCAGGATCGCTATCTCGCCCTGAAAAGGTCCAAACGGCGGGGCGCCGGTAATGGCGATTGCCCCCAAGAGCCAGATCGTGCCGGTCACGGGATAGAACCGCAGGATACGGCGCATGACCCTCATATCCTTACTTTTGTAGGCACGCATCATGTTGCCTGCGCCGAAGAACATGAGTGATTTGTTGAGTGCGTGATTTAGCATCTGGTACATGGCGCCCGCGATCCCAAGGACGCCGCCGAACCCAAAGCCGAGCGCAATGACCCCCATGTGTTCGATGCTCGAGTAGGCCATGAGGCGTTTGGCGCCAGTCTGCCGGACTATGAAGAGCGCGGCCACGGTAAGTGACAGCGCGCCAAGGACACAGAGCGCATCGTGACCGGCGCCGCCGAGCCCTCCGGCGTCGAGTACCGTGAGAAATCGCACCACGCCGAGCATGGCGGTATTGAGCAGCGCGCCCGAGAGCAAAGCCGAGACCGGGGCCGGGCCTTCGCTATGGGCATCCGGCAGCCAGGTGTGCATGGGGGCGAGACCGACCTTGGTACCAAAGCCTATGAGTGTCAGGAGGAAGGCGAGTAGCAGCAGGGAGTGCGGCGCGTGCGGCGCCATGAGGCGCAGGCGATGCCATGTCATGGCATAGACCGGACCAAACGAGAAGGTGCCGGCCCAGTAGAAAAGAATGATCCCCAAAAGCGCGAGCGAGAGCCCGGCCGAAACGATGATGATGTACTTCCAGGCGGCCTCGGCGCTTTCGGCCTCGCGTTCGAAGCCGACCAGGAAGGCGCTCACGATGGTGGTGAGGTCAATGACGATCCAGTAGATACCGGGATTGTTCATGAATGGCGCGACAAGCATGGTCAGCGCGAATCCGGCAAAAAGCGCATAGAACCGCGGCAGGCGCGAGGCCTCTTCGGTCAGCAGGCGCATATAGCCTATGGCATATATCGACGCCAGCGCATAGACGAGCGCGACGCATAAAACCACCCATAGTCCCAGGGGGCTCGACAGCAGAAAGCCATCGCCGAGAATGACTGGGCGCGCCGGCGCGCGCGCGAGCAAGGCCGCGCTTGCGCAGAGCGTGACGATGGCGGCGGCAAGATTCAGGAATTCCGCGGCCCGCGCCCGACGGATGGCCAATATGAGGATGATGGCAAGCGTGGGGGCAAGCCATAGACCAAGGATGAGGTCTGCCATCAACCCACCAACCTTTGCAGACCGCGGCTGCTCGTGGTCCCGGCATGCAACTGCAGATACCGCATGAGAATGCCGAATGTCAGGACGATGATAAGAAGATCAAAAAGGATCACGAGCTCAAGCAAAAGCGGCATACCCGGGACCAGGATCTGTGAGCCCAGGAATATGCCGTTTTCGATAACCAGCAGCCCGAGGATGTGGCTTATCGCCTCCGAGCGCAGGATCATCATGAGAAAGCCGATGAGCTTGAGGCTCAGCATGCAGGTCAGGGCCAATATGACGATCCGGTCATCTGAAGGGACGCGCGCGCCCAAGTGGCGTGCCACGAGATAGGCCACGATCACAAGTGCCGTGCCAAGAACGAGACTCGACGAGGGGCGAAGGAGGGCCGTGAATTCACGCTCCAGGCCCAGGCGCGCCATGAGGCGCAATAGCAGATAGGGCAGAAGGCTCCCGCGAAATAGCGCCGTCAAAATAGCAATGATATAAAGCTCCTGATAATGGCCGAAGTAGGCGACCGCCGCCGACAGGGCGGCGATGGTCCAGGATTCGAGGGCGAAGGCGTAGATGTGGTTCTTGAGCCAATGGGAGCCCAGCATGACGAAAGACAAAAACAGACTTACGATGGCGAGCACGGTAAAGAGCGAGGCGGCAAGAGGTCCAATCACAAAAGTCGGCATAAGTCAGACCTTGTAGGCCACAATCGCGAGCACCGCGAACAGAAACGAGGCGGCGAGCGGTTCTTGATAGCGGTAAAATCGCAGCCGCGCCTGAGCGGTGTCTATGACCGCCATGAAAAGACCAAGGGTTGCGTACTTGACAAGAATCCAAGCGACCGCGATCAAAAGGTTTGCGGGATGGCCGGAGGTGGCAAGGCCCCACGGGAACAGGAACACATTCAGAAATATGGTATAAAGGATGAACTGCTTCATCCATGACGCCCACCGCAGTAGCGCGAGCAACGGCCCCGAATATTCCAAAACGCGCGCCTCGTCGATCATGTAGATCTCGTAGGGTATGGTCGAGTGGATGGGCAGGCGATCGGTCTCGACCGTGAGGAGAATGAAAAACGCCGCCACCAGAAAGACGTGGACTGGACCCCAGTACGCCACCGGATTCTCGGCCAGCAGGTGATTGGCGACAAACGGCAGCATGGCGTGGTCGAGGAACGTGATGCCGACGAACACCAGGATCAGGGTCGGCTCGGCGAGGATCGCAAGCATGGCCGCGCGGCTTGCACCGAGCCCGCCGAACGGTTGTCCGGAATCGAGGCCCGCGAGCAGGATCATAAAGTTCCCGAGGGTGAGGATGAGGCCCCCACCCAGGATATCGCCCATGTCCGAAAGGGGCAGTGGGTAGTTGGTAAGGACCGGGATCAGGAATGGCACGATCAGCATCACCGTGAAGGCGATCACGGGCGCCGCCCAGAATATCCACGAGGCCGACTCGGGGATCAGCTGTTCCTTATGGAGAAGCTTCCAGAGGTCACGGTAGGGTTGGAAGATCGAAGGACCGCGGCCACGCTGGATGCGCTCCTCGACGGTCGCGATAAAGCCGTGCAAAAGCGGCGCGAGGGCCAATGTAATGAATACTTGGCCGCACTGCACGATCACGGGGTTCAAAACCATAAGCCTCCGTCGATACCCTTCTTGTCCCGCGCTATGCGGGTCATTCAGGAGTCATCAGCCCAGAGGCGGTTATACGGCGAACCCCATCGCCCTTACGGTTCAAGAATACAAGACCTGTCCCGGCTGTCAAGCCGACCCCAGGCCCATGGCCAAGGCATGGTCGACGATATCGACGCAGGTTTCGAAATACGGGTGTTGCGGGCCGCGCCAAAAAAGGCGTGTCCCCCGTTCGTAAGACGACAGGGGTGGTGACCGGAAATGTCAGCCCCGCACTTGGACTCCTGCAACAACGACACGGTTTGGTCGATGAATGGGGCAAACCCTATACAAAGCCGTGCGAAAGCGCCTGCTGGAAAAGCTCCAATCAAAGCTACAGAGGCCCCAGTTCTAGCGGCTCGCCATGGCCGGATCGGGCGTGTGACGAGGCAAGGCGCCAATAGAAACCCGCGTCGTTGATGATGCCCATTTGAGAGGCCCCGGTCGGCGTAGAGTTAAGGCCATGGGCATGGGCGGTTTTGATAATGG
>JAKARW010000089.1 GCA_021819125.1 Pseudomonadota bacterium | reverse complement strand
TGGGTGTAGGATGCGGTAAAGCCGATCTGCCCGGGCCCCCCGTAACCGGCGATCAGCGCCCAGGGCACGAGCCCGCCCCCGGCCGCCCCGCCTATGGTCGTGACCCCGCCGGTGCCGGCCGGCCGGCTTTGCCCGAAGAGACCCCCACTCTTGGCCGCGGCGTGCGCGGCAAGCGGCATTCCGAGCAGGGTGGCAGCGCAGCCGATGGTGACACCCGTTCGCCATAGCGCGCCTTGGATCGCGCCAAAGAGTTTACGTAAACCCAGATTTTTCATGGTTTTTCCTCGTGCGTTTGTCGGTTTTATCTAATAATCACCCGCAAGGTGGCCTATCCCGCGCCCCTTGCGGCTCCCCCGTCCCGCCGCCGATGGATGGCAGAGGGCCGGGCGGCCCTCTGCCGACTTCTGATAACGGAAAGTCGCGGCCTTTATGATTGCCGTTCGGCACCCTCGCTGGCCGACACCGCACGCCATTGCCGATCGAGCCCACGGCGATGGATGCGGCCCTGGTCATCGATCCGGAAGAGGTGCAGCCAGGCGTTCTCAACGAGGTAACGGACGAGCGGATTGCCCGCGATGACGTCGTCCATGGCCGCCTGCGGGGCCTCGATGAAGACGTTGAGGCGCATCGGCTCATGCATCCAGCGATGACCGTCATGCAGCGACTGCATGGCAAGCCCCACTCGCAGGTCGCCGCCATTGCCCTCCAGCACCCCAATGGACCCGCCGACCACGTTGTGCAGGACCTTGTTGCCGCTGCCAAAGCGGACGTTGTCGACGACCGATCCGTAGTACTGCATGTTGATCCAATTGCCGACGACCATGGGCGCGCTCATGATGAGGGTCAGCGTCTTGAACTCGACATCGTTGCGCCATGTATAGTCGTGGAGGAAGGCCCGCCCGCCGAGATCGCAACGCGCTGTCCGGGCGCGCGGCGCGGCGATGAAGGCGGCGTTGTTGGCGAGCGCCCACTCAGGCCGTACCTCCGCCCAATCGCGCGTACGCCGCTTGATGTCGGCGCGCACGCGGTTTTCGGGCAGGCCCCCGATTCCAAGGAAGGCGGAGCGCTCCATGCGCGTGATCTCTCCGGCCGCCTTGAACCACTCGCGCAATTGCCGCAGATCGCCGGCATGGGAAGACGGGATGGTGGCGGTATCAAATAGCGCCACCTCGTCTGTGGTCGTGTCGTGCAGACCGGCCACAAACACCGTATCGGCCGGGATTTCGATGCCTTTTTCGGCAAGCCCCCTGCGCGTCGCCGGGTCGTTTAGCAAGGCCACCGCGATGCGCGCGCTGGCCTCGCCGGTTTGGCCCGCGCACGCCCCGCAATCGAGCGCCGTGGCCTGCGGATTGTTGACCGTCGTGCTGCCATGTCCGACAAGGACTACAAGCCGCGCGAAATCGCCGATCATGCCCATATTGCGCAGCGCGAATTCCGCCGCCCCAGGCCGATCGGCCGCGGGAATCCCACCCGCCGCGCAAGCCCCCTTACCATGGTCACTCACAAGCCGCGGCCCCATCTGCTCGTGCGCCGCGTCATCCAGACCCTTGGCGTCGGGGTGCGACACCGTGCGTGTCCAGCCCATGCTGTCGCCGAACATCTTCGGGGCATAGAGCAGACCCGCGGCCTCGACGAAGGTAAAGCATGACGAGGCCGAGGTCTTGAAGGTCTTCCAGGCGTCGGCCGCGCGCAACCTTCCATGGCGCTTGGCGACGATCGCGCTCGTCTGCTCCGGGCTTGCGCCCGGGACATGCTCGCATATGCGATAGGAGGGGTTGAAAAGGATCGGCAGATGGCCCTTGGCGGTCGACGCGCCAAGCGGCAGGTACTCCATCAACACCCCGAAGAATCCGGCGAAGCCGCCGGTGCGTGCCGCCGGGGCCGCGGTCTCGAAGGCGCGCCGGAAGATCTCGGAGCGCACGTCGATGCAAAACACCGCGTGCACGGGGGGACGCGTCTTGCGCGGCGCCGTAACCGGCGCAGTCATGAGCGAGCCGATGAGCTCCCGCTGGTAGGCGATCTCGAACGCCGTCTGCAGCAGGGCATCGACCTCCTTGGCGGCCGTTTGCGGTTGCGCCTGGGCCTTGGCGGCGATACTGCCATCCGTGACCATGGCCTGGTACCAGCGAGCCTTCAAGCGCTCATTGAACCGAAGCTTGTAGAGCAACGCATCCCAGCACACACGAATGGCGAGGAGGTCTTGGATGGTATCGTCGTGGCCACCGGCAAGCTCGGCCTGCCAGCGCTTGTAACGCGCCCACCCGGCCCATCCGCCCACACTCAAGAGTGCGGCGTGCAGGTAGTCGTCGATCGCCGCCTCCGGCACCGCAAGGAGCCGCAATGCCCAGTCGATGGCACGCGCCGCCTGATCCGGGAGATCGGCCAAGGCCTCGCGCATGCCGCGCAGGCCGACAGTCCGCGGGTTGCGGTCGAGCCGCGTAAACGCGCGCCAGCCGACATAGAGGCCCTGGTCCCGCCACGGCATGGCCCATAAGGCCTGGCCTTCGTCGAAGTAGGCGGCGCAATACTGGCTGATCCGCTCGGTGACAAAGCCCGGCCATTCCTGGTGATCGAGTTCGCCTAGGATGTCGGTCACCAAAGCGAGCGGCTCGGACGGGGCCTGAGATTGGCGGGCCACCGCCTCCTCAAGGGTCGCCACGTCCCAAGAGCTGCCGGTCTCGCGCAAGGCCGCTGCCAGATCGGCGCGTGTGATGCGCCCGGTTTCCATGTGCTTTTTGTAAAACGCCCGCGGCATGGTCAGCCCCTGACCCAAGACCCGCTTCAGGGTCGCATCGGCCTGCCAGAACGGCTGGTCGGCGAGCCCAAAGTAGGGGTTGACCGCCACGAAGCTTTTGAGCGGCCACAGCGGCGCGATCCGCCCACAGGCCGTGTCGATCCTGGCCTTCAATTTCGCATCGGTATCCGTGATTGCGCTCATGATTGCACCTCGTGTGAAGGATCTGCCTTGCGGAGCCTGCGACGTCCGGCAATGGCGCCCGGCGTCGGTCCGAACCCGCGAACAAACTCAGTCAACATGCTGTCGGCGTATAGGCCGCCATAGAAGTGGACATAGGCGGCCCGCCCCAAGGCCGTCTGCGACAGGCGCGGCAACAGCTGTTGAATAAAGAGCAGGGCCAAAAACGCCAGGGCGATCACCCCCAGTAGCACCTTCTGGGCCCCATCGACATGCACGGGATCGGCCGGCACACTCGTCCCCAAGAGAAGGACGAAGCCCATGTGGAGTCCGAAATACGCGACAGACACCAGGGCGCTCAAGCCCACCATGCGGACGAACAGACCACCCATGGCACCCTCGCGGGTATTCAAGGCCTGCAGCAAGAGCTGGGTCATGCCCACGGCCAGGATCGCCGCCATGACGATCAACGCCGGTTGGCGCGCAACCCCGACCCCGAACGCCTCACCGACGCCAAGCACCATGAGCACTGCGATCACAAGCCCGAGCAGGGCCCGCCCGACGGTCGCGGCCATCGACACGACGATCTTAGGCGCCCGGAAGTGCTCGACGACGCTGCCCGACGACAGGAAGGCGTGGGCCTTGTACACCGAGTGGGCGATGATGTGCAAAATCGCGATGCTGTAAAGCCCAAGTCCGCACTCCATCAACATGAAACCCATCTGCGCGCACGTGGAGTAGGCAAGCGCGCCCTTGATGTTGGTCATGGTCATCATGGTGAGCGAAGCCACGACAATCGAGACGAGGCCGACCGCGGCCAGGACATCCCCCGCCCAGCCGATATGCGCCATGAGCGGGCTTGCGCGCAGGATGAGAAACGCCCCGGTATAGATGATGCCGGCATGCAGCAGGGCCGACACCGGGGTCGGCGCCTCCATGACTTGTATGAGCCAGCCATGGGTCGGGAATTGCGCGCTCTTTAGGATGGCGCTCACGACGATAAGGGCCGCCGCCACCACCAAGGCCTCCGGCAGCGGGCTTGCGGCATGGGCCATGGCCCGGCCGATACCGGCCCACTGCGCGGTATGAAGCGCGCGCACGATGAGCGCGAAGGCCGAGAACAGACAGGCGTCGGCGAGGCGATGGAGCAGATACTTCTTGCGCGCGGCGAGCACCGCGCCCGGCCGGTCACGGTAAAAGGCCAGGAGTTCATGGAGGCAGAGACTGGTGGCCACCCACGAGATCCAGAAGCCCCACACATTGCCGGCCACGATGAGGGTCAAAAACGACCCCAGCGTCAAAGCGAGCCAACGATGGAAGCGGCCTTCGTGTTCATCGCCATCCATGTAGGTCTTCGAGTAACGCGCCACGATCATGCCGACAAAGGCCACCAGCGTCAGCATGATAATCGTCAGGACATCGGCGTCGACGCTGATCGCAAGCGCCCCGAGACGCGCCGGCAGATGGAGACTGAGATAGGTCTCGGACTGGGTGGCGCCTACACCATAAGCCACGGCCGCGAGGATCGCGCAGGCGAGCGCGATCCAGGCGGCGCCGGTAGTGGCCGCCCTCATAAGCCGGGGATGACGGTCGGCGCCCACCCCCACGACAACGCCCGCGGCCAAGAGCGGCCAGGGCGCAACCAACATAAACCGCGATGCCAGTGCCGCGATCATCATGAAACACCTCCCATGGGTTCGCTCAATCCGTCATGTGCCACGATCCGAACTCCCGATATGCCATTGCGTTTTCCCATGCGTTCATAGCGAGAACGCCGGGGGCCTTGTGCCGGCGCGCCCACCGCGCGCCCTGGGGCCTTACCATCGCGTCCTTATACGTTCCATCCCCTATGGCACGAGGCTCACTGTATAATCCCAATCTAATAACTAAAACTTAATGTTTCAGATTCTTGCTATTTACCCAAGTGAAGTCTTCTGCCGACGCCAGAACAGGCCGCGGGCCCGGCCTGGGATCGCGCCCCACCCGGGCGCCGAACCGCGGGCGGGCGCGCCCTGACGTAGAGCACGCAGGCCCGCTGAGGCACGGCGACAAAAGGCGGGCCGGCCATCCCGAGGGCGCCGCATGACACGCGCAAGCGACATACCCGAATCAAGGGCCTGCCCCACCCTCTCATGGCGCATTGCGGGTGGTGCGATGGATCGGTGCGGGAGGGGATCACCAAGATCCCCGTCTTTTTAGGGGTACGCGAAATCACCAAAAAGGAGTTCATCGAGCAAAAGGGCCTAAAAGAGGCTTGTCCGACCACAATGGCTAAAGGGTCGACGGTGGTGGTCCTCTCAAGAATTGTGTAGAAGGGCGGCTGGTATAGAGAGCCGACGCCGTCCCGATTCGAACTGGACGGCGAGAACAGGACTGCGCCATTGGCCCGTATTTATTGGAGCGGGGTTGGTGTGACAGGATCTGATATGGCGTCCAGGCCAGCTCTCGACTTCCGGGAGCGGCGCTTCACTGACCGCCCGATTCTTCCTGTGCGCCCTGTGCCGCATCCAGGCCCTCATCTGCCGCCGGTGCGACCGGGGG
>JAKARW010000030.1 GCA_021819125.1 Pseudomonadota bacterium | reverse complement strand
AAGAGCTTCATCGCCTGCGCGCTCGCCCACCAGGCGCAATGTGTCAAAACACGCGCCATTACATTGGCGCGATAAATGATTATCGCGCCACAAACCCTGTCCTTCCTCATTGTGCGGGGCAATGGGTATACCCACGGCGCGCCACGGCGTAAACATTCTCTGAATTCGGCAACATGAAAGTATTAAGGGGCGCTACCGTTCAGGGATCAAGAGGCATGTTGATCACTCTCTGGCTTCGGATTTTAAGGTGACCGCTGCTGGTGTTCACATCAGCGCGCGCGTACCCCATTCAGCGCCAAAAGGGATCTGTTTTCCAAGTCGGCCCCCGAACCAAGGAGGATGAGACTACAAAAACAGGGCAGGCCTCACATGAAAACGGCGGGCGCGCTTCCGGGCGATCTCCTTGCTGATCGCCCGTCGATCATTGAGGATGTCGGAAATACGCCCTTGCGCGGCGCAGTCCGCGAGATCCTCAGTTTCCGTTTCTGCTGGTCCATCAAAAAGCGCGCTATCTCCGTGGGCTCTTCCATAGCCTCAAGCACCGCGCCCTAAATAGGCGGGTGATCGCTGAGGTCGTGGCCGAGATACGCGACATCGGATAAAGCCCACGTCGCACAAGACGCTGCAATGATAGTGGCACAGGAAACACCGCGACTTTCGTTTTGGGGTCGACGGACAATCGGCTTGTATCACTCACACAACGCCGTCTCTGACATCCCAATCCGTGCGCGCCTGCCCAAAAAGCTCAAGCCCTGTCAAACGTCAAGATAGAAGCGGTACAAAAAGAATGCGTAACGGCCGATGGGCTCCACTTATCCCTGCCGTCCAGCAAGCATGCGGCGCAATTCCTGCTGCTTTGCATAGGCGTCCGGCAGGCTCCCATACCGTAGGGAAGACGTACAGTCTTGCAAAGCGCTTTTTAAGTTTCCAAGCTTCATCTTGTCAAAGCATCGATCGTTATAGGCAATCGCCATATCATAAGGATCGTCGTACGCCTTTTTGAACAAGTAGGAATATTGGTTCAGGGCGTTCAAACTTGCCTGCCATTTCCCTTCTCGGTCATAGATCACCGCCACCGCAATACCGGCATAGTCCCGATAGCCGCTTTCAGAGCTTGCCACAAGCCCATAGTCGCGCACGGCCGCATCACTTTTCCCCAAAACATCCTCGATCCGTCCAAGCCAAAAGCGCGTCTGAAGGTTACCGTTAGCCGCCACGATGGCTTTGCATGTCTTAAGTCCGTGCCGATAAAGCTTCAGGCGAAATAACGCCGCGCATTCCAAAGCGTCAAATCCGGGTCGCGCGCCCTCACCGCCCAAAAGTCGCGCCGCCGCTTTCTCATAGACCACCACCCGACGAAACTTGTGCTTTCTGTTATATATCGAGGCGAGATCCGTATAAATGGCCGCCCGCGCTTTATCCTCGCTATAACGGTCCGGAAACCGGGTATTCGAAAGATCGGACAACGCCCTTTTGTCCAACGTCTCGGCATTAGCCATCTGTCCATGCTCATACCATACGAGCGCCGCCATGCGGTCGATCATGAAATTATTCTTCGTCGTATCACGCGCCACAAGTTGGGTGTCACTCCCCAACGTCCTGGCCGCCGCTTGTAGGAAGCCCGCCGCCGCATGCCCCCCACCGCTCGTCATGATCATACCCGGCAATATCCGCTCCAGTTCATCACTCAACGCAAGCGCACTGACCCCTTTAGGACGCCTGAGGGCCGCGTACGCCGCCTTTTTCAGGCCCGGAGTTATCACTCTATGCATGATGGTCCGGACGCAACGGTTCAGTGGAGAAACGTGCGCCGCGGCACAGACGTCCGAGGAGGCACCCAAAAGCTCCGCATACAGCTGCACGACCAGCATTCTTCGCGGCGATATGGTCGATGTCCCGCCCGCATACCTCGTCACAAATCGGTACATATCTTGAACCGTTCCCAGCCACTTTGGTTGAAGCGTCGAAAGCCGGATACGATACAATGAGTAATATTCAGGAAATGCGTGTATCGCCTCATCAAACACCTGCTTTTGCGTAGCGGCGGCACCGGCGCTTTTTAGAATTTCGAGGTAAATACTCCAGGCGTACGGGTCGCGGCGATTGATTTTCAAGGCCTCGCGGGCATCATGGGCCGCTATATTTATGGCAAACCCGAATGTCTGCCGATTATTCGCGCGCACATCTTCGGCAAAACCATTGCCCCGTATCCACCACCCAAGATTTAAGTAGTAATTGGCGCGCACTAGGTGGGCTAGCGCCGAATCGGGTTTTGCCAACACCCACGCATTGAGGCGCGAGGCAAACTTGGCATCCCCGGGCGCGGCCAACTCGCTCATGAACGCCGTAAATGGCTGAAACGTCCATGGCCCCATCCGGCTTTTGCGCAATACGGACTTGATCGCGTCATCCGCCTTTAAAAACTTTCCGGACCGAATCGCATCACGCACCTCTATCGCCTGCGCAAAAGGTGTCGGCTGTGGCGGTCGCATCGGCGCCAATCGTTTGGCCTGTTCTGCTATGCTGGCATATGCGACCTTTTCTGGACCTTTTATCTGAGACGACAGCTTATGTGGTGGCGCGCCCAACCAGCCAAACCACCACGCGCAAACCATCAGCAGAGCTCCTGCGACAAGCACGCTCAGCCACCGCCTTCCGGACAGATCTATAAGCCTCTTTCCCGCCTTGTCTGCGCTCACTATTTTACCTTGTGATATCGTCCGACGTGATCCATAGACGCCGCTACGAGAGCGCGCCCGCCATTATCCGCCACGCGTATCTATGCGGATTAAGGGACTTTCGCTGCCCATTTTTTAATCGACTTGCCACACGTCACGCCCTTTACTTTCGTGGATGTCCAGAAGTGGCGACCCAAAACGGCGGCAATAACCGATGAGGGGCATTCACCGCAATTTCTCGTGCCTATTTGATATTAGTCATTTATTGGCTATCGTCGGTTCTGCAAAAAGACTATAGCAGGCCGTTTATGGTATCGCGATAAAAGCCGGCATTACCGCGGTCCGTTTTTGTAAAAGCCTTTTTTAATAGTGTTTATCTTATGAAGTCCGGGCAATAACAGGGCATCTGCCGGAGCGTACGCGTTTGTTCGCCCAGGTCCGTAGAATGTATTTGAGGTGATGGCATTCACAGGATACGGCGCGCCTATATGTATGGGCCGTTTATGAGGACGACAACGCAATGATCATGCGGCTTAAGAAAACGGGTTGGTTGTAAAACACCTCGGTGCGGGTTTTTTTCTGGGGCTAGGCCTGGCAAGAGGATTGGGGCCGTATGGCCGATCGAGTTAAGGCTTTGGCGAAACAGTACCAAAAGCAACACCCCGGGGCCTTGGAGAGCGCCACGGGGCTGTCATGTGAGTTGCCAAACCGCCGATGGGACAATACCGCCCGGCGGCGCGGATATCAGACCGTGGCGGGCACGGTTCCTTTAAGACACGGGGTCCCGGCAGGCCGCCGGGACCCATTGGATCACGAGACCGACTGATAGGCGCCCATATCATAGGAGCCGGTGGACGGCCGCGACACGCCATTGATATCGTGAGTCACGGAAGGCAACACGACACCGGCGTTTATGGCGGGACTGGCCGGGCTTAAAGAGAGCACGGTATTCCCGGTGATGGACGGCATCACTGTCCCCATCGGCGTGATATTGGCATACAGGGGGTTTGCGACGATACTGTTTAACTCCAAGCCGGTCGTCTGTTGCCATGTATTAAACGGCATGTTGTAGATGTTTTTATCGTCCCACTCGAATGTCACGCCTGCCGGGTCATAATACATATTGTGGTTTATGTGCAAGGTGGCATAGTTTGTCATGGCATGAGGGGCGATGACGACCATCGGCAGGGATGAGGAATCCTCTACGATATTGTTGCGTATGTAGACATTTGTGCCGGCCTGCTGAAGCGCCGATTCGTTGGATAGGAAAATCGCGCCGTGATGGACGATAGCCGCGTTGTAACACGAATTATTGTAGATTTCCGCATTGTATGAGGAAGACTCGGCCAAGCAGGCGCTTTGGTCATTTGTGATCACGTTATTTTTGATGATGCTATTGTACGACTCGTACGTCTCCCCTGGCTGCAGGAATTGGACGCCCGTGGATTGGCCCAACATGATCCCACGGCTTCCGATGTTGTTCAGCGTGTTGTCCGCGAACGTAATGTCCGTCGCGTTACCCTTACAGTAAAGACCTATGTCCGATATGTTGTACACGTTGTTGTGCGCGACAAGGACGTTGACAGAGCCCACCATGTCCACGGCCTTTGTCACATAGGCCTGCGCGGAGGCATGATTATTGTCGTGGAGCTCATTGCCCCATATGACGATGTTGTGCGCGGTGCTGACCAGCTTTATGATCGAGTAGTCGGTGTAATAGATGTTGTTGTTGACTATTTTGACATCCGGCGTGTCTATCTGAACGCCGTACTGAAGGGCGCTGGGAAGCGTAAATCCCTTGACTTCCCAATAGCTCGGCGCGTTGGTGGCGTTGGTGAAGAAAAGATTGTTCATGGCCGACCCGCCATCTATGGTCACCGCCTCATTTTGGTACGGCTCCATGACGATCCAGGCGCTGGCCGTCCCCGGATTGCTTATGGTGATACCTCCGGCATATGTGCCACCCATGACTTCTATGGTGCCGCCGGGGCGGACCATGTCGACCGCCTGTTGTATCGTTTGCAAAGGAGTCTCAGGCGTGAGGCCGTTATTGCTGTTGGAGCCCGTCGTCGAGACATAAAGGGTCGGGCCGGTCCCGGCACCCGGCGTCTCTAAGGCCTGGCTCATGGAGATGGTGCTGCCGGTGATGGGTGTCGTGGCGCTGGTGGTCGTCGGTGCGCCGTTTTGAGAGACCTGGGCGCCGGGACTTGCCGACGTCCCGGAGCCACCGCTCACGCAGGCCGACAAGGTGGCGGCGATAACAAGCGATAAGGCCGATTTTTTGAACAAGTGCGTAGGGTGTGCCGGCTTCACGTTTAATCTCCTTTGAGACACCGCGGTCTACGGCGGCCTGCATTGACCGAGTCGATGCGATAGGTTTGGGTGTTCATGTCTGACATGGCGTGCGCATGGTGCAAGGGGGCGGGATTGCGGCAAAGTCGTTTCTGATAAAGGCACAACCATGCGGGATGGATGGAAGACCGCGATCCATTCGGGAGGATGAGCGGTTCGTAGCGGGCTCATGCGTAGGACTGTGGCGCGCCGGTCGTTTTTTGCACGGTCTTTCGCCGGGCCGCCTTGCGCCGATGCCAAGTAGAAGACCACGTGCGGGGCTTTCTTCCTGTCGCGGGCAACGAGCCGCCTTTCAAACACGCGCCTTTTGGCAGGCGCAGTAGAGCAAAGAAAGATTTCGGGGCGCCCTTTGGGGCTCACGCTTGGTAGCGCATGGCGCAACGCGAAAAGGCGTTCCTTCCTGGTGGCGCCTGATCATGGCCCTTGCCACACAAAGCGTCTTGTCGCCAAAGAGAAACCTTTGTGCGCTCAAAATCCAATCAGAAAGAATTTCTGGAGGTTCGCGGCCGGTACCGGGATTCACCCGGGGTCTCCGGGCTTTCCTGGCGCATCCTCGGGCGCGGTGCGCGCTGAGCCGTAAGCCGTCAAGGCGCTCATGCGGTCTTTTTCTGAGGGCGATGACAAAGCTTATGGTCGCGTGCGCGGATTGCGGGGGCGGGCGCCGGCAAAGGGCACAGCAAGCGTGATGCGGCGCGATCGGCATGACCTCGCGCCCATGGGCGGAAGGTAGGTCCCGACCGGTCGCCTGATGTGTTACCCTCACGACTTGTGCCTGGAAGGATATCATCGACATGGCGATGCACGACCATTACGATCTTATCGTCATAGGCAGCGGCCCGGGAGGCGGCTCGGTGGCCCATGAGGCGGCATCGCGCGGGAAACGCGTCTTGTTGCTGGAACGGGGCGACTATCTCAAGCGTTCTCCGGAAAACTGGGACGCCAAGGCGGTTTTCGTTGAGGCGAAATATCAGGCCAAGGAGACCTGGTACGGGGCCGATGGCCGTACCTTCCATCCGGGTCTGCATTATTTCGTGGGCGGCAACTCGAAGGTCTACGGCGCGGCCTTGTTTCGTCTGCGCGAACGCGATTTCGAGGAGATCTCCTACCCTGACGGCGTGTCGCCGGCCTGGCCCTTGCCCTATTCGGCCTTCGAACCCTATTACACCCGCGCCGAGCGGCTCTTTCATGTCCATGGCGCGCGTGGCGAGGACCCCAACGAGCCGCCGGCCACCGGCCCCTACCCCTTTGCGCCCGTCGCACACGAGCCACAGATCGCGGCCCTCGCGGACGATTTGCGCCGAGCGGGCGTCCATCCCTTTCATCTCCCGCTTGGCATCCTGCTGGACGAAAAAGACGGAGTGGTCTCCCCTACGAGTCCCTGCCTACGCTGCGCGGCCTTCGACGGGTTTCCCTGTCCGACCAACGGCAAGGCCGACGCCCAGGTGACGTGCGTCGACCCCGCCCTGGCGGCCTATCCGGATCATCTGACGCTTCTCACCGGCGCTTATGTGTCGCGGCTCGAGACCGATGCCTCCGGGCGCACGATCACGAAGGTGCAGGTCACCCGCGAAGGGCGGCGCGAGGACTATAGCGCCGATATCGTCGTCGTCGCCTGCGGCGCGCTGTCGAGCGCCCTATTGTTCCTGCGCTCGGCGAATGCCCGTCACCCAAAGGGTCTGGCCAATGGTTCGGGACAAGTGGGACGCAACTACCTGCGCCACAATCAGTCGGTGCTCATGGCCCTCTTGCGCCACCCCAACCCTACCGTCTTTCAAAAGACGCTTGCCGTGAGCGACTTTTATTTGCGCGGTCCCGATCAAGACTACCCGCTTGGCCTCATCCAGCTGCTTGCCAAGACCCACTCAGCTCAGGTCCAAGGCGAGGTCCTTCCGGACTGGCTCGATTGGCTGCCGTCGGCGCCCTTTCAGGCGCTTGCCGACCGCAGCTTGAGCTTCTGGCTGTCGAGCGAAGACCTGCCACGCCCGGAAAATCGCATATTCTATGACGGCGAGCGCACGGTATTGGATCTTACCCAAAACAATATGGAGGCCCATCACGGCCTGCGCCGGCAGCTAAAGCGGCTCCTCGGGTCCATCGATGTCCATCCGCGGCTTATGGAGCGCAGCCTCTATCTTACAAAAGACATCCCGATGGCCGGCACCGCGCACCAAGCGGGAACCTTGCGCTTCGGGACCGACCCCGCGACCTCGGTCCTCGACGTCGACTGCAAAACCCACGAGATCGACAACCTGTATGTCGCCGACGCGAGCTTTTTTCCGTCCATAGGCGCCGTCAATCCGACGCTTACGATAATCGCCAACGCCCTGCGCGTGGCCGATTGCATCCTTGCGCGGCTGGGCTAACCACATGCCTTGCGCGCAAGCCGCACGATGTGTCAGGAGGCGCCCATGACCGCAGTCGCGATGGTGGCACGCCTGTGCCTTGTGATCTTGTTTCCGTTCAGCGGGCTAGACAAGATCGTCCATTGGGACCAAGCCATAAAGCAGGCCGAATCGTCGCCCTTAGGGGGCGCGCGTTACATGATGATCGGCGGCATCATTATCGAGTTTGCGACACCGGTCTGTATCGTCCTTTTGTGGCACGCGGTGATCGCAGCACTGGTTCTTGCTGTCTTTTGCGTGGCTACGGCCGTGCTTTTTCATCCCTTCTGGAAATTCCCTGGTTTCTGGTCTGGCGGAAATACCGAAGGCGCGGCGCATTTTTGGGATTTCTTGAAAAACTTTGGCCTTGTCGGCGGTCTTTTGCTCATCGTGGTGGCCGCACCGGTTTTGCCCGCATCCAGACATGTGACACACCACGCAGTGCCCGCCCCACACACCCCGGCGCGGACTGCGCCTAAAACAGACACGCGCCGCGGCCCTTGAATGGAGGTCACCATGGCATCTTCAGCCGATGACAAAAACATGACCGATACGAAGCCCGCGGGCGCCATTGATATGCCGCGCGTCGGCTACTGGCATATCTGGACCGATGAGCAAGGCGTAAGCCATCAGGACCGGTGCATGCTGGATCGCTTCTTTCTTAAGGGCATCGGCGAGGCCGCCGCGCAATGGAACGACCCCCAGCCCGAGGACCGCGCCACGGTCGTTTTCACAGTCCAGCCGGTCGGCTGGATCGGCGAATGGCATGAAAACCCGGCCCCGCAATGGATCGTTCCACTCGCCGGCCGCTGGTGGGTCGAATCCATGGACGGAACGCGCGTCGAGATGGGGCCAGGCGATTTGTCCCTGGGCGAGGATCAGCATTGCGTGGCCGACGCCAAGGGGCGCAAGGGCCATCGGTCCGGGACCATCGGGTCCATGCCCGCGGTCCTCATGACCGTGCGTCTGGCCGGGTCGGCGCCGCACCACCCCTGCCATAGACGGTAGCGGTATGGACCTATACGAGATCATCGATCCTTCGTTTCGATCCTTCATTCTTCCCAACGCCACACTCGACACCTTGGGTACGGGCTTTCGGTGGCTTGAAGGGCCGGTGTGGTTTGCCGATCACAACTGTCTTGTTTTTAGCGACATACCCAATGATCGCGTCCTGCGCTGGTCAGAGACGGGCGGGGTCAGCGTGCTGCGGTCGCCGTGCGGATTCGAAAACGGCCATGCCCGCGATCGCGAAGGGCGCCTCATCAGCTGTGCGCATCACGACCGGTGCGTGACGCGCACCGAGTGGGATGGCCGTATTACGGTATTGGCAAGTCACTACCACAAGCGCCGCCTCAACTCGCCCAACGACGTCGTCGTCAAAAGCGACGGCTCGATATGGTTCACGGACCCCTTGTACGGCATCAGTACCGACTATGAGGGCGGCAAAGAGGTCTCGGAGCTTGCGCCCGCCGTCTATCGCCTCGATCCATCGCGCGCAAAGCTCGAGATCGTAGCAGACGACTTCGAGGGCCCAAACGGTCTGTGCTTTTCGCCGGACGAACGCATTCTTTATCTCGTGGAGACCGGCCAGCAGTTTGCCGCCCACCCGGTGCGCCATATTCGCCGGGCAGCGCTTACCGACGATGGCACGCGCCTTTGCGCCGCGACGGTGTTTCACGAGGTGGTGCCAGGCGGCGCCGACGGCCTGCGCTGCGACGAGGACGGGAATGTCTGGACGAGCGCCGGCGACGGTGTCCATTGCCTGAGCCCTGAGGGCGTTTTGCTCGGCAAGATTCGGACAAATACCCCAGTCGCGAATCTCGCCTTTGGTGGGCGCCATCGCAGCCGCCTTTTCGTGTGCGCCGGACAGACGCTGTTTGGTATCTACGTGAACCGCCGCGGGGCGGTCAGGCCATGACGCATGCCCCATCGCCTGGGGCTTGCACGCGCATCGCACGCCTTGCCGTAAACGTCCACGATATCGGCCGGGCCGCCGCCTTTTATGGACAGGCGCTTGGCTTTAAGCCCCTCGGCGCACCGCGTCCGGCGACACCGGAACGCGCCGCGCTCCTCGGTGGCCCGTACGAAACGCTCATGATGGCGCTTGGGGATACACGCCTCGAACTCTCGCGGTTTTTGGCGCCCTCCACACCCTACCCCGCGGACAGTCGCGCCAATGATCTCTGGTTTCAGCACTTCGCCATCACCTGCCACGACATCGAGGCGCTGGCGCGCCGCGTCGTGTCCCTCGGCGGCCAACCCATCACCCGATCAGGGCCGCAGCAACTGCCGCCGGCAAGCGGCAGCGTGACCGCCTACAAGTTCCGCGACCCCGACGGCCACCCCCTGGAACTGCTGGTACCGGCCCACACCCCGCCAGGCGACCCCGCCCACCCGCCGGATTCACGACCGGCGCACACGGTCGCCATCGACCATACCGCCTTGAGCGTCGGCGATGGCCGCCGCGCGGGGGTCTTCTACGAAAAGGCCCTGGGCCTCACGCCCGGCGCCGAACAGACCAACACAGGTCCCAAGCAAGAACATCTCGATGACCTGCCCGAGGTGCAAGTGCGCGTGGCCACACTTTTTACCGCGCTCCCCGGGCCGCATCTCGAACTGCTCGGCTATGAGCGGCCGCGCGGGCGCCGACAGGCGCTGGCCGCCACCGACATCGCCGCGACCCGCATCGTATTCGAGACCACCGATCTGGCCGCCCTCGAACGCCGCCTGACGGCGCACCGGCATGCCCCGACGCGACAGGTGGCGGATGCGGCCTTGGGGCAGGACACGGATGGGCATTGGCTGTTGATCGAACGGGTCTTGTGACCTCGATCGACGTCTCCCGGTACTCATAGCCTCGGGCGTTCGCCATCGGGCCGTCCGGGATACGCAATCCCGTGCGCCAGAGCTTGCCACGACGGCCCAAACCCTCCCGAAAAGCATCGCGCCTCGAACGCGATCCTTGCCCATAGCCTGCCCTTCACACCGCTCCCATCGGGCCGCGGGGCTTGGGATGAAGCGGCTTTCGCCTAAACCCGTGTCACGACGTCTGCGGATCGGTGGGCGGTGGTGGTCACGAAATTCGGCGCGAAGCTCGGTTGATGCGGGAGCGTCCAGCTTCGTCGCAGCTCTGGTAATGGACGCCCGAGCTCGGCCTCGAGCGCCAAAAGCTCCGGGGTATAGATTTCCTGAAGAAAGGCCACGGCCCGCGCATCGATCGGCGGTTTGGGCGCCTCTTTTTGCATCCAATGCTCCCATATGTATTCGCCCAGGCGCCGCGGCATGATGCGCTCCCCCAAAAAACGGCTCACGGGGTGCCCGGCAAGCCATCGGGCCCACTGCCCCTTCGGCTGCTTGTAGTGATTGTGGGCCTCGGCGGTGTCGACTGCGCCCATGGGTCCCTCCGGGATCTCCAGGAAACGCGCGATGCGGGCAAGCACGCCACGCACGTCCTTCTTCAAATCCTCGAGCAACAGTACCAGCACCCGGTCGCTGCCAAAGAGCGCCCGGTAGCGCCGAATCTGTTCGGTGTAGAGGCCCAGTTCGACATAGAGCTGCGACACCCCCCAACCCTTGTCTGGACGCTCCCAATCGCGGCGCAGCGCCTCGAAAAACGGCCGGTCGATCGCGCCTTCCGAATAATCCATCAGGTACTGCGCGTAAGCCCGCTCGATCGGATCACGCACAATGACGATGATGCGCGCATCCGGCGATACCTCGGCTATACGCGAGGCGGCAGGCGCGCTCCAAAGATACGATGGGCTGGCGTCACCGCGAAAGCGGCGGTCTTTGCCGTCTTCATAGAGCCGCAGATACTCCGCCTCGTCGCCGACAAAGGTGATGAGATGCCGCTGGGCGCGCGAGGGCGCGGGCTTTGCAAAGAAATGCGGCTCCTTCATCTCCGGGAAAAAGATGTCCGGGTGCTGTTTTAGGTAGGCATAAAGCGAGGTCGTGCCGCTCTTTACGGCCCCCACGATAAAGAGGTTGGGCCAAACCGTCTTTGTCATCGTATCTCCTTGCATGGATCCTGCGCCGGCATGGATCGGGGCCCAAATGCTACCAGCCCGCGAAACGCCGCGCATCCACTGCTTCATCCGGGGTGCGGTTTTGCGTCATTCGGCCTGCGGCCGGTACGCAGCCACAGCAAAAGCACCGGCAAAGATATCCCGACCTGTCGCACGCGCCGGATGGCGGAGATCGCAAGCGCCGTATCCGCCGACAGCCCGGTCGCGGCACCGATGGCGATAAGCCCGCCTTCCTGGACCCCAAGAGTGCCGGGCACCATGAACGCCGCGCTTTGCATGGCCTGCACCAGCGATTCGAGCAGCACGGCCAGGCGCACCGAGGCATGTTGATGGAGTAAATGTAAAATGACCCAGAACTCGCCGGCCCCACCGGCCAAACTCAAGGCCTGCCAGAGGGCGCAAGACGTCAGGGCCCCGGCCCGGCGATACAGGGATACGATGGCGCAGTCGACCGCCGCACCGCCGGTGGCCTCTGGGGAAAAGCGGTGATTGAGGCGCGCAAGCCCACGCTGGAGGCGCGCAAACGGGCGCGATCGGTGTTGCAGAAACACAAAAACGAGCCCCGCGGGCAGCGCGAAAGCAAGCCCCCACCACAACCGCTGGATGAGCGGCGCACTGCCCATGTAAGACAACAGCAGACCGATACCAAGGACGGTAAAGCCCATCTGCACAAAGATCGTTAGGGTGGTCTCGACGACGATGCCGGCAATCGCCACCGGCGCCGGCACCCCACGCCTGGCAAGATGGCGCGCCGCGGCCACCTCGCCGCCCACATGCGCGACCGGCAGCAGGGTATTGACCGCGCTGCGCACAAACGCCATCCATGTGAGCAGGCGCAGCGACACACCCTGACCCTTGGGAAAAAGCGCGCGCCAGCCTTGCGCATTCAAAACCATGACCGCGATACGCACCGGCACGAGCCATAGCATTCCAAACCCGGCGAAGGCGACAAGGCCAAAGATACGCGCTGGATGATGGCGTGCAAACAACAGCGCCGCGCCGGCAAGACCGAGCACCCCGGCTATGATCGGCACAAGACGCAGCCACGTGGGCCCTGGCGCTTTGCCAAACGCGTCTGTCATGAATGGTGCCGCATGCCGTTACCGATCATCAGTCTTGCGCCCCAAGACGGCGCGGCCGCCGCCGATGGAAGACCGGCCCGTCAACGCAGCGGCCGCGCCGCTTAAAGTTCGCCGCGCCTTGCCGAAATGGCGGCTGAGGTGCCAAAGCGCGCGCCATTGTTTCCTGTCGGTGCCAAGAACGGCGAGCAGCGCGCCCACGCGCGGCCGCCCCCAGACGTCAAGCCCCTCGATGAGCCTCTCCGGGACCGACGCATCAAAGGGATCCACAACCACGCGCAGCGCCACGAATGGCAAGCCGTTGTCGCAAGCGACGCGCGCGACCGCCGCACTTTCCATGTCGGCCGTCCAGGCGCCGTAGCGCGCAAACAACCGGGCCTTGTCCGCCACAGCGCATACCGGGCGTGACACCGATAGCAGGATATCGGTGGGCACGCATGCCGGCAAGACATCGAGCAGCGCCTGCGGCGATGACGCCTCGTAGGATGTCCCTCGTTCATCGCACACCACGCGCGCGCAGACCAGGGTGCCGGCGGCAAGACCGGGGGCAAGCCCCGCGCATGTTCCAAAACTCACAAGCCCTTGCACGCCACGGGATACGAGATCGAGCGCCATAGGCCGGGCGCGTTCGGCACCCATCCCCGACACCCCCAGCCACTGCCCGCAGGCCAACGCCCGGGGCCCATCAAGGGCCACGGGCCGACCGAAGGCACGGGCCTCGGCGGCCAATGCGACGACAAAACCATAACACGCGTCTAGCGGGCGGCCCGATTGCGGTAGCACGCCAAGGCCCACAATGGAAAATACCGGGCGTACCCGTGGTACTTCAAGTAAAAGACCCGCGGGAAACCCGGCGCGGTAAACTCCACATCCTCCCACAGGCCGCCTGGTTCGCGATGCGTAAGGAGATAGTGCACGCCACGGCGCACCGCCTCGCTGTCGACTTCGCCTGCGGCGATCAGCGCAAGGATCGCCCACGCGGTCTGGAATGTGGTGCTGCGCGCACCGCCCCCGGCGGTCGCCGGCTCGTGATAACAGTCGTTGCTCTCGCCCCAACCGCCATCGGTGCGCTGAACGGACACCAACCAACGCACGGCGGCGCGGATCGCCGGATCATCGCGATCGATCCCGGCGGCGCGCAGGCCAATCAAGACCGACCATGTCCCGTAGATATAATTCGTCCCCCAGCGACCAAACCATGCGCCATACTCTTCCTGCTCGGAACGTAGATAGGCGATGGCGCGCTCTATCACCGCACGATAGCGCCCGTCGCTCGCCGCGCGCGACAGCAGGGTGACGCACCGTGCCGTGACATCGCTCGTCGGGGGATCAAGCAGCGCCCCGTGATCGGCGAACGGGATCTCGTTTAGATAGTAATGGGTATTATCGACGTCAAATGACGCAAAGCCGCCGTTACGCGACTGCATGCCCGCGACCCATTCGGCGGCGCGCCGGATCGACTCACCAAACGTCGGGTCGCCGAAATCCTCCATGGCCCAGGCGACGACACTGGTGTCGTCCAGATCCGGGTAATGGCCGTTCTCGAACTGGAAGGGCCAACCGCCGCCCGGCAGATCGGGCCTTGAGTCCCGCCAATCCCCGGGGGCATCCAGGAGCTGACGCTCGCGCATCCAGGAAAGGCCGCGCGTCACCGCCTCCTTCGTGCCCTCGCGGTCGACCTCCATGAGCGCCAGACAGACAAGTCCGGTATCCCAGATCGGCGACACGCACGGTTGACAATAGGCCTCGTATTCCCCCACGAGCAGGAGTTTCTGGATGGCGATCAGGGCATCGCGCCGATAGGGATGTTCGGGCCCATAGCCGCGCACCGCCAGAAACTCGTAGGCATTCACCATCGCCGGAAAGATCGCCCCAAGCCCCCCGGTGCCGTTCAGGCGCTCTACGATCCACGCCTCGGCACGATCCAGGGCGCGCGATCGTAATCGCCGCGGAATCACGCCCTCGAGGCGAAACCCGACGCGCTCGAGCTTGCATAAAGCATAATTCATGACCGACCGGACCGGGAAGTAATTGTGCTCCTCCTCGGCCGGCCGCACGAAGAGCTCGGATATCCCGATGCCGCGCGGATTGCGCGCGCGCACCTTGAGACTGCAAAGTCCAAGCAACGGGACCATGACCGTGCGCGACCAATACGAGACCTTGGCAAGCGAGATCGGAAACCACCGCGGGACCATGGCAAGTTCCACCGGCATGAACGGGATCGCGCGCCATGGGACCTGGCCGAACTGCGCAAGTGCGATGCGCGTAAACACGTTCGCGCGGGCCGCACCGCCTTTTTCCAGAATCAGGGCACGCGCCTTCGCCATATGCGGCGCATTGACATCGTCGCCCGCGAGCTTCAGGGCGTAATACGCCTTGACCGACGCGCTCATATCGAAGTGGCCATCATAATAAAGCGGCCAACCCCCTTCCTGCGTTTGCCGGGCGCGGATGTAGCGCGCAAGCTTTTCCTCGAGCACGCGGTCGATCTCGTCCATGAAATGCATCATGAGGATGTATTCAGACGGGATGGTGCAATCGGCCTCGAGCGGCCAGCACCAGTAACCCTCGGGGGCCTGTTCGGCGAGAATGCGATCGCGCGCCTGCGCAAGCGCCGCGTCGAGGAACTGAGCCTCGGTGTCCTGCGCCATAGACTCGCGACTTTCTCGGCTCTTCACCGAACCCCGTTGACTCTTCATACCACGTGCTTCCTTGGGCAATGACGCGTTTCTTCAGACGCCGCGCGGCGATGGCCGCGGCGCACCCGCCAAAAGCGCAAATAAGAGGCGCAAAAGCCAGTCGTGGCCGGCCGACACGCGGCTCACCGCCACCGTCGCTTTGACACTGCGGCGCGTGATCTTCACCTCCTGGCCGCTCGAGAAATTCCGCCTGTGATCGATCTTGCGCAGCGTGAGGACCGCCATCCCAAGCGCCCACAAACAGAAATTCCTGATACCGGCCTCTTCGCGCGGAATCAATAATATGTACTCGAGCGCGCGCCGCGCATGAGCACGCGCGAGATCGGTAAGCTCGCCAAGGCCCTGGGCAAAGCCGGCATCGCCTGGTCCGCGATCGAGATCGGCGAGCGCAAACCCGTGGCGCGCGAACACATCGCGCGGCAACCAACAGGCCCCGCGCTTATGGTCCTCCCATATGTCCTTCAAAATATTGGTCATCTGGAGAGTCTGCCCAAACGACACCGCGAGCGCCATAAGGCGGTCCTCGTGACGGCGTATGTCCGGGGAGTACTCACAGAAAAGGCGCGTCAACATCTCGCCTACGACCCCGGCCACGTGGTAGCAGTAGCGGTCCATGTCCGCCAGGGTCGGCAGACCGGCCGGATCCTTGCGCTCTTGAAATTCGGCCATCCCATCGGCCATGATCGCCACACAGGTCTCAAGCGCCTTGCGCTGCCCGGCCGTGAAAGTGTCTCCGATCGCGATCACGCGCGGGGTCTCGCGCACGAGCAATCGTTCGGCGGGGGGGACGGCGCGGGCCAGGACCGCATCAAGACTGCGCGCAAATTCTTCCGGGTCGGCGCGGCGCGCCACGACATTGGTAAATAGCGTGCAGAAACGCCGCTTCTGGGCGTAGCCGAGATCCGGATCGTCTTCGATGGTATCGACGATGCGGCACAGCAGATAACCGTTGCCGACGACCGCGCGCAGGGCCCGTGGAAGCTCGGGGATGGTCAGCGCGAAGGTCCGCGACACATCCTGCAACATGGCGGCCTGGAAGCGCTCGTCATCCACGCCCTCTCTTGTCACTGTCGCCTCTGCTACCGATACGGACATGTCCCTTTTTTCCTGATGCGTTATCGGTTGACTGATCTGTGGGCCGTGCCCGCCGCGCTCGGCACCTTAACATAAAGGCTCGTCTTCTTGAACTCGCTTGACGCCCCTAACCGCTGGTCGGCGCCGCCTGCGCGGATGAAAGGCGTCGTATGCGCCACTCATGCCATTGCCACGACACGAGCACGGGAAGCCCGATCGCACATTGGCGCAACCGACGTCCGAGCGCCAGGCTAAACGCCGCATCGGGTGCGACCCCAAGCAGCACGGCAAGCCCGACAAAGCCGCCCTCCTGGACCCCAAGGGCCCCGGGAACCACGAATGCTACGCTATGGACCGCCTGGATCAGGGCCTCGAAAACGAACACCTGAACCCATGTGAGGGGAATATGCATCAGCGCCGCCATGAGCGCGATCTCAACCGCGCCGCCCGCGAAACCCGCAAGCTGCCAGAACGCGCAGCGCGCCAGAACCGCGCGGTGCCGATACAGGCTCATCACCTTGCGGTCGAGGCTTGGGACAAGCGGCAGGCCGCGGCCGCCGATGGCGCGCAACACGCGCCCCAACGTGCGGTCGGCGAATTGCGCAAGGCCGATGCGTAGCTGAATCACCACGAACCCTGCAACCACGGCCGCCGCCAGGGCGACCCCTCCCAGCAACTGAGGCAAAGACGCGTCAATACCCGCCAAAGGGAGCATCAGGGCAATACCGCACAGCGTAATGATGATCTGCAAGGCCAGCGTGACGCTGGTCTCTACAATGACGCTCGCCTGGGCGGTCGCGGCGTTCACGCCGCGCAAACGTAATATTCGGATAGCGACGAGCTCGCCCCCTACGCGCGCCACCGGAAGAAAGGTATTGACGGCATCGCGCACCATACCAAGCCACACCAGCAATAACCAGGGAATGCGCTGCCGAATACCCAGTAACGCGCCCCATCCGCGTACCTCTGCCGCCGCCACCGCAAAGCGCAACGGGATAAGCCACAAAAGGCCCACACCGGCGCGCGCCAGGAACAAAGCCACCGGCGCCCACCCCAGGCGCTCCAAAAGCCACGCGGTCAGGGCCACGCCGCCTGCCGCCATGAGCCCCAATGCCCCCGCCGTCCACGGCCGATGGGCGGGCGCGTGATAGACGTCAGGCATGGTGTCCATAAGAAGTCTGGCGCAGGCTTAAGATCGCGGGCAAGACCAGCAGGATCGTGACCAGCGCCGCGCCCATGGCGATAAACAAAGTCTCCCCCAAAACCGCCATCCCTGGATTGGATGATATCGCAAGGCTCCCAAACGAACACATGGTGGTAAGCGCGCTGAACACCACGGCCTCCGAGGTGCTGGTATCAAGCAACAGCGCCGTCCCGACGCCACGCCGCCAACGCACGACAAGATAGATACTAAACGCCACGCTAAGACCGATGAGCAGCGGCAATACGATGATATTGGCGAGATTGAACGAAATCCCAAACATCCACATCACCGCAACCGCGGTCATGGCCGCCAATATCAGTGGGGCGAGGATCGTAAGGGCATCGGCCAAGCTTCTTAAGGTAAGCAATAGGACCACGGTGATCAATATGAAGGAGATCGCGGTCGCCTCCCTAAAGGCCTCCACTACCGCATGCCCACCCTGCACGAGCAACACAGGCGGGCCGACCGCGTCCGGGGCGACGCGCGCCACATCATGAGCAAATCGAACAATATTGCGATTGTGGTTCAAATTGAGCGAGGAGAAGACCTCGACCCGCGCCTGCCCATCGGCGCTGATGAATTGCTGGCGCAGGCCGGCAGGCAAACTCTGCAAAGTCACCGGTTGCGCATTGAGCGCCTCCTGCAGGCTTGCAAGCTGCCAAGGCAAAGTCCCGATGACGCGCCGCTGCAAACCAAGGAGCGCGGCCTCATTATGGCCGTACCGCGCCAGATACGAGCCCAAGGCAGCGTCCAGGGCGCGCGCGGCAGTGACCGTGCGTCCATGGACGCGAGCGGCGACGAAGGCCTGCAGGCTTCGTTGCAGATGGCGCAGGGAGGCGCGTATACGAGCCGCCGATGGGGGGTGCGCACGGTCAGGATGGATCGAAAACGGCGGCACGATCATGGCCATTTGCGCAATTATCGCGAGCTTGGCGCGCTGGTGGGTAGGGACGAAGCTATTGGCTGTAAGCACGCGCCCCACCGTCTTCAAGCGCGAAAGGCGCGCGGCCGTTTGCTGGGCCGCCGCAAGATTGGGCTCGAGGATATCGATGGGGTAAGGCGAAACGTGGCTGCTTTTGAGCAACGACTCGAAGGTCGACACGGCCTCGCTATGGGGATTTTGCAGATGCATGGGGTCGAAGTCGAAACGGCTCGCGAGGATCATCGGGATGAGCCCGATGCCGACCACCGTGGCGCCGATGACGATCGCGCGCGGGTGGCGCGCCACCGGGATGCGTGCCAATAAGCCCCGCAGGCGGCCGCGCGGCCGCCCTTCGGGATTGCCATTGACAAAGATCGTGAGCAATGCGGGGGTTACCGTCAGGTTGGCGATGAGCGCAAAGAACATCCCGGTGCCGGAAATGATGCCCAGATCGACGATCCCGGCGTAGCTTGTCGGCACGAACGAATAGAAGCTGATGGCCGCGGCGACCGCCGCAAGACTGAGTGCGCTACCGGCGCCACGCGCGGTGGCAGAGATCGCCTGACTGTTGTCGCCGTGGGCGCCCTCCTCCTGATAACGGATACAAAACTGGATCCCAAAATCGACGCCAAGGCCCACGAACAACACCGCAAACGCCACCGAGATCAGGTTCATGGGTCCGGTGGCGATGAGCGCGAAGGCCGCAGTCCAGGTCAGCCCCATGAACAACGTGGCCAGGATGATGGCCACGTAGCGCGGGCGGCGCAAACCCAAAACCAGCATGACGAGCACCAGGGTGAGCGACAGGCCGGTGGCAAGGCCCGCGCTCTGCGACACCGTCTTGACCTGGTCATTATCGAGCGCCGCCGATCCGGTTATACGGACCGTGACACCGTGCGCGTTATCAAGCCCGAGAGCGCGCGCGCCGGCTCGTATACTCCGTAACGCCATGCGTACCGGCGCACCGCCCTTATAATCATAATGGGGCTTTACGATAACAAAACTATCGCCGGCCGCGCCGCCGCCGGCGGCCATGGCCCCCATGAGACGCCCCCATGGCATCACCTTATAGCGGCCCTGCTCCTCGCCCTGCAGGGTCGTGCGCAATCCATTAAACACCGTCACAAGGCCTGGCAGCGAATTGCCCGGGGCACGGGCGCGCGCCAGGGCTGTGTTCAGGAGGCCCGTAAAGTGTGGCAGGGTCGGATGGGCGGCGAGTGTCGCTATGAACGGTTGGGCCTGCGATAGGCGGTCGGATAGGCGCCAGAGCGCCTTTTGGGATAAATACAACAACCCCTCGCGCGCGAAGAACCGGCCGCCGTCTGGCTGCCTGACCTGCGTGATCCCTTGGCCGTGGCGCCTAAGCCAGTGCGTGAGACGCGAGGCGGCGCGGCGCGAGAGCGTGGGCGAGCCGCTATGCACGACGATAAGCAGGGTCTTGTTGAGGTCCGGGAAGGCCTTGTTGAATCGCAGCTGGGCGCGCTCGAAGGGCAGATCCTGGGACAGCATCCGGCCCATGTCCGTGCTGATCGCAAAATGCGTGACCGTGTAGGTAAGCGAGGCGGCGCTGAGCACGAGGGCCACGGCGACGACCCACCACGCCCGGCGGCGCGAAAAATCCGCCAATCCGATGAGGGCCCCATAATACCAGCGGTCAATCCGCTCGACGCTGCCTAAGTGGCGCTTGTCGCGCATGATGTCTGTCTTCCCTTAAGCAAGATCACCGAAGGCGACTGGCACCACGCCGCCATCCCGCAGAGCGCTTGCCACCTCCGCGCTCATCAGCGCCGCAAACTCCTCGGCCTTCCGGTACCCTATCGCCCGCGCCGCGGGCTCATCGCTCACCGCCGGATGACAATAGAGCTCGGTCACGCCCGAAGGGAGCCGCCGCAAAAGCGCAAGGACCGCCGCCTCATCGAGCCCTCCCGACTGCAAGAGCCCAAAAACCCTATCGTTGTGGGCAAGCCCTGCGCGGTCAAGCCGCCAGCGCATGAGCCCGGTCCAGGGCCCGATCACGCCTATCGTCTTCCCGTAGCGCAACGCCCCGGCAAGCGACACCACGGCCGCCGGCGGCTCATAGGGGAGCCGCACCGCGCGCATCCCATAACGCCGGCCGATCTTCATGATCAAACCAAGGACGGTTGGGTGAAGATGCATATGCTTATGGGCATTGACATGATCCAAGGGAAGGCCGGTACGGGCGAACGCCGCAAACTGCGCGGCAATCTCGTCTGCCAGCTGGCGCGAGGCCTGCGGTCGGAAAAAAAACCGCACCCCGGCGCGCACCAGCCGACCGTCCAGACGCCCATGCCGGTCGCACAAGGCGGGAATACGTTCCGGGGGCAGCACGGGCCGGCCGTCCGCCACCACCACATGCAGCCCCACGCGCAGCGATGGTAGCCTGCGGGCGCGCTCCACGGCATCGTCCGCCGCATCCTCGCCGACCATGAGGCTTGCGCAGGTCAAGATCCCGTGCCGGGCCGCACGCTCGACTGCCTCGTTGACCGCCGGCGACAACCCGAAATCGTCGGCGGTCACAATCAGCCGGCGAGACATCCGCGGCACTTAACGCTGCCTGAAGAATCGCAGGAACTCGACCCCTTCGCGCAGCCGCCTCCCCATCATCTGTGGACTCTTGACCATTTCCCCGAGCATCTCGGCCACCTTTCCCGACCGGAAATAGAATTGCTTATAGAACGACTCCACGGAATCGTAGATCTCGGTGTGGTTTAAGTGCGGATAACTGAGCGCACTCATCTGCACCCCGCGGTCGTTTACGAGATGCTTGCTGTTTTCCTCCGCCAGCCAGCCGTTTTCTATGGCCTGCTTATACAGGAAGGTTCCGGGATAAGGGGCCGCGAGCGACACCTGGATGGTATGAGGATTGATATCCTTGGCAAACCGTATCGTCTCCTCGATGGTCTCGCGGGTCTCCCCGGGCAACCCGAGAATGAAGGTGCCATGCACGGTGATGCCGAGCTTGTGGCAATCCTTGGCAAACTGCCGCGCGATATCGAGGCGCACGCCCTTCTTCACGTTGTTCAGGATCTTTTGATTGCCCGACTCGTACCCGACGAGCAGCAGGCGCAGACCGTTGTCCCGCATGACCTTCAAAGTCTCGTAGCGCACATTGGCCTTGGCGTTGCAAGACCAGGTCACACCGAGCTTGCCAAGCCGGCGCGCGATCTCCTCGGCGCGCGGGGCATTGTCGGTGAACGTGTCGTCGTCGAAAAACACCTCGGCGACCTGCGGGAAATACCGCTGAATCAGCTTGACCTCTTCTACGACGTGCTCGGCGCTGCGCACCAGATAGCGGTGGCCGCCCACGGTCTGCGGCCATAGACAAAAAGTGCAACGCGACTTGCATCCCCGTCCGGTATAAAAGGAAACGTAGGGATGCTTTAGGTAACCGATGAAATAGTCCTCGACGCGCAGATCGCGCTTATAGACCTCGGTGACGAACGGCAGCTGATCCATGTCCTCGATCGGCGACCGATGGGGGGTATGCACCACCACGCCCTTCTCGTCGCGGAAGGTGAGCCCATCGATCTGCGCATAGGGACGACCCTCGGCGACCTCCTTGATCGTGAAATCGAAATCCTCGCGCGCCACGAAATCGATAGCCGGCGAGGCCGTGAGCGATTCCTCGGGGGCCACCGCCACCTTGGCCCCGACCAGCCCGATCTTCATGTCCGGGTAGGCCTTTTTCAGGGCCTCGGCCACCTGCACGTCGTAGGCAAACGACGGCGTGCTCGTATGCAGGATCGCAAGCTCGTAACCCTGCGCCATGGGCAGGACCTCTTCGAGGCTGAGCCCGGCGGCCGGCGCGTCGATCAATTTGCTGCCCGGCACCAAGGCTGCGGGCTGCGCGAGCCAGGTGGGGTACCAGAAGGAGCGCACCTCGCGCTTGGCCTGGTACCGCGATCCGGCCCCACCGTCGAATCCCTCATAGGATGGCGGATGCAGAAAAAGAGTCTTCATCATGAACTTAACTCCCGATTCACTTTATGCTCCCATCATGGCCCACGGCCAAGGTGGCGTCGCGCCACTTGACCTTGCGTCCGACAAGCCCTACCGCCCATAGCCCGCAAAGCAAGGCATCCGCCAGGAAAACGAGTCCGAAGCGCCGCGGCGCTTGCAGGCGCCTGCAAGCGCGTGAATGTAGCACGAGGCGTGCAATCAAGGCCAGAAACGCAAGACCCCACACCCACCCCGAACCGGCGATCGCGGCCGCGGCCACCGCCAATGGCAACCCGAAGGTGACGAAAGAAAAGAGGTAACCCCAGGGGTTGATGAGGCGGATGGTACGTAACCACCGCAGCTGGTGGGCGACGAGATCGCCAAGACGCGGTTCGTCGACCATGGTATCGACGTAATAGGACGACAACACCGTGCGCCATCCGAGCGCCCGGGTGCGCGCCCCGAGCATGTAGTCGTCGGCCAGATGGGAACTTAAGGCCTCGAACCCCCCGCAGGCCGCCAACACCGGGCGGCGGAGCGCGATCGTGGCCCCGAATGCGAAATCCTGGGATCCGAGGGCATAGGCCAATAGGACCTGGGGCACGAACCAATCCTGGATGAACAGCGCGCCGAGACGCGACCATAATCCGGGGGTTGGCGATCCCCGGTATAAACAGGTCACGATGCCGACCCCCGGGTCCTGCACCGGACCTGCCAGACGGCGCAGATAATCTGGACCCACGAGGATATCGGCATCTGCCAGCACCAGGATGTCGTGGCGCACCGCGGCCATAAGGTTTATCAGGTTATCGATCTTCGCATTGCCGCCGCGCCGCGTGGGGTTTATGACGAGCGTCAGGACCCGCTGCGGAAACTCCGCCTGCAGGCGGCGCACGACGGCGATCGCCGGATCCTGCGCATCCTGTACCCCGAATACGATCTCATAGTCCGGATAGTTCTGGGCGCAGAACGATCGCAGGCAGTCATAGAGGCGCGGTCCCTCGCGATACAAAGGCTTCAAGATCGAGATCGGCGGCAGGCTCTCGGGAGACGGCTCACGCGCGGGCCATGCCCCCAGGGCCAGCCCCTGCGCGATCAGGACCGCCACCCCAAGGGCCGCGACGGCCGGCGCCGCGACCCATACTAAGTCTGCCATCAGGTCATGGCCGCGGGCTTGGCGCCACGCGCGTGTTCGGTCGCCAAAAACCAGGCGACGGCATCGGCCAACGCGTCGTCTGCGGAGCGCGGGTGGTAGCCAAGCTCGCGGCGGGCCTTGGCGGAGTCGAAAAACATGTACTTGGAGGCCATGCGCAGCTCATCCCAGGTGACAAGCGGCGTCGCTGACTTGTGGACACGCGCGTAGGCCTGCGCCGCCGCGGCCACGGGCCACAGCCAATGACGCGACAACCGCAAAGACGGCGGTCGGCGGCCGGCGATGCGCGCAATGCGCGTCAAGATCGCCGCCAGCGTCAGGTTGTCGCCGCCCAGGATATAACGCTCCCCGATCCGACCGTGGGTGTAGGCGAGCAGATGCCCCTGCGCCACGTCATCCACATGCACGATGTTCAGGCCGGTATCGACGTACGCCGGGATACGCCCGCGCGCGGCATCACGCACCAGGCGCCCGGTCGGCGTCGGCTTGATGTCGCGCGGACCCACGGGCGTCGAGGGGTTCACGATCACAGCCGGCAAGCCGTTCCTTATCAGGCGACGCACCTCCTCCTCGGCCCGAAACTTCGACTGCTTGTAGGGTCCTATCATGTCGCTATAGCGGACCGGCGTCTGCTCGTCGGCCACGCCCCCTGGCACCAACCCCAATGTGGCGACACTACTGGTGTAGACGACGCGCTTGACTTTGGCCGCCAAGGCCTCTTCCATGAGCGCGCGCGTCCCGTCGACGTTGGCCCGGAACATGACCTCTCGATCCGGCACCCACAACCGGTAGTCCGCGGCCACATGAAACAGCGCATCGCACCCGGTCATGATCCCGCGCAGCGAGGCCGGCTCAAGCAGGTCGGCCTCGACACGCTCGACGGCAAGGTCGGCGATATTGGCAAGCACACTGCCCTTGCGCACGACGACGCGCACCTCATGCCCGGCGGCCAACAGCGTACGCGCCACCGCCGAACCCACGAAACCCGACGCGCCTGTCAATAATGCCCTCATCGGCCCTTCCTCGACTGCTATCCGCCGGGCGCCGGCGGGCGGATTGCCACATCCGGCTTTCCGGGGATCGTCACCACCACGCGCGCCGGCGGCGCGGGATTGGCAAGCGGCGGGGGGTCTGGCGGCGCCGGCGCCGGCCCCGGCGGCAGCATCATCTGCTCGACCGCCTTCAATGACAGATGCCCATTGTCTTGCAGATAATTGCGGTGCTGAAGATAGGCATCGCGCGTAAAGACATACTGATCGACGGCATTTTCGCGCACATAACGCAACGAGGCGCTGGCATTGGCGCGCGCGTTTATGACATCGAACACCGTCAGCGGAACGGTGACCGCCGGCACGCCGACATAATACAAGACATTCGTGAATATCCCCATCACCAGGCTTGGGGTGTTGCGCAAGGTGTCGGGGCCCACGAACGGCAGCACGAGATAAGGGCCACGGGGCACACCCCAGCGCCCGAGCGTAAGCCCGGCATCCTCGACATGCGCCTTGAGCCCGAGGGGGGTGGCGACATCGAAAAGACCAAAAAGCCCGATGGTGCTGTTGGCGACGAAACGCCCGATATCATCCACGCCTTGCCCAAGCCGCCCCTGCAAAAAGTCGTTCACGATGACGTCGGGATAGGCCACGTTGTGAAAAAAGTTCGTAAGCGAGGCGCGCAAGGGCTTAGGGGTCGCGGTCTTGTAGGCATGCGCCACTGGGCTCATGATCAAGCGGTCGGCCGCGCTATTGAAGGCGTAGAAACGGCGATTCATGGGCGCGAACGGATCCGGCCCGCCGGCCGTCGCGCACCCCCCCAGGAACAAAAGACAACCAAGACCGAGAACCCGCCCGATGGTCCGCCTCATCCCGTATCGGACGTCAGCGGCCATGAAACCGCATGATGCTGACTTCACCCATGACTAACCCTTGAGCGCACCGTGACTGAGTTGCGCGATCTTGCCGCGCAATGCCGCAAGCAGCGCTGGAAAACCCTTTGTACGCATGATGGATGTGTATTGCGCGCGCTTCAAGGCCAAATCGCTCACGCCATTGGCCA
>JAKARW010000029.1 GCA_021819125.1 Pseudomonadota bacterium | reverse complement strand
CTGCAGTAAAAAGCGCCTTGAGCGATTTCAGAGCTCTAGCCGTTGCCATCCTTGAACGTATTGAGCTACAAAAAACACCAGGTTGATTTTATGGCGTTAAGTAAAGTAACTGTACGACCTGACCGAAGTTGAGCAACGCGATCTGGTGACTTTGATTTGGCAAGGTCTTTATGCAAAAAGCCCAAAGGATTTCGCTCAAGTCCTCATGCCCGCAACCCGCAGCTAGACCACATCGTCGCCTACCACCAGTGGCTTCCCGGCATTCGTATGCAAAAAGCCCTCTGCCTCCGGAGGATATCCGGCGCTGCTCAAGCGCCCGGTATTCCCTGGTGTAGCGCAGGACGCGCCCTATCGTTCCGCCTCAAATGGCTTCCGATCCACACCCTCGATGAGATCGGGGCGTAACAGCATCCGCCATGATCTGACGTTGCCCACCACCGACCACGACCCAACGCACGCCGCAGTCCATTGCCCTCTCGAGATTTGGGGTGCGACGCCTCAACCCGCGCCGCGCCCCATCCCCCAAGGCCCCTATAGGGTCACGGGTCAGGCCCCGCCCTTACGCGCTGCCGCCCGGTCGAGCACGATCGACAACCACTGATTGCTCAACCGCTCTGAGAGACGGTTCTGCGCCTGGCGCGCGGCGAGATTCTCGAGATCGACCCAGGCAAGCGGCTGATCTTGTTCGGCACACGAAAACACCGCGCGCGTGCGCAGGCCGGTCGCCGGATCGATCTGCCACTGCAGGCACTGCGCACACACCCCCTTCATCATGCACTGCATGGGGCTTCCCACGGTCGCTATGGCCTTCACACCTGGCTTAAAAAGCGGCTGTAGGCTGCCCTTCAAGGCCTTCTGGAAGGCCTTCAGGAGGCCCGTCGAGCCCATGACCAGGATGCGATCGACAGACGACAGCGCGGCGGCATCCGCCGGCAGGTCGAGCGCGCCTTCGGCGTACTGCGTGAGCAGGGCGACCATATCGGTGGCCTCGACCGATCGATCCTGCGGGCGGCGCGCGGCGATACGCGGACCCTGCGCCGTGCACCACACGATCTGATCGGCCGCCTCCTCGAGACCGCTTTGGTTATCGAGTTCCGAGGCCTTGGCGAACGCCGCGACATACACCACGCGGTTGCCGGCGGCGCGCAGGGCCGGGCCGATGTCGAGCATGACCGCCGCCCCCCAGCGCCCGGCCACCACCAGAATCGTCTGGCCCGACGGAATGTCGGTCGGCGCGCCGGTGGGACCCATGAGGATGAGCGGGTCGCCGGGCTGCAAGGCGCCGGCAACGCGCGCGCCCGCGCCCCACTGCAGAACCATGAGACGCACGCGATCATCCTCCACGCCTGTGCCGCTCACCGTGATCACCGGCACCTGCAGGCGAGTGTTGGCCACCACCGGGCTTCGCGACTCGAAGGTCTGGAGCCGGAAGAACTGGCCGGGCCGGAAGTTCCGGGCGGCCATGGGCGCCTTGATCCAGATCTCGGCCACCGCCGGATTGGACTTGTCGATCGCCACCACCCGCGGCTCGAAGAGTTCGCGCATGCGCAAGAGAAACGCCGCGGGCGACTCATCGGCCGCCGCGCGCGGCATGGCGTCGAGCACCGCCATGACCTGCGGGAAGGCGCTCTTGCTCGAGGCCACGGCCTTGACCACACTGCCATGAAAGGCGGCGTGGGTGTCACCGAGAAAGCTTATGCGATAGGCGCCTTTCTCGTAGGAGGTAAAGGGCCCGGTCTCGGGGGCCTTGCAGTGCGGCGCCACCTGCACCGCCTGCAGGTGGTCGCCATGGGCGACATGACCCTCGAAATGGTCGCCGTCGAGCACGAAGGTGCCTGGATATTCGCGTTCATAGATGGTGTTGGGGACCGTGCCGGCGGCCACCAGCACCGTGCGCGCCGGCAGCTTCACCTCCTGGTCACCCGTCACCCAACGGCCTTCCACCTCACGCATGCGCCGCAGCACCAGCGCCTGGACGTGTCCATAGGTATCGAGATCGGCGCGCAGCGGATCGAGACCCTCGGCGTAATACAACCCCTCCTGCAAGGCCTTGATCAGCTCCTCGTGATTGCGCGTATAGGCGGGCGAATTATTCATGCCCTTACGGTAGGCGAGCGTCACCCCGCCCCACGAGCGCAGCAGCGGTATGAAATTCGGGGCCTCACCCGCGCGTTCGGCGCGTTCCCGCTCGGCGCGCACCGCCCGGCCATGGGCCAGGAACTCGTCTAGGATCACCTCGTCTTCAGGCGGCAGGCCCTTGCGTACCGCTTCCACCCCCAGGGTCTCGACCATGGTCTCGTAGCGGGTCAAGATCTTACTCACCTGCTTTATGTAATAGGTCTGGACCTCGGTCGCGGTATCGACCGCGGTAAGCCCACCGCCTATGACCACCGCCGGGAGCCGCACCTGCAGATTGGCAAGGCTCGTATCCTTGCCCGCGCCGGTAAGCTGCAGGGCCATGAGAAAGTCGCTTGCCTGGCGCATGCCGCGCGCGAGGCTATTGGTCATGGGCACCACGCGCGGCAGGCCGGCCCCGGTCGCGATACAGATGTGATCAAAGCCAAGGGCCCAGGCATCGTCGACGCGGACCGTGCCACCGAAACGCACGCCGCCTGTGATGCGCGCCCGCGGACGGCGCGCGAGGCTGAGATAGATGAGCTTCAGGAAGTTCTTGTCCCACCGCACCGTGATGCCATATTCGGCAACCCCGCCAAAACCGATCAAAATGCGTTCGTCCAGGTCCTCGGTCAACTGCCTCCAGGAAAACACGGGGCCGGCCACGATCGCCTCTGGCAGCGGCTCGATCTTGAGCCCGTCGATCCCAAGCACCGCGCAGCCGGCACGGCTCAGATAGTGGGCCATGGTAAAGCCCGCCGGACCCATGCCTACCACCAACACCTTGCGGCCGTTGTCGATACCGGGGAGGAAATCGTTCTGGAGCAAGGGGTTCCAGCGCAGCAGCAGATCGTAGATCTCGACGCCCCAGGGGAGATCGAGGACATCGGTGAGCACGCGTGTCTCGATCTGCGGGATGTTGACCGCGTCCTGCTTTTGATAGATACAGCCCTTCATGCAATCGTTGCAGATTCGGTGCCCGGTGGCCGGGACCATGGGGTTATCAATCATCACCATGGCAAGCGCGGCGATATTGAGGCCGTCGCGGCGCAAAAGGTGCATCTCCGAGATCTTCTCTTCCAGGGGGCAGCCGGTGAGGGTCACACCCAGGGGATCGACCTTGAGCCCAAGCTCCGGGACACCTTTTTTCTCGGGAAAGCCCTTCGAGCAGAAATCGCCGTCGTGGTCATGGCAGTAAATGCAGTAGTGGACCTCGCTTTGGATATGACGCGCATCCATGCGTGGGTCGGTGAGACGAAACCCGTCGCGACGCCGGAACTGAGCCTGCGGCCCCTCGGCCATGTCGACGCCGTAGCGCTCGACACGGTTCACGGGCACGAGATGGGTGTGGTCCACGCGCTCGGGCAAAAGAAAGCTCGCCCAGCCGGCGAATTGGGCGCGGATGTCGCCATCGTTTAGGACCATGGCGCACCATTGGGTGAGACGCATGACCTCGGTCTCGTGGCCCTTCTCGTCGGCCAGCCACTGCTCGCCCACGCGTGCAATCGCCCACTCTCGATCGGTAAGCGGCAGACCACGCTTGCGCACCTCGTCATCGAGCCAGGCATCGAGATCCGCGAAGCTTTGCGGGAAGTCCCCTCGATAACGCCGGGCCCGGCGTTGCACGAACTGTTTCTTGAACTCCATGACGCCGTCATGGCTTATGGTCGCGCGGTGAAGCGCCGCGACCGCGCCCTCGATCCCAAAAAGCTCCGCCATGAACGAGTCGACATGCGCGGCCACCGCCAGCAAAAACGCGCTATGCGCCACCGCCGATTCGGCATGGACCCCGGCCCGAAAGGCCCGTAGACGCGCCGCAAGCTCCGCGTCACGCGCCGCGACATGGTCGAGAAACTCGCCATCGAGGCGCGCCAATCCCTCGCGCGCCAAAAGATCCTCGTAGCGCCAACCGCGTGCCAGACGCAGCGTGGGCGCATCACCGGGGGCTTGCTGTATTTTCTCATCAACTGACATGATCCGATCCCGAAGTGGCTGTGCTATGGGCGCGTAAGGCCCGATCGTGTGCAAAACGCCGGACACCGTCCCCGACGCCGCTATGCTATAGGCGGCCGGGGCCCGGGGCCTTGATCTGGTCCCATCCGCCGCCGGCTACCCCCTAAAGATAACCCGAAACGCCACGCGCGTCACAAAGCGCGATGGCCGGGCGCTTCGCGAGGGGCCGTCCGGCCAACGGCTAGGGGGCGCGCGGCGCCGCTTAAGGGCCCGCCGGGCTGAACCGGCGCTTGCAAGACACGAGACGCCGACATCGGGTACAGTAAAGAACATCGCGGCATGCCGAGCGCGGCGCGCCATGCCGCCTTAAAAAACCCCATACGGATGCCCTTGATGTTACGGCTTCTCGAAGTCCGGCTCCCCTTAGACCATGACGAAAATGCGCTGCGCGCGGCCATCGCCCGAGCCCTGCGCGTGCCGCCAAGCGCCATCCGCTCCTATACCATCGCCCGCCGCGGCTACGATGCGCGAAAGCCGGACCGCATCATGCTCGTCTATGCGCTCGATGTCGCGACGCGCGACGACGCGCGGCTGCTCGCGCGCCACCGCCACGACACGCGCATCATCGCAAGCCCCGACACCCGCTACCTGCCGCCCGTGCATGCATCACGCCCCATGCACCCGCGACCGGTGGTCGTGGGCCTCGGGCCCGCCGGGCTCTTCGCGGGACTCCTGCTCGCGCAGATGGGCCTTTGCCCTATCATCCTCGAGCGTGGCAAGCCGGTCCGCGAGCGCACCCGCGACACCTTCGCGCTGTGGCGCCGCAAGGCGCTGAATCCCGAGTCCAACGTGCAATTCGGCGAGGGTGGCGCCGGCACGTTTTCCGACGGCAAGCTCCATAGCCAGATCAGCGATCCTCATCACTATGGGCGCAAGGTCCTGGAGGAGTTCGTGCGCGCCGGCGCGCCGCCCGAAATCCTCACGATCAGCAAGCCCCATATCGGCACCTTCCGCTTGGTGGGGGTCGTCGAGCGCATGCGCGCGACCATTGAAGAACTTGGCGGCGAGGTGCATTTCGAGAGCCGGGTGATCGACATCGATCGCACGGGCGGCGCCATGCGCGGGCTTACACTGGCCGACGGCCGCAGCCTCGAGACCCGCCATGTGATACTCGCCATAGGCCACAGCGCGCGCGACACCTTCGTCATGCTGCGCGACCGCGGGGTGTTTATGGAGCCCAAGCCGTTTTCGATCGGCCTGCGCATAGAACACCCGCAGCCGCTCATCGACCGCGCGCGCTTCGGACGCCACGCCGGCCACCCGCTGCTCGGCGCCGCCGACTACAAACTGGCCCATCACACCACCGGCGGCCGATCGGTCTACAGTTTCTGTATGTGTCCAGGCGGCACGGTGGTGGCCGCCGCCTCGGAACCGGGGCGGGTAGTCACAAACGGTATGAGCCAGTATTCACGTAACGAGCGCAATGCCAATAGCGCGATCGTGGTGGGCGTGACACCCGCCGACTTCCCCGGCAACGACGTCCTGGCCGGGGTGGCCTTCCAGCGTCATTGGGAGGAGCGGGCGTTCGCGTTGGGTGGGGGGACCTACGAGGCCCCCGCTCAGCGCCTCACAGACTTTCTCGCCGGTCGACCAAGCCACGGACCGGGCGATGTCATCCCCTCCTACCAACCCGGGGTTCGCTTCGGCGACCTGCGCGAGGCCCTGCCCGCCTATGCCGTCGACGCCCTGCGCGAGGCCCTGCCGGCATTCGCGCGCAAGATCGCGGGCTTCACGCTGCCGGACGCGGTCTTGACCGGGGTGGAGACACGCACCTCCGCCCCGATCCGCATCACCCGCAACGACGATCATCAAAGCCGCAATACCCGCGGCCTCTACCCCACCGGCGAGGGCGCGGGTTACGCCGGCGGCATCCTGTCGGCGGCGGTCGACGGCATCAAGGCCGCCGAGGCCGTGGCCCGATCCCTGACCGCAGGCGGCCTGGCCGGCAAAAAGCCATAAAGAACCCTACACCACGGTCTGGGTGGCAGACGAGGTCCAGGCCACAGACGGATACACAACGCGCCGCATCCTCGCCTAAAAAACCCTATTATCCGTAAACCGCGGCCCCTTTACGTCTCGAGGCGATCCGATCGGATGGCGAAGAACGGCCGACCGCCACCCCGGGCGACCATCAGGCGATCAGATATTCACGCACAAGCTCGCGCGCGCGATGGAGCCGGCTTTTTACTGCCATCGGACTTAATGCAAGCCGCGCCGAGAGCGCCCGAATGGTGAGCCCCGCGAAATCCCGCAAGAGGATGATCTCGCGGTAATGGGCGGGCAACGATTCGAGGGCTTGGATGAGATCGACGCGCAGCGCCGCGTCCGGACAGGTCGCAAGCCACGCCTCCATGCGCGCCTCGTCGAGCGCATCGAGCCCGAAGACATGCCGCTCCAAACGCCGGCATTCGCGCCGCACAATGGTAAAGAGCCACCCGGGAAACGCCGCCACGATGCGCAGCGCGTGTAGGCGGCGGGAGAGGATGAAAAGCGCTTCCTGCACGGCGTCATCGACATCGCTGATCCGGCAATGTCGGTAGGCATAACGCCGCACGTCCGGATGGCAGACACGCAGCAGATGATCGAGTGCCGCGGCGTCACCCCCCTGCGCCGCCGCGATCACCGGCGCCAGGGTCCGTGTATCGATCATGGCAGCTTGGGCCTCGATCCACTTCGGGCGCGCCGCTCCAGGCGGCGACCGGCGAGCGCGCAGGCCGGACAAAATCCCCACACTCCGGTCAACGTAAGTCCCATCGCCCCCACCAGCATACCCACACCCCACAGACCGCCGACCTCCGTGAGCCCATAACCGGCCAGCGCGCCACCCATGCCCAGACGCAGGACCCGCTCCCATGCCGGCACATTCTTGACATAGATCATCTCCGCTCCTCCGACGTCCCCGACGGGACCTATCAGCCGCCAAGAGGCGGCCGGAAACGGTTTGGATGCGCATGCGGGCGTACGCCGTCTGCCAGAGCAAGGAGCGGTCCCCGGTTTGTGCGGCCCGCGGGCACGATCATGATCGTACGCTGCGGCTCGACCCGGCAAGGGGCGGTGGGCGTCCACGGGACTTATGGGGGCCCTCGCAAAGCGGGCGTTATAGGCCGCCAGAAACGTGGGCAGAAACGCGTTGGCGCCAAGCTTTAGTAGCTGCGGCCGCACTCAAAGCGCTCTCGTGAGTGAGACGATCCGGGTGGGCCTATAAGGGCATCCGGAAATGGATCCTGCGACCACCACGGCCGTCCGGGACCCCGATATTCTGGATAAGGCCTCCGAGACGCAATCCACGACCGTGCACGTCTCCGCTGAACGAAAGCACGCCGCGCGCGAGATGACAGCGGCCGCGCCCGGTCACGCGCAGTGGGCCTGTCAAAGTGTGAATATGGTAAGACAGCGCCTGATTTGCGAGCACGAACCGGCTTACGTAGCTCCCCAGGGGATTGACCGGCGCGCCGACGAGCGCCGCCTGACTCCAGGTCAAGGCCCCCTGGCCGGACGGGTGCGGGCCCCATACGAGTTTCCGGGCATGCAGGGCGAGATGGCCGCCGGGCCCGAAGTTTTGCGCAGCGGGAACCCACGCGGCCAAGGTCCCCGCAGACATGGTGAGGGCAAGGTCCGAAAATGCCTGCCCCTTGGACCCGAACGCCACGCGCATGTGTCCCTGCACGGTGCCGTTAAGATGCAGGTCATACCCCGCGCGCCCCTCGATCAGAGTCCACGGCGTGAACCGGAAACGCACACGGCTCAAGGGATCGGCCCCGGCGTCCGTGGATACGAGAAGCGTCAGGCGTCCATCCCAGATCGTGCCATGAATGTGAGCGACGCGGATAAACGCCGGCAAACCCCGAGTGAACTTCGGCAGGACCACGCGCGCCGGGGCGGTCACCAGCAAAAAGATCCCGTAGGCCCCGAACGCCAAGAGACCATAGAGCGCCTTGCGTCTCATCCGTGCGCCGCCAGGATCACCGATCCGCTCACAAGCCCCACGCCGGATGGCGCAAGCTCGGCGCGGGCGGGCTCGACCCCGCGCGCGCCCAGGTCTGCCAGAAAACGCACCAGGGCGTTGAACGGGACCTTGGTGAAGACCGCCTCGGCCTTGTGCGCGCCCCGCGGCGACAACTCACTTAGCATGCCGCTGATCGCCGCGACCTGCGCGCGCTGCTCGATGAGGCTCAAAAGTTGAGTCCCCGTGGGGGTATGCCCGACATGCGCGCGCAGCGAGCGCACCATGGAGGCCTCTTGGCGCATGACCGCAAGCGCCGCGCGCTGGCGGGGCAACACATGCTGCCAATGGGACACGCGTAAGGCCAATGGCTGCCAGACGATGGCGTAGATGAGCAGCGGCGCGATCATGAGGACCCCAAGGAGCATCAAACGGCGCTCCTTTTCGCTGCGCGCAAGCCATAGCGATTGCATGCGCGAAACCACCGACGTAACGGCCTTCATGGCGATCTCCTTGTGATCACGACCTGTGCCTCAACGCCGCCCTTACGGCTCATGACATGCGTCACCCGCACCGTAAGCCCGGCGCGCACAAGATGGCTCTTGAGGGCGGTCAAGGCATCGAAATCGGCGAGACGCACCGCGCAGCGGACCTGGCCCTGGCGATACGCAAGACGCGTGAGATGGTAAGGCCCAAGCGAGGCAAGCGCCGGGCTTGCAAGGGTCAAGACCGCAAGAAAGCCCTGAACGCCGCCGCCTGTGCGCGCCGCGAGCCGCGCCACTTGCTGACGCATCTGTCGCGCCGGATCGAGCACCGGGATGGCGGGGAAGCTCGCACTAAAGAGCGATGTCATCTGCGTGCGGATACGCGTCTCATCGTGCGCCAACTCGACCCCATCAAAAAGCGTCCGGGCAAACCCCAGCACGAACACCAAAAGCAGCGCGATGAGTGCCGGGCGCAACGCGCGTAGCGCGGCAAGACCGCTTGCACCGACCGCGCCGCCGGTCTCCCCGAGGCGAAAGGGTGGCGCCTCACCCGCGGCTATGGGCCGCGGATCGGCGATGACGGGAATATCGAGCTCTGTCGCGATCAGCGCGCGCAAGGCCTCGTCACCCCCGAACAATACGATGGCCTCCGGCGCGGCCCCGGCACTTACGGCCTCATCAAGCGCCTGACAAAGGGCTGCAGGAACCCGCGTCGGGGGGCTTGCCGCCCCAAAGCCGCTGAACGGTCCGGTGCGCACCGCCCATTGGCCGTCACTGAAATAGCAGGACCAGTGACCCGCGCGGTGCGGGAGGGCCAGGGTCACGGGACAAAAGGTCGCGCTAAGCCGTGCCTCGTCGATGGCCGCGCGCCACGCCGCCAGCCGCTCCTTGGCGGTCACCGCCACGAAAATCCCAGCGCCGGTCTCGCGGTGGGAAAACACTAGAGACTCGGGATCCGCCAACAATTGTTCCTCGAGGAGGTAGGGCAAGGCCTGCGCCAGGCGCCCGCGCCCCCGTCTTGGCCAGTGCGCGACCGTAAGCCAGGTCTCGACGGCCGGGGTCCAGACACGGATCGTCGCCCGGCGCGCGGCCTGCGGGATCTCGCCTAAAGGCCCGCGGCCGGTCTCGCCATCCGGGCCGCGCCACTCGACAGTCGGATCCTCGGGAAAGGCCGGCATCAGAAAGATATCCCATGGCGGCGCGCCCGGGGCACGCAGCCACCTGTGCGCCTGCGCGCGCCATTTCGCGAGCCATAAGCCCGAACCTGCGGGGCCGCCGATGCCGGCGCGCCTAAGACCCTTCAGGTGTGTGTATGCGCGATCCGACGATGCTCCCATAACGCCTCCTGCCATAAGATAACGGTCGTCTGGCCGCGCGCCGCGCGGTATAAGAGCGCCCGTCGGCGCACGATAAGGCCACCGAAACGGGCGGTCACATGCGCCAGGAAATAATTCGTCTGCACCGCCACCTGATAGCTCGGCTGCACACCTTGAGGCAAAGCCTGCTGGAATGCGGCGGTGCTGGCAAATGGCGTCCGCAACGCCTCATCGCCCAGAATCTGCGCCTGCTTTATAGTGAGACCCGGACACAAGGCCGCCAGCACCAAGGCCGGCGCGGTGTCGACATTGATCGGCGTCGCAAACGGCAAGGCTGTGATATAGGGCCTCAACTTATGCACGATCTTGGCACTAAAGCCCTTCACAAGACGCAACTCACTCACCCCGTTCAAGGGCTGGCGACCCGCCCGGTAGGGCGTTCGGCGCCCCAGATAAACCGCATCGAAGCCGCCCCCGGGCGAGCCCGGTGGGATCTCCCATGCCACCACCGCCTGCGCCAGTGCCGGGTTTAGGCCAACCAGTTGCAAGAGCCGCGTAAAGACCGCGAACGCGGCCGGCACCTCTTTGCCCGCCACCACGAGATCATTGAGATTAAAGCGCCCCTGCGGATCCGAAAGCCTTGCATGGACCGTCCCCCCGGCGACCGGGAATCGCGGCAGCGGCTGGGCCCACCGCTCGGTCAAATCATCGATCTGATCATGGCGCCCCTCTTCGGTCGCCTCCACGGCCGCCAGCCGAAACGCCCCGTCCATGGCCGCATGCGCCTGCGACAAGGCGCGCACGTTGGCGCTTTCCTTGAACCACACCGACTCGCCGCGCATGAGCGCGGCGGCGATGGTGGCCGTCAACGCCACCACCAAGAGTGCCACGATGAGCGCAAGGCCCTGTTGGCTTTTCATCGGCCGACGGCAAACAGCCAGCGGATGTGCCGCCCGCCCTTCAGGGTCAGGACCACCTTCACCGCCGCAGGATCCGCAGCCGGCTGTCCGGCAAGCGGCCAGGAGCGCACATACAGGCCATTGGATGCCAGCAGCCGCACCTGAAAACTCCGTACACCACGCATCAAGACCTCCTCGGCCCGCCGCTCGCCGGGTGCACGATCCAAGACCGCCCAGCGCCGCCATACCAGCCGCCCCTGCATGACCGTGTAATCGACGCGTCGCAGGTCGCTTGCCGGACCCGCACCAAACGGCGGCGTGCCGCCGGTGGTGAAATTGAGCCGCACCCCGCGACCCATCCGGCGCACCACGAAGGCCGGCACCAACGTGCCTTCGCCATTGCGCACCGGCCGGCCGCGCGCCTGGGCCAGATCATTGGCCAGCCGGTAATAGGCAAGCCCGCGCGCCTGCCAGCGCACGCGCACGGCCTTCAACTGCGCACGGATGGCCATCGCGCGGTCAAGGCCTGTGTAGGCGATCATTCCCACAATCGCAAAGATCGCGATCGCCACAAGCATCTCGAGCAAGGTGAATCCGCGGTTTCGGGTCATGGCTTGCGCACAAAGCCGACAAGCCGCATCAACACCTGCGGCCGCCCGACACGGCGTACCGTGATCCGTACCCGCCGGATCTCCGGCAAAGGCGTGGTCGCGACCTTTGTCACCACCCGAAACCGCCGGCCGTCCTCGCGCTCGCGCGTATGACGCCGCCCAAGCGGCGGCCAATGAACGATGGCCTCCACGCGCGTCAACCGGTTCTCGGCCACCCACAGGGCCAGCGTCCGGTCGCGCAACGCGCCTGTCGTGGTGATCGCGCCGGTCAGGTTGCGCATCACCGCGGCAAGCGCGATCGCCAGGATGAAAAGCGCGACCAGCACCTCGATCAGCGTAAATCCCCTATATCTAGCCCCGCGCCACGCCTTTGATATGCCCATCATCATTACCTGATACCAAAAAGCGCCCGTGGCGCGTCACGATCTCGCAATGAAACACCTGCCCAAGACCGCTTGGCGTGAACACCACGGCGCGCTCTTTTCCAAGACCCAGGATCGCGGCACCCGCCGGCAGGTGCCGTGCCCGAAACAGCACGCCCTTGGCCGCCTTGAAACGCCCGTGGCCGTTGAGTCTTTGAAATGCATACCCATGGGCACTGAAATTCACGCGGTACGGCCGGCCCGTCACGATCGCCTCAGTACGCGCCGCTTTCAAGAGCGCCATAAGACGCAGACCCTCATGGCGCGCCGAGACGCCCATGTCGCGACTCAAGCGCGGCGCGACCACGCCCAGCATGATGCCGATCAGGACCAGAACGACCAGGATCTCAAGCAGCGTGAAACCGCGGTGGCGGCCTACAATTGCCATGATCCGATGACGTCCTTCATGCCCCGGCCCTTGCCGTCCGGCCCGTAGCTAAAGACATCCACGCGCCCATGGATGCCCGGATTTAAATACTGATAAGGCCGCCCCCAGGGATCGATGGGGACGCGCGGGAGATAGCCGCCGGTACGCCAGTCGGGCGCGGCCGGACCCGAGGTCGGCTTTTGCACCAAGGCCTTCAGGCCTTGCTGCTGGGTCGGGTATCGGCCGTTGTCGAGGCGATAGAGCTTCAGGGCGCTTACGATCGAGCGGATGTCATTCTTGGCCGCCACGATACGCGCCTCATTGGGGCGGTTCATGATCTTCGGTACGATCACCGCCGCCAGGATCCCGATGATCACCATGACGACCATGACCTCGATGAGGGTAAAACCACGCGACCGTTGACTGTAGGGCATAAGGCTCACTTGATAAGTTGGTTCATGTCGAATATCGGCAGAAGGATGGCGAGCACGATGAATAGCACCATTCCTCCCATGACCAGGATCAACACCGGCTCGATGAGGCTCGTAAGCGCCGTCACGAAACTCTCGAGTTCGCGCGTCTGGGCCTCGGCGGCGCGCGCCAGCATGGTGTCTAAAGAGCCGCTTGCCTCGCCGCTGCCGATCAGATGGATGACAAGCGGCGGAAAGAGCTTGGCCCGCCCCAGAGAGCGGCCGAGCGATCCCCCTTCGCGCACCTGACGCTTGGCCTCCTCGACGGCCATCTGCATCGGCAGGTTGGTTACGACATGCAAGGCCGTGTCGAGCGCCGCCAAAAGCGGAATCCCGGAACTCGTCAGGATCCCGAGCGTGCTGGCAAGCCGCGCCCCGTTCAGGCTGCGGATGAGCCGCCCAAGCAATGGCACGCGCAGCAAAAACCTCTGCCAGGCGACCCGCCGCGCGCGGCTATGCAGCAGCCAGCGGCCCGCAAGCACCACGGCAAGCCCGCCGACCGGCCACCACACGCCCCCGTCCTTGACGATACGGCTGATCGCGATCAAGGTCCGCGTGGCCCAGGGAAGCGGCGCGCCGCTCTCGACAAACACCTGGGCGATCTGCGGCACGACATACACAAGGAGCCCGCCTACGATGGCCACGGCGACGACGCTGACCAGCGCCGGATAGAGAAATGCCACCCACACCTTCTGCGTCAAGGCCTGGCGTTGCTCAGTGTAATCGGCCAGCCTCTCGAGGATAACCGGGAGTTTTCCGGACTGTTCGCCGGCCTCCACAAGGTGCCGATAAAGCGGCGGGAAAGACCCCGGAAAATCACCCAAGGCCTGCGCCAAGGGCTGGCCCTCGCGCACCTTGGTGCGTACCGCAGCGAGGATCTTGCGCGCACGCGCCGAGTCGCTTTGTTCGGTCAGGGCATGCAGACTCTCCTCGATCGGCAGGCCGGCGCGCACCAGCGTCGCGAACTGACGCGTCATGAGCGCAAGCTCCGCGGCCTTGAGGCCCCCTTGCCAACGGAACGCCCGGCGTTCGCTACGCTCCTTGCCGATCGGCGCGACCTTGACGGGTATGAAACCCTTCTCGCGCAAAAGGCCGCGGACGCGCCGCTCGGCATCGCCCTCCATGACCCCTTTGACCGCGCGTCCCTCGTGATCTAGTGCCTCATACTCGAATGCCGCCATAATCAGTCGCGGGAGACCCGCATAACCTCTTCGGTGGTGGTGCGCCCCTCGGCCACGACCCGCAAACCGTCCTGATGGAGGGTTCGCAAGCCGTGCTCGAGCGCCGCTGCGCGAAGCCGCGCCTCGGCCGCCCGATCATGAATCAAGGCCTTCAAGGCATCGTCCACGGTGAGCAGCTCATAGAGTCCGGTGCGTCCCTGAAACCCGGTCGAGTTGCATGCCGGACAGGTCGTGCCCGTAGTCGACGCCTGCCCATGACAGGTCTTGCACAAGGTCCGCACCAGGCGCTGCGCCAGCACCCCAAGGAGGGTCGATGCCACGAGAAACGGCTCTATCCCCATATCGACCAGGCGGGTGACGGCACCCACGGCGTCATTGGTATGCAAGGTCGCCAAGACCAAGTGACCGGTGAGGCTTGCCTGCACGGCGATCTGGGCGGTCTCGAGATCGCGGATCTCGCCGATCATGATGATGTCCGGGTCTTGCCTTAAAATCGCGCGCAATGCGCGAGCGAAGGTGAGGTCGATCTTGGAGTTGACCTGGATCTGGCCCACGCCATCGAGCTCATATTCGACCGGATCCTCGACGGTCATGATGTTCGATGTGTTCGTACTGAGCTCGCCCAGCGCCGAATACAGCGTGGTCGTCTTACCAGAGCCGGTGGGGCCTGTCACAAGAAAGATCCCGTGCGGCTCTTTGATGAGCCCGCGCAGGATTGCAAGCGTATCGTCTGGCATCCCCAAAGCGCCCAGGTTCAAGCGGCCCGCCTGCTTGTCCAAAAGCCGCATCACCACGCGCTCGCCATGCGCCGTCGGAACCGTGGAGACGCGCACATCGATCGGCCGCCCGGCCAGGCGCAGCGTGATGCGGCCATCCTGGGGCAGGCGTTTTTCGGCGATATCGAGCCGCGACATGATCTTGATGCGCGACACCAGCACCCCGTGCGCGGCCTTCTGGGGTTCGATGACATCGCGCAGTACCCCGTCCACCCGAAAACGCACCAGTGACCGGGTCTCGAATGCCTCGATATGGATATCCGACGCCTGTTCGCGCACCGCCTGCGTGAGCAATGCGTTGATAAGACGCACCACCGGAGCATCGCCCTCGCTCTCCAAAAGATCCTGAGTCTTTGGCAGATGCAGCGCGAGTTCCGCGAGATCGAGATTATCGTCGAGGTCGCCCATGATCTGCTGGGCCTGCGACATGTCGCGCGCATAACCTGCGTTGAGCGCCGCCAGGAACGCCTCTTCACCCACGGTATTGAGCTTAAGCGGCCGCCGCAGCACGCGCTCGAGCTCCGCCAGGACCGATCCCGGCACCTGCGCCCGCTGCCAGATCTCGACCCCATCATCGACAAGCCCCACGCTCATCACGCCATGGCGCTTGGCGAAGTGGTAAGGAAGCTTCCCCACCCACTCCTTATCCAAGGGGCGCTCGACCCTTTCAGCCATGGGCGGCCCCTGCGGGCGTGGAATGTTTTCCGGTCCCGGCCCCAGGCTCTTTCAGGGGGGCCAGATGCGGCTGATGGTAATTCGGCAATATCACCGATCGTGAAAACCGTACCGCGTCCTCCTCGGCCTGCATCATGGTGTAGCGCGAGGCCGTGAATCCCTCGCTTTGCTCGCTGTTGCGTACGATGACCGGCTTTAAAAACACCATGAGATTGGTCTTTTTCTTCACGCGCTGACGGTATCGAAACAGGTTACCTATCCATGGGATGTCATCCAATAACGGCACGCCCTGCCACCCATTCTCGACTTCGTCACTGATGAGTCCGCCTAGAACGATGGTCTTGCCATTGGCTACGATCACCGTGGTCTTCAGTTCCCGTTTATTCGTGATGAGATCGATTGCACCGGTAACGCTCGGCGCTATGCTCGACACGTTTTCATAGATCTGCATCTTGATGTTGTTGCCGGCTGTGATTTGCGGCTTGATCTTTAGCGTAAGCCCCACGTTCTTGCGCTCGACTGTCTGAAATGGGTTGACGCCCACTGTACCTACGGTCCCCGCGGTGGAGTAGCTTCCTGTTATGAACGGCACATTCTGGCCGACCATGATCTTCGCTTCGGTATTGTCGAGCGTCAAAAGATCCGGAGTCGACAGCACATTCACGCCCGAGACCGACTGCAGAGCGCGCGCAAACGCCGATAGTCCTACGACGGTTTGACCTCCGGCGAGCGTTACCGTGCCGCTTATGAAACCCAACGCTAGGCCCGCGTCATTGGCGAGGCTCGACGGACTGGCGGCAGTCGAGACAATCCCCGATCCGGTCAATGGAAAGTTCGTGATGCCTCCGACCGCGCCACTGCCGGCCGGGGCCGCGCCCGCCCATTGCACACCGAGCTCGGCGCTATTGTCGACCGTCACCTCGGCGATGAGCGCCTTCACGAACACCTGGGCCCGCCGTATGTCGAGCTTTGCGATGACCGCGCGCAGGCTGTCATACACGGCATTGGGGGCATTTATGATAAGCGCGTTGATCGATGGATCGGCCTGCACAAGGGAAGCCTTAATCGCGCGCGCCGAGACCTCGTGACCGACTGGGGGCGCGCCGGGCAGGGCCACCGGCATGATCGGCTCGCTCGCGCGCTTGTGGGCCCCCTTGGCCTCACCCTGTAAGAGGCCACGCAAGATCTTTGCGATCTTGCTGGCCCGGGCGTTTCTCAAATACACGACATGCGTGGTGCCCCCGCTTGCGCCGCGCGCATCGAGCCTGCGTACCAGCGCCTCGATGAATCGGCGCTTCTTCGCGCTCGCGGTACGCAAAAGCAGGCTGTTCGCCCGTGTGTCTGGGACGATAGTGACGGGACTGTAGTTGCCGTTTGGCGTGCCCGATGCGTTCGGCAGTTGCGCCTCGCCTAGGCGCACCAGCAGATTGGCGATATCGACTGCGGAGGCGTAACGAACCGGCACTATGACGATGGGCGCACGCATCTGCGCTTCTATGCCATAGACGATGCGCAACAGCCTGCGGATGTTGTCGGCATCGTCGGTCACGATCAGGGTGTTGGTGGGTGCATAGACGGATAGGATCCCGGCGCTCGACATCAAGGGCCGCAAAAGTGGCATGACCTGCGCCGCCTGGCCTGCCTCGATCGGTATAATCTGGGTCACGAGCTCATCGCCGCCATGCGGCCAGTAACCGCTGACCGGCGCCGCCTGGCGGGCGTTCGCTTGCGGAAGCACCTTGATAACCCCGCCTGGGCCCGCAACGGCGGTAAATCCCTGCGCCTTCAAGGCGCTCACGAAGATCTGGTAGGCCGCGCGCACTGACACGGGCGTAGTCGATACGATCGTCACCTTCCCCTGCACGCGCGGGTCGATCAGAAAATTCTTGCCGGTCAATTCGGCCACGGTGCGGATTACGGCGCGGATGTTGGCGTTGTTGAAATTAAACAGCATCTCCCCCGGCGGAATCTTGCGCGATGTGCTGACGACCGTCGATCCGGTTTGGGCCATGGCCGGTGTCGCGCCAGGACTCAGCACAGGGTGAGGTAATGGCTTAACCGCCAAGGTCGTATGCGCCCCCACCACGGGATGTTCTCCGGCCGCAACGGTTTTCTGGTCAGCGGCCTGGGCCGGATTAGGTAATGACGCCAGTAACAGCGCTAGAACCGTTCCTGCGCATGAAAGGCTACGCACCCACTTACCCATTGGTGTTCCGTCCTTAGAAAAGATCTCCACCACACAAACGGACTTACGAAGCTGGCATCGTGTAACGAAAGATCTTCATGTGTCCGCCGCGCACCACATCCACTGTGACACCATTATTTTTGACGCCCGCGATATAAGCGCTGACCGCCGCACCCAAAGAATTCACGGGCCGTCCATTCACTTCCTCGATGACGTCTCCCTGACGCAAACCGAGACTTGCAAACGCCGGCACCGGAGTCCCCTTGACCAGCACGCCGCCCTCCGGTCCTGGCACGAGCCATGACTGCAAGGTCGTATTTGACACGCCGGCAAACGCCGACACTACGGATGGCTTCACGCGGACCGTAACCGCGGGCGTCGAACCTAAGGGCTGAGGCGCCACTGTAACCCGCGCGGGCCCGACCGCCACCGCCGGGCCCATCGATGCTTGCGCCGTCGTGAAGGTCCGAGCATATAGCAAGAGGCTTTCAAGACGACCGTTTTGTCGCAGAATGGCGCGATCGGGCGTGACCGCCGTCAGCACCACGCCTGGGGCCACGCGTGCCCCGACGAGGTAAGGGTGAACGTTTCCATCCGCTCCCGCGATGAGGGCGACACCCGGACCACCCGCCACCAGGCCCGAAAGGGTCAACGCCAGATGGCTAACCGGGATTAAAGCCTGCGTCGTTACCGCCGATTGACCGAATAAATGGCTTTTCAGAAGCACCCGCAGCGGTGGCTGCGTAGACTGCGTTCGTGTAACCCAGGCCACCGCAGATCGGGCCGGCGGCGAAAGCGCCCCCCAGGTCCAGTGGGCCAGCAACGCCGCAAGACCGATGACCGCGATGCCATTGATGGCCTTTGCGGTCCGCGGTTTGGCGACGGCCGCAAGAACCCGCGCTCCTAGAGCCTGCCAGGATATTTCGCTTTGCTGCCATTGCTCGGTTTGCATCGGCGCATTATATCCGTCCGCCACGCGCGTCCCATCCTGGTTTTCGAGGGGTCCAGACCGGCCTCATCCGGGCAACCCTTAAACGCAGCGCCACACTCTCGCGTTTATGGAGTTTTTACGCGACCGGATAAAAGGCTGTGGTCCGGCGGCCGATGGCGCGTCACACCGACGTCAAAGCCACGCGTGCGCCCCAAATGCTCGGCCGGCCTCAGCCGACAGCTCATCCTTGAGCCTTACCAAATGAGCGGAGACATCCGGCGCCACACGCAGCAGGTCCTCGGTTAGCGTTCGCGGTTTTGGCAAGGTCATCAGGCTAAATCCGGTCGTAACCCGTCGAAGACCATGAAACGCGACGGCGCGAAACGGCCGTCGGCCAAGCCACGCATTGGACCATAGGGCGGGAGGCGCGGCGTTGGCTGTCAGAACGATCTGATCCGCCCCCGCCACCGTCGCGCCCACGACCTGCCCCTTGTTCCAATAACTCGAGACCAAGGCCCCTCCAATCAATCCCGCGGTTGCGAAGGCCCCGAGTGTCCAGAAAAGGCCGTGACGAGAAGACCACAGAACACTGCTTGCCGGTAACGCACGCCCCCCGAGGCGTTGCGTAAGCCGTTTCGTTATTTTCATGGCTCTCTCCTTATGCTCTGCGTGCGTACCCATCCTATAGCACCCTTGAGCCCGCATAAGTCGGACCTAAGTAGGATGCGCACATCCGCCCGAAAAGGCGGTTTACCATTATGACAGAAGGGACCGCTCCTGTCCAAGGAAAAACGCCTGCCGCAGCGTATGGTGCGCGTCCATCAAAGCACAAAACGCGCGCAATAACATTGACGACGGCCAATGGCTTAACCGCGCGCATGCGCCACTGCATGACATTTTTAGTGATTTTGTGCGATGAGCACCGAATATTAAAAATATGCCTGCTTTTTCACCGACTTTCGCCGCGAACATTTTCGTACAGCGCTTGCCGCAAACCTCACAATTTGCTCTAATAAAGCGGTCCGCAATACGCGGCGCCGGGGACTGCGCGCGCAGTGCGGGCCGTTTGCAAGGCAACGAGTTCTATCATTGCGATTGCCGATGAAATCTACCGGCAGCCATCGGTCTTTTGTCGGATGCCTTTCGCCTAAATGGGTTTTGGCGGACCTTGAAAACGCTTTCTGTGCCACGGTACCAAGACATCGTCACTTTGGACGAAGAGATGGGCCCCTCGGAATGAGGCGTCAGCGCATGTCGGGCGGCCTTAAGGTCGGCGGCAGGCGCCGAACGCTATTGGGCTCGATGAAAAACCGGCGGCGCGCGAAAAACCGCTTTTCCATAACACTGGCCTTAAAGGTTTTGCAAAGCACAAAAGCCGCCGCACCCCGCAAAAACGCGATGACAAACATAAAAACGGAGTCATCATGACCATAAAATCGAAGGGATACGCAACCCATTCAGCAACGGCCGAGCTGCAGCCTTTCGCATTCGAACGTCGCGACCCACGCCCTCAGGATATTGTGATAAGCATCGCATATTGCGGCATCTGTCACTCCGACATTCACTCGGCACGCAATGAGTGGGGGCGGACCTCCTATCCCTTTGTTCCAGGGCATGAGATCGTCGGACGGGTCGCGGCGGTCGGTAAGCACGTCACGGGCTTTAAGGTGGGCGACCTCGCGGGCGTCGGTTGCCTGGTGGATAGTTGTCGCATTTGTTTCTCGTGCGAGGCGGGTCTCGAGCAATACTGTGATAACGGCTTTACCGGCACCTATGGGGGCGAGGACAAGATCGGTGGTACACCGCATTCCATGACGTTTGGCGGCTATTCCGACACGATCACAGTCGATCAGCGCTTTGTCCTGCATATTCCGGAGAATCTTGATCTTGCTTCCGCCGCGCCTCTTTTGTGTGCGGGAATTACCACTTATTCCCCGCTCAAGCACTGGAACGTGGGACCCGGCCTGCGGGTTGGCGTCATTGGGCTTGGCGGGCTTGGCCACATGGGGGTGAAATTCGCGCACGCCATGGGCGCTCATGTGACCATGATCACGACCTCGCCTTCCAAGGGCGCGGATGCAAGAAAACTTGGCGCGGACGGGGTGCTGATTTCCAAAGACGCCGAGGCCATGAGGCACGCTCGAGATAGCTTTGACTTTCTGTTAAATACGATTCCCGTGGGGCATGACGTGGATCCCTATATGGCGCTACTAAAGCGCGACGCGACGATGGTGATCGTGGGCTCGGTAGAACCCTTGAAGAGGGTGGACGGGATTCCTTTGATATTTAGGCGGCGTTCCTTGGCCGGCTCGTTGATCGGTGGTCTCCGGGAGACCCAGGAGATGCTGGATTTTTGTGGCCAACACGGCATCGTGTGCGACATCGAACGCATCTCGATAAAGGATGTCAACAAAGCCTACGACCGCACGGTCCGCGGCGACGTCAAATATCGTTTCGTCATCGACATGGCGACTCTTGCATCCTGACGGAGGACACTCATGATCTTGACACGCGCGGGATCCGCGCCTTCGCAAAGAGGGTCCGCGGAGTGGTTTACCGGAACTGTGCGCATAGACCCCATCCACTCACCGACGGGACCTTCGCGGATGGGTGCGGCCAGCGTGACATTCGAGCCGGGGGCGCGCTCTCATTGGCACACGCACCCACTCGGACAACTGCTGATCGTCACCGCGGGGCGCGGTTGGACGCAATGCGCGGGCGAGGCGAAGGCCGAGATCCGTGCGGGCGACGTCATATGGTGCCCGCCGGGCCACAAACATTGGCATGGCGCCACCTCTGATACGGCCATGACCCACATCGCCCTTCAGGAGGCCGTGGACGGCCGGATGGTCGATTGGCTGGAGGCGGTCCCGGACGACCAGTACCTGGCCTGAAGATCCGCGGGGCGCGTCGAACACGAGGGCTTGCGACGACATCGATTCGTAGCATCGCGTGGGTCTTGTTGGGAATCACATGTCCCACGCTATTCTTGAAAGACTATATAGCCCATCAAAGAAGGCCTTTGCCATGATGCAACATCGCGGCATCGATTCGCACCGCTCCATCACGCTTATTGCCGCGGCAGACGCGCGATCCCGGACATACCCCTCAGTGCGCATAGTCTCCAGGGCGCACCAAGCGGCGGGCGCATAACGGCAAGGCAGGCTTTAGTATCTTGCCACTGACGCGGTGTCGGTGTGCCTTCTTGCAAACCCAAAAGCTCCGCTCTTTTATTTACCAATAACCGCGTGAAACGCTTTTGCGTCCGACCAGGGTCAGGCCAGAAATCCCGAGCGCCGCATACGCCAAGCTAAGTAGCGCATCTTTTGTCCCCGGAAACCGCAGGGGCGCCGATGTGACCCCCCTCGTTTCTTACACGCACGTTTTCCGGTCCGTAGGACGTAAACCCGGCGCGGACCGCCACACGTCCGTAGGGAAATTTATCGAGACGGCGCTTGCCAAATCACGATCAGGCTTCTGGCCTTATTGTGCTTTTGTGCGGCAAGCGTCGCGCAAAGCCTTTTTAAGCAGCCGCGCCTTGGCCTTCTTTCCGCGAGGCCCGCGCACAGGCGAGACCTGGGCGTAGAAGTCTCGTGCGCCCGGGGCTCGCATGGGTTGCCGCATTCTGGCCCAGATGTTTGCCGACCCGGCCTTGGCAAGTCCACCACCGCCTGCCATCCCGGTTCGCCCATACAGTTGATGCGCCTTTCGATGAAGGGTAAAGTCCGGCCCGGCGTGCACAGAACCCCATACCGTGCCGGGAGGGGGCGATACGCCGCGCCGCCAAGACACGCCATTCAGACCCCCTTTGGCGCGAGTGGGGAGAAAACCACACAGGGAGGCCTGTCCATCATAGGGAGCCGCATGAGTTCGATGATGGCGGGTGCCTTGGCAATGATTGCAAGCAAGGGTCGAATGCCGATGCAGGCCAGCCTTTGGATGCCGGAAAGATTATAAAAAACCGACAAGGCACTGAATATATTACATTTTTTGAGCTTAAAAGACGATGCGCGAGATCGCCTGCGGGGCCCCTTGGCCGACTTTAAGGCTAATGGAAACGAGAAGGCGTACGACCGCGCAGGCCGGACCGGCGCTCGACAGATTTTTATCCCACCGCATGCGGGCGCATAGGCATCCGCACCGGTGAAACCACCAGTGAACCACTCTGACATAAGGAACGCGCGATGCGCAATCTGCCGTTCGTCATAAAAAGGGCCGCGGTTGGACTGCTTCTAACCCTTCTTTTCCTGATCCCGTTGCGCGCCTATGCTGCCCAACCGGTGGCCACGGCGGGGACAGCCGGCGCGCAGCCGGTCGCCATGGTCCACCCCGCACGACCACCCACAGCCGTTCACGCCCACATCAGCCGCGGCGACACCGCTTGGATGATGACGGCCACCGTGCTGGTGCTTATGATGACCATCCCGGGGCTTGCGCTCTTTTACGGCGGCATGGTCCGCGACAAGAACGTCCTTAGCACACTTGCCCATAGTTTTGCGACCACCTGTCTTGTCACCCTCCTCTGGTACTTCGTCGGCTACAGCCTTTCCTTTTCCGGCGGCAATGCCTTCATTGGCGGGTTCGGACGCCTGTTTCTGCACGGCATGGGCCGTGACACGGTGATCCGCCGCTCGATGGCCATCCCCGAATCCGTGTATATGTCCTTCCAGATGACCTTTGCGATCATCACACCGGCGCTTATTTCCGGATCTTTCGCTGAGCGCATTAAATTCTCCGCCGTGCTTTGGTTTAGTGCGCTTTGGCTCCTGTGCGTGTATGCGCCGGTGGTGCACTGGATATGGTCGCCGCGTGGCTGGCTCGCACACATGGGGGTACTGGATTTCGCCGGCGGGACGGTGGTGGAGGTCAATTCCGGGGTTGCAGGCCTTATCACGGCCCTCGTCGTGGGCCGGCGCGTCGGCTACCGGCGCGAGGCGATGGCGCCCCATAATCTGGTCTTGACCATCCTTGGCGCCTCGCTTCTGTGGGTGGGCTGGTTTGGCTTCAACGCCGGTAGCGCGGTCTCCTCCGGCGGGCTTGCCGGCATGGCCATGGCCACCACCCAGATCGCGACCGCGGCGGCGGCGATGACCTGGATGTTCGCCGAATGGAGCGCGCGGGGTAAACCGAGCGTCCTCGGCATGGCCTCGGGCGCGGTCGCGGGCGCGGTCGCCATCACCCCGGCTTCGGGCTTTGTGGATCCAAGCGGCGCACTTCTGATCGGGATCGCAGGCGGCGGCGCCTGCTTCTGGGCCGTCACCTACCTAAAGAACAAGCTTGGGTATGACGACTCCCTGGATGTGTTCGGGGTGCATGGAGTCGGCGGGGCGATAGGCCTGATCCTGACCGGAATCTTTGCGGTCAAGGCCATCGGCGGCACGGCAGGCGCCCTCGAAGGCAACATCGCCCAGATCGGCAAACAGGCTATCGCCATAGGAGCGGTCGCCGCCTATGACGCCGTGCTCACCTTCATCATTCTGAAACTCGTCGACCTTGTGATCGGCCTGCGGCCCACTACCGAAGAAGAACGGGAGGGTCTTGACATCACCCAGCACGGAGAGCGCGCCTACAGCGAATAGGAAGCGACAGACCACATGGCGCGGCGGCAGATGTGTCCTCGCCGCCGCGCCGGTATCCGGCGGTGTCTTGCGGGGCTAGTAGCCGCCTTTGCGCATGCTTTCGGGGAGACCCGCGATGCGGCCCGCCTGCTTCGAGGGATTGCCGGGAAAGAGATCAAAGAGCGTCTTGTTGTCGACCTTGCGGTCCGACCAGACCTCCTGCATACCCTTCAGAATATGGCGATTGTTCGGCAACTCGCCACTGTGATTGAAGTACTGGTCGCGCAGATACTCGATCACATCCCAATGGTCCTGGGTAAGATCCAGGCCCTCGCCCCTGGCGATCTCCGTGGCTACCGCCTTGTCCCAGTCCGCTTGATTGACGAGATATCCCGTCTCCGTGCTTTCCACCACCTTGCCGTTGACTTGATAGGCCATCGCGCTGCTAACTCCCCTGATTTCTCTGTATGGATTAGACTTCTCTTGCATCGCATTTCAAAACACCTGCCGGATGTCCTTTTACCAAAAAAGACACCAGGTTGTCTAACAGGCCTATGCTTAAATACCTGTCCGCGCATCCCCCCTTTTGCGATGTAAGACCCAAGCCTTGCGCCCCATAAAGGGGCGTTATCTTAACAGTCGCCTTGGATATCGATTTATCGAGACGGCAACGACTATGACACAGGAGGGAAGGGCAAGCGGAAAGCAACCGATCGCTGAGGCACGTTGGCACACTCAGTCGGGATCGGCTATTCTTACCCATAGATGATCGATTGTTATGGAGTAGGAGCTATGACCGCAACCGCAACCTTATCCAGCAAGTACCAGATATCCATCCCCAAGGCGGTGCGCGAGCAACAGCACTGGCAGGCTGGGCAGGAGTTCGTGTTCATCCCCAAAGGCAAGGGCGTGCTGGTGATGCCCGTGCCGGAGGCGGCGGAGCTTGCCGGCATCGCCCTTGGGGCGCGCACCGAGGCGCTGCGTGACCGAGCGGATCGATTCTGATGACCGCTGCGCCGTGCGTGGTCGATACCTCGGCGTGGGTGGAGTGGCTGGCCGGCACCGCGTTGGGTACGCAGGTGGCCGAGCACTTTCCGGACAAGCCTCGGTGGATCGTTCCCATCTTGGTGCAGTTTGAGCTTTCGAAGTGGTTGTTGCGCGAGGCTGGAGAAGATGAGGCCGATCAGGTGATCGCCTTTTCGCAGAAGTGTGTCGTCGTGCCCTTCGACACCCGTATCGCGCTTTTGGCAGTTGAGTTGCACCGGGAATACCAGCTCGCCACGGCCGACGCGATCGTGTATGCGACCGCACGGCACCACGGCGCGAGTCTTTTGACCTGTGACGCGCATTTCAAGGGGCTGCCCAACGTGACACTCTGGGCCAAAACCGGTCAGAAGGATTGAAGCGCAAACATGACCCATAAGTGTCCCCTGCGTTTCCGTTACATACGCCCGAAGGGCGCCTCCACCCAAGTCCGATGCTTCGGTGTGAAAGCCCCGTCCTACCCACACTTGAAAGCGGTAGCCGTAGGCTGAGGGCGGGGAGGACGCCCACCCGCAAGGATGCGGCCTCGCGACTTGCCTAACATATTGCATGAAAAGGCAACGCCTATTAATCAGGTGCAAGCCAACGTCTGCTATCAGTCTGAAGCTGCCCTATAACATCGTGTCATCCCAGCAACTTTGCCAGATCTTCTGCTCTTATGAATATCGCGTTTCAGCCTCTGCAAAGTCTTGTGGCCGGTGATTGTAGAGACTTCCATCGGGTTTAATCCCTTCTCAAAGAGGCGGGAAGTGGCCTCGTGCCGCAGGTCATGAAAGCGCAGGTT
>JAKARW010000088.1 GCA_021819125.1 Pseudomonadota bacterium | reverse complement strand
GCCCGGTCGGCGCGGGGGAGTGAACGAAAGGGCAAAAAAGGGCGCCCACCCGAGGGCGGGCGCCAGGGGCTTAGATATCGACGGTCCGGCGGCTGTTTGGGTAAACGACGGGCGCCGGCGCATGCGGCGGGGTCGGTGTCGGCGCGGCCTTTGGCCATTCGACTCGAATCGAGAGCGGTGGGAATGGTCCCCACGGGCCGGCAAGCGGCAGCAAGGGTGGCTCACGCCTCATCATATGCGCCATCGCCGCCTGCAGCAGGCGCTGTTGGGCCATCATGTTCTGGAACTCCATACCCACCCAGGGGGGCAGCGCCGCGCCGGTCGTGCCATTGCTCGACCATGTGACGATGGTCATGCTACCCGGACCCTGCCAACGCACGGTCTCGGTACGTAACAAGCCCCCGCCCGGCGTGTGGTAGACACGGACCTGTTGGAAGGGCGCGCCCACAGGTGCCGTGGCCGCCAGTACGCCCGCTGGGGCGCGGTGGGCCGGGAGCAACGCTAGGGCTGCGGCCACGACCGATGCCACCCCGAGGGTCACAATCGCTGTCCGATATTTCCCTTTCATACGCACAAACCCTCCTTTAGGATCGTTTATCGCCTCTGACCTCCAAGGCATGGGGCTGGTTCCCGGGGGTTTCAAGGTCCTTGGCGCACGCATTTTTCCGTATCGGCCAGACGGCCGCGCGCGAAGGATGAGCGGCGCTTTGGCCGCGTCCGCTGTGCGTCAAGGCCCCGCCCCGCGCCGTTATGGCCGGGTGTGGCGCGGGCACGCCGCGCCACTTCTTAAAGTATTTACCCCCCTCGGACGGCGCGGTCTCACCCAGGGCCCGAAAGCGGGCCGCGGGCTTGCCAAAGCCGGGGCCGCCCGCCGGTCTTTAAGTCTTATCGTTGCCACAGGATGTGGGTCGCCACAAGGGGGACCGTGATGTCCGGGTGATAGGGCACCAGGCGTACCGTATAGTCCGAGAGGGCCCGCGCCATGGGTATCCGAGTACGATACACATAGCCCCCGGCCGTACCCACCAGTGGGGCGTCGCGCGCCAACTCCTGGCGGACCGGGCCCTTATCGTCGATTGCGTCGGCATAAAGCTCCACGCGCACCGCGCCCGGGTCCAGGTCGCCTAAATACACCGCGGTTTCGAATGTCCATTCGCTCCCGGCGGGCTCGATACGCACCGACTCGAGGCGCACGGCCGGCCAATGTTGCTCGAGGGCCTTCTGCCAAGCCACCACCTGGGCCCCTACCGCGGCCTGGTCGGCGCTGAATCGGCGATAGCGTTCCGCGCCCGGGATATAGTATTTCTCCGTATATTCGCGAACCGCGCGATTGGCCGAAAACTGCGGCGCGAGACGCGCCATGCTGGCGCGCATGCGGGCAAGCCACGCGGTGGGTATACCGTTGTGGTCGCGCGTGTAAAAGGCCGGAATGACCTCACGCTCCAATAGGGTGTAGAGCTCTTCGGCTTCGGCCGCATCCTGGGCCGCATCGTCATCAGGCTCCTTGCCGTCCCCGATCGCCCACCCGACATCGGGGGTGTAGGCCTCGGCCCACCAGCCATCGCGCGCGGAGATGTTGAGTCCGCCGTTGACCAGGATTTTCATGCCGCTCGTGCCGCACGCCTCCCACGGCCGGCGGGGTGTGTTGATCCACAGATCGATGCCCTGGACCAAGTGCTCACTCATCTCCATGTCGTAATCGTTCAAAAAGACGACATGCGAACGCACCTCGGGGCGTGCGATAAACGCAATCCACTCTTTGATGAGGGCCTGTCCGCCCAGATCCGCCGGGTGGGCCTTGCCGGCGATGACGAGCTGCACCGGCCGCTGCGGGTTCGTGAGGATACGGACCAGCCGCTTGGGATCATGAAGCAAGAGATTGGGTCGCTTGTAGGCGGCAAACCGCCGGGCAAAACCCATGGTCAGGACATCCGGGTTGAAGATGTGGTAGGCGCGCGCGACCGCTTCGTCATCGGCCCCCTGATCGGCCCACTGGCGGGCGAGGCGTGCATGGACATAGTCAACGAGCGCCTTACGATCCGATAGGCGCATTTGCCACAGGTCCGCGTCCGGCGCGCGATTAAGATCGGCCTCCAGGGTATCGAGTTCCCCGAGCCAGCGCCCCTTGCCGCAGGCATCACTCCATACCCGATCCGCGTGGGCCGAGTCCCAGGTCGCCGGGTGAACCCCGTTGGTCACAAACCCGACCGGCACCTCCGCTTGCGGCCACCGCGGAAAGAGGACCTGGAAGATGCGCCGGCTGACTTGCCCATGCAGCCGGCTTACGCCATTGATGGCGCCACTGCCCCGGACCGCGAGATACGCCATATTAAAAGGTTCGTTGGGATCATCGGCGTTCATGCGGCCGAGCGCCAGTAGCTCGCGGTTGCTTATTCCAAGGCCCGCTTGCGCGTAGCGCCCCAGGTACCGCTCCATGAGGGCTTGTGTAAAACAGTCGAAACCGGCGGGAACCGGCGTATGCGTCGTGAAAAGGTTACCCGGACGGGTCGCGGCGAGCGCGACAGGGAAGGTCTGATGATGATCTTGCATAAAGCAGCGGGCCCGCTCCAGTATCGCGAATGCCGCATGCCCTTCGTTGAGATGGCATACCTCAGGCGAGAGGTTCAGCGTGTGCAAGAGCCGCCAGCCGCCGATTCCCAGCACGATCTCCTGTTCCAGCCGCGCCTCGGGGCCGCCCCCATACAGTCCCCCGGTAATGCCGCGATGCATGGGGGGATTTTCGGGATCGTTGGTGTCTAGAAGATAAAGCGTCACCCGCCCCACCTGGGCCTGCCATGCCCGCAGCCATATCGTGGCGCTAAGGAGCGGGATCTTCATGCGCACCCATTCCCCGTTTGCGTCCCGTACCGGCAGAATGGGCAGTTGCCACGGGTCGTTGTAGGGATAGAGCGCGTACTGTACCCCTTCACGATCCACGACCTGACGGAAATAACCCATTTGGTAGAGGAGTCCCACGGCGATCAACGGGACGCCGAGATCGCTTGCGGCCTTGAGCTGATCCCCGGCCACGTTGCCAAGCCCCCCGGAATAGATGGGCAGGCTTTCGCTCAACATGAACTCCATGCTGAAGTAGGCGACCGATGTGAGCGCGGTCGCCGGATGGGCGCGCGCAAACCATCCCGGCTGCTCCTCGGCCTGCCGTCTGTGTTCCCGCACGGCCTCGAGTTTCCGGCGAAAGGATTCGTCTTGGAGGAGTTTTTTAAGCCTGGTCCGCGAGACCGCGAGCAAGACGAGCCAGGGGTTGCGGGTCGCCGACCACAGTTCCGGATCGATCTCGCGCCACAATTCATCGAGCCCATGATTCCACGACCAGCGCAGATCGAGCGCCAGATCGATCAAAGGCTCGATTCCCTCGATCGGGGTTCCCTGAAAGGTCTGGTGGAGTAGCTCCATAAACTGTCAGCCCCCCACCCGCGCGTCGGTCGCGGCGAGCGCGCGGTCGACCATATCCTGGGCATCCGCGATGATCTGGCGCAGGTGATCCTCTCCTTTAAAGCTCTCCGCGTAGATCTTGTAGATGTCCTCGGTGCCCGAAGGGCGCACCGCAAACCATCCGTTCTTCGTGATCACTTTGAGGCCGCCAAGCGGCGCCCCGTTGCCCGGCGCATGGGTCAATAGGGCTGTGATAGGGTCTTTGGCAAGCGTACTTGCGTGGATCTGCGACGCCGACAAAGTCGAAAGGGCGGCGCGGTGTTTGGGGGTAACGGGCGCGTCCACGCGCCGATAGGCGGATTCGCCGCATTCCCTGGTAAGCCTGCCATAGAGTTCGCCTGGGTCGCGGCCGGTGCGCGCGGTCATCTCCGCGGCGAGGAGGGAGGCCACGATGCCGTCTTTGTCGGTGGTCCACACCAAGCCGTCTTGGCGCAGAAACGAGGCGCCGGCGCTCTCCTCACCACCAAACCCGAGACTGCCGGTCAAAAGGCCATCCACGAACCATTTGAAGCCCACCGGCACTTCATAAAGCCTTCGCTCGAGTCTCGCGGCCACCCGGTCGATCATTTGGCTACTGACCATGGTTTTGCCGACCGCGGCCTTAAGTCCCCATCGCGGCCGATGCCGAAAGAGGTAGTCGATGGCCACCGCCAGGTAATGGTTTGGCGGGAGCAGGCCCGCGCTTTGGGTGACGATCCCGTGCCGGTCATGATCGGTATCGCACGCAAAGGCGACCGCAAAGCGATCTTTAAGACCGATCAGGCCTTGCATCGCGTAAGGCGATGAAGGATCCATGCGGATGCGCCCGTCCCAGTCGACCGTCATGAAGCCAAAGGTGGGGTCGACGGTCTTGTTGACGAGTGTGAGATCGAGGCCATAGCGGCTCGCGATCGGTTCCCAGTATTGGACGCCGGCGCCCCCTAAGGGATCGACGCCAAGCGGGATCTTTGCGTCGCGAATCGCCGTCATGTCGATGATCTGATCGAGGTCTTTGACGTACTTATCGATATAGTCGTAGCGATGCGTCGTCGCCGCGCGCAGGGCCTCTTCATAAGAGATCCTGCGCACGCCTTGCAGGCCGGCGGCGAGAATCTCGTTGGCCCGATCCTCGATCCATTGGGTCACGTCACGTTCGGCCGGACCCCCGCTCGGGGGATTGTATTTGAATCCCCCATCCTCCGGCGGGTTATGGGAAGGCGTGACCACGATACCGTCGGCAAGCCCCTGCGTACGCCCGCGGTTATAGGACACGATGGCATAAGAAATCACCGGTGTCGGGGTATAGTCCCCGGGCGGGGCGATCATGACCTCCACGTGGTGGGCCGCCAGCACCTCGAGCGCGCAAGCCAAGGCCGGCGCCGACAACGCGTGCGTATCCATGCCGAGAAACAACGGGCCTGTGATGGCCTGCTGTTTGCGATACCGGCAAATGGCCTCACTGATCGCGAGAATATGCCATTCGTTGAAGGAGTGCGTGAAGGCCGATCCGCGATGGCCTGAGGTGCCAAAGGAGACGCGTTGCCCGGCCACGGCGGGGTCTGGAATTTCGTTAAAGTACGCGGCTATAAGCCGGGGCACGTCGACCAACTGCGCGCGCGGCGCGGGCTTTCCGGCCAATGGACTGATGTCTGTCGTCATGTCTCTCCCTTTGCCAAAGTCACTGGCGCTATCTTAAAAGACGCGGCTTGAAAGACCCCGCGTTTAGGAGTCGGTGAAAAAAAGCCCGCGCGCCGGGTGCGCGAGCGGCGCCGGCGTCTTGGGGTCCTCAAAATCCGCGGTCCAGTGCCAGTTCTCGATCTCCGGAAGGTCTGTCAAGTGTGTGCGCGTATAGGCCTCGTGGGTAATCAACTTATGCTGGAACAAATCCACGATATCGGCGGTCTGGGCGCGCAGCCGCGTCGCCCGTCGCAACACATCCATGGCAATGTGAAAGCGGTCGATCTGGTTTAGGACCACCATGTCAAACGGCGTCGTCGTGGTCCCTTCGTTCATGTATCCGCGCACATGAAAGCGGTCGTCCCCGGGCCGCCCCTGGACGAGATTACGGACGGTCGAACCATATCCGTGATGCACGAACACGACCGGAACATTCTTTGGGAACAACTCTTCAAAGGC